>NZ_JBHXEN010000133.1:0-1003 GCF_042724695.1 Streptomyces sp. NPDC127068 | reverse complement strand
GGGCCCGGCGGTGTTCGTCCCGGAGGACTGTCCCGGTCGGCAGTCGCTCGGATGGTCTGCTCATCCGCACCGTCCGGCCGGATCGGGCAGCTGTCTCCTACGCACGCGCGACCTGGTCGGGGGCCGGGCCCTCCGCCGGTTCGGGGGGCGGTTTCCGGAGCCGTGCGGGGCTGCGCAGGAGCGCGATCACCGGGACGGCGGCGAGCGCGAACAGTGCCGCGGCCATGAGGATGTAGAGGTGGACTCCGGTCGCCGTGCTCACCGGGGCGCCGTCGGCGAGGACGCCGTGGGCCCGGGTGGCCTTGAGGACTTCGCCTCCGGCGACGTTGAAGACCACCGATCCGAGGGCGAGGACGACCGACACCAGGCCGGAGACCGTGCCCTGCCGCTCGGGCGGGGCGAGACCGGTCGCCAGGTTGTAGCCGGACGCGGCGATCGCACCGGCGGCCGTGCCGAGCGCGGCGCCGCAGGCGATCGCCGGTGGGAGGGCCGAGACCCCGGCCGGCATCGCGAGGGTCGCGACCGCCCCGAGGGCGATACCGCCGAGGAGGGGCGGCGCGGAGCCGAACCGCACCGCGAGCCGGCCGGCGAGCGTGCCGCCGACGAGGATGCCGAACGAGGGGGTGGCGAGCAGTACGGCGACCGCCCCGCCGTCGCCGAGCCCGTAGCCGACACCGAGGTCCGGCGGCACCTGGGCGACGAGCCCCGTCAGCTGCATCATGCTCCGGAACGACCCCGCGGCCAGCAACAGGGCCAGCAGCGTCAGCACGATCGGGCGGCTGAGGGCCCGGATGTCGACGATCGGCTCCTCGGTCCGCAGGGCGAGGGACACCCAGCCGGCCAGCGCCGCGACACCCGTCCCCAACAGAACGACCATGCCGCCGGACAGCCACCCGGAGTCCCCGCCGAGGGTGGCGTACGCGAGGACCGCGCCGAGGCCGCCGCCGAGCAGGAGCGCCCCGCGTACGTCGATCCGCCCGCCGCCCCGGACCGGCGTCCTCGG
>NZ_JBHXEN010000132.1:0-1023 GCF_042724695.1 Streptomyces sp. NPDC127068 | reverse complement strand
GTCACCAGAGCGATACATCCGCGCACCGGACTCGAACGGGCTGGCCACGAACCGCTCCGCCGTCAAACCCGCACGACCCACATAGCCACGCGCCAGGCCCTCACCGGACACATACAGCTCACCCACCACACCAACCGGAACCGGCCGAAGCACAGCATCAAGCACAAACACCCGCGTGTTAACTACCGGACGCCCAATCGGCACCACACCATCACCAGTGAGCGCGCCACTCATCGACACACAGACAGTCGACTCCGTCGGCCCGTACGCGTTCACCACAAGCCGCCCGCCCCGCGACCACCGCGCCACCAACTCCGGCGGCGCCGCCTCGGCGCCGACGACCAGACACCGGAAGCCCGTGAGCTCCTCAGCGGCGGCCGGCGAGAGGGTGCCCACCACCGAGGGCGGGATCAGCGCGTGGGTGATGCGCCGCTCCGCCAGCAGCTCCTGCAATGCCTCGCCGACCATGCGGTCGCCGTCCGGGACCACCAGCGTGGCACCAAAGGAGTAGGCGACCACCAACTCCCAGACCGCGGCGTCGAAGCTCGGGGACGCGAACTGCAGCACCCGACTACCCGCACCCACACCCAGGCGATCCCGCTGCGCCCGCGCAAGACTCGACACCCCACGATGGGTAACAACGACGCCCTTGGGAGTGCCGGTGGAGCCGGACGTGTAGATCACATACGCCGGATGGCCGGGCTCGACCACAACGCCCGGGTCAGTGTCCGGCAGCCCGGACACGTCCCGGGTCATCGACTGCGCATCCAAGACCAGCAACGGAGCCGCGTCACGCAGCATGAACTCCCGGCGCTCACGGGGATACGCCGGATCAACCGGCAAATAGGCACCACCAGCCTTCTGCACCGCAAGCACCGCCACCACCAGATCCACCGAACGCGGTAGCTCCAACGCCACCAACCGCTCGGGACCAACACCCTCACCAATCAACCAGTGCGCCAACCGGTTCGCCCGCACATTCAACTCACCATAAGAAATGCACTGTTCGCCGTACTCGAGGGC
>NZ_JBHXEN010000131.1:0-1077 GCF_042724695.1 Streptomyces sp. NPDC127068 | reverse complement strand
AGAGGTCGTTTCCTCCCGTTCTTTCATCCTGTTATGCGAGCTTGATCCGGTGATGTCGGGTCGCGCCAGGAGATGGTGCTCTCGCTGGTCAGGCGGCGGGCCATCAGGTCGCTCATGGCCAGGTGGATCATGGCTTCGGAGCGGGACGGGAGGGTCTCGTAGTCGCGGGCCAGGCGGCGGTTCAGCATGAGCCAGCCGTAGGTCCGCTCCACCACCCAACGCTTGGGTATCGGGGTGAATCCCCTGCTCCCTGGCTTGCGGGTGGTGATTTCCATGTCGATGCCGAGGGTGGCTGCGTGCTCGACGAGGTGCTTGCGGTAGCCGCCGTCCACCCAGGTCTTACGTATCGCGGGGTGGTCGGCGGCGACTCGGTCGAGCAAGAGGGTGCCGGCATTGGAGTCCTGGACGCTGGCCGCGGTGACCAGGACCGCGAGCAGGAGGCCGAGCGTGTCGGTCACGATGCTCCGCTTGCGGCCCACGATCTTCTTGGCGTTGTCCGTGCCCTGGCTCGTGGCGGGAACGCTGGTGGAGGTCTTCATGCTCTGTGCGTCGATCACACAGGCCGAAGGCTCGGTGTTCCGGCCGTCCCGCTCGCGCACCAGTTCCCGTAGCAGGCCGTTGAGCTGGACGAACACGCCATCACGCTGCCACTTGGCGAAGTAGCCGTAGACGCTGTTCCAGTGCGGGAAGTCGTGTGGCAGGTAGCGCCACTGGACGCCGGTGCGGTCCACGTACAGGATCGCGTTCATGATCTCGCGCAGGTCGAGCTCGGCGGGGCGGCCGAAGCCCAGCGCCCGGCCGTGGCGCTCGTAGCGCCACGCGGACAGGACCGGCTCGATCAACTCCCAGCGGGCATCGGACAGATCACTCGGATACGCACGACGGTCAGCCATGAGCTGGGCATACCGCCGGTCTGGGGCGTGCGCCCAGGCGTGCGTTCACCCGCGTGGAAGCACGGAACAGACCCGGGCGTCCTGGAATGAGACAGGCGCAAGCCGACTTCCGTCTCGGACACCACACCCTCAGCCTCAGAAAGCCAGAACGGACCCGACAGTCCCACCAGCATCAGCACCCCAG
>NZ_JBHXEN010000130.1:0-1145 GCF_042724695.1 Streptomyces sp. NPDC127068 | reverse complement strand
GGCAGCTCGGGCCACTGGGGCTGCGACCCCTGCGTGCGGGCGGTGTAGGCGGTGACCACGTCGCGGGCGAGTGGGCCCATCGACCAGCCGTCGCCCGCGATGTGGTGCACCAGGAGCATCAACACGTTCTCGTCCGGACCCACCTGGAACAGCCAGGCACGGACCGGGAGTTCGCTGGAGAGGTCGAAGCCGTAGCGGGCGGCCTCCTGCAGCGCTCCGGTCAGCTCCTCCTCGGTGAGCGAACGGCGTTCCCAATCCAGCTGCGCGGTCTGCGGGTCCAGCACCAACTGGCGCGGCTCACCATCGGTTTCGGGGAAGACAGTACGCAGCGATTCATGCCGGGCGATGAGGTCGTGCAGGGCGGCGTGCAGGGCGTCCGCGTGCAACTCGCCCTTCAAACGAAGGACCAACGGCATGTTGTAGGTGGCCGAGCGGCCCTCCAGCTTGTGCAGGAACCAGAGGCGCCGTTGGGCGAAAGACAGCGGAACGATCGCGGGGCGGACCATCGGCACCAGCACCGTCCGGGCCCGGCCACTGTCGGAAAGACGGGTCACCAGGCCGGCGGCCGTGGGGGTGCTGAAGACGTCCTTGATGGGCAGCTCGACTCCGAGCGTGCTGCGGATGCGGCTGACCAGACGAGTGGCGAGGAGGGAGTGGCCGCCCAGTTCGAAAAAGCTGTCGTCGATGCCGACCCGCTCCAGACCAAGGACCTCGGCGAACAGTCCGCAGAGCACCTCCTCCTGCGGGGTGCGAGGTGCCCGGCCGCTGGCCGTGGCCGCGTAGTCCGGAGCAGGCAGAGCACGGCGGTCCAGCTTGCCGTTCGGTGTCAACGGCATATGGTCCAGGACCATGATCGCCGAAGGAACCATGTACGTGGGCAGGTGTTGAGAAAGCCGCTCACGGGCGGCCTTGACGACCGTGCCGATACCGCGTGCGGCCAGGGGATTGTTGACCGATGCGCCGGGTGAGGCTGCCGGGGTGTAGACGCCGGTGAGAGTGGGGGTCGTCTCGTCAGCAAGAATCAGGGCGTCGAAGAGGTCGACCGAACGGGGTGACCATGTGGCCACCACCCGAAGACCCAACTCCACACCCCGCTGAATCAACTCCTCAGGGTCGACCTGAACACCAAGGTCTTGGACATCGAA
>NZ_JBHXEN010000129.1:0-1180 GCF_042724695.1 Streptomyces sp. NPDC127068 | reverse complement strand
CTCGGCCCGAACGGTGCGGGAAAGACCACCGTCGTGAAGATCCTCTCCACCCTCGTCTCCGCCGGCCCGGGCACGGGTGCCGTGCGGGTCGGCGGCCACGACCCGGTCAGCGCACCGCAGTCGGTGCGGTCGGTGATCGGTGTGACGGGGCAGTTCTCGGCGGTTGACGGTCTGATCACGGGTGAGGAGAACATGCTCCTCATGGCGGATCTGCATCGCCTGCCGCGTGGCGAGGGGCGGCGTAGGGCGGCGGAGTTGTTGGAGCGGTTCGATCTGGTGGAGGCGGCGCGCAAGCCCGCGGCGACCTACTCGGGCGGGATGAAACGCCGCCTCGACATCGCGATGACCCTGGTCGGCAGCCCACGGATCATCTTCCTCGACGAACCCACCACCGGCCTCGACCCCCGCTCCCGCCACAACATGTGGCAGATCATCCGCGAACTCGTCACCGACGGCGTCACCGTCTTCCTCACCACCCAGTACCTCGAAGAAGCCGACCAACTCGCCGACCACATCGCCGTACTCAACAACGGCAAGATCGCCGCCCACGGCACCCCCGAACAACTCAAACGACTCATCCCCGGCGGACACATCCGCCTCCGCTTCACCGACCCCACCACCTACCACCACGCCGCCACCACCCTCCACCAAGCCACCCACCCCCACCCCGCTCACCTGGGGAACACCCGACCCCACACCACCCCCGACGACGAATCCCTCACCCTCCACATCCCCAGCACCGGAAACCCCCGCGAACTGCGCTCCCTCCTCGACTGGCTCGACACCACCAACATCCACCCCGACGAACTCACCCTCCACACCCCCGACCTCGACGACGTCTTCTTCGCCCTCACCAACCCCCACACCCCCACCCCCACCCCCGCCCCCGGCACTGCCCCCGCGCCGCGCAAGGAGACCACCCGATGAGCACCCTCACCCACGCCACCCGCGACTCCACCACCATGCTCCGCCGCAACCTCCTCCACGCCCGCCGCTACCCCTCCATGACCCTCAACCTCCTCCTCACCCCGATCATGCTGCTCCTCCTCTTCGTCTACATCTTTGGCGACGTGATGAGCGCCGGCATCGGCAACGGCAGCGCCGACCGCGCCGCTTACATCGCCTACATCGTCCCCGGCATCCTCCTCATGACCATCGGCGGCACCGTCGTCGGCACCGC
>NZ_JBHXEN010000127.1:0-1929 GCF_042724695.1 Streptomyces sp. NPDC127068 | reverse complement strand
CTAGCACGACAGTCGAACACGACCGTCTTCATGGTGCTGCAAGCCGGTATGGCGGCACTGCTCACCCGCCTGGGCGCAGGCACCGACATCCCGCTCGGCAGCGGCGTCGCCGGCCGCACCGACGAAGCGCTGGACGACCTGATCGGCCTCTTCGTCAACACCTTCGTGCTGCGGACGGACACCTCCGGCGACCCCAGCTTCGACGAACTGCTCGGCAGGGTGCGGGAAGCGAGCCTGGCCGCCTACGCACACCAGGACGTGCCGTTCGAAAACCTCGTGGAACTGCTCAACCCCCAACGCTCCACCTCCCACCACCCGCTCTTCCAAGTCGCGCTCGTCCTCCAGAACGCCCCCGAAGGCGACTTCACCCTCCCCGAGCTGCGGGTTCAGGCATTCGAGGTGGACCCCGGCACGTCGCGGTTCGACATGCTTCTCTCGCTCACCGAGCGCCATGACGCCGCGGGCGAGCCCGCAGGTATCGCGACCGAAGTGGAGTACTCGACGGATCTGTTCGACCGCTCCACCGTCGAGCAGATCCTGGGACGGTGGGTCCGGCTCCTGGAGCAAGCACTGAGGAATCCGGCGGAGCCGGTCGGCCGGGCCGACCTGCTCACCGAGGCTGAGCGGCAACAGGTCCTCGCCGACTGGAACGACACCGGGACCGAGGTCCGTCGGGAGACGATGGCGGCCCTGCTCGAGTCACAGGTGCGGCTGACTCCCGAGGCGCCCGCCGTGCTGTTCAACGGCGCGATCCTGACCTACGGCGAGCTGAACGCTCGGGCCAACCGGCTCGCTCGGCACTTGGTCGGGCTGGGCGCCGGCCCCGAGCGGCTGGTGGCAGTGGCTCTACCGCGCTCGGCCGACACCGTGGTCGGGCTGCTCGCGGTGATCAAGGCCGGTGGCGCCTATCTGCCGCTGGACCCGGACGACCCGGCCGAGCGGCTGCGGTACACACTGAGTGACGCCCGGCCCGTCCTGACGCTGGTCTCTCGCGGAACCGATCTGTCCGCCCTGGACGTCGGCGTCCCGTTCGTCGTTCTCGACGACGAGGAGACCCGCGCGGCCGTCGCACAGCAGTCCGCGTCCGACCTGACCGACGGCGACCGCACCGCCCCGCTCACCCCGACCAACCCGCTCTACGTCATCTACACCTCGGGCTCCACCGGTCGGCCGAAGGGCGTCATGGTCGAGCACCGGGGCCTGGCCAACAACCTGCAGTGGATGCAGGACGCCTATCCGGTCGGACCTGGGGACGTGCTGCTGTTCCGTACCTCGGTGCGGTTCGACTCGGTGGGGCTGGAGCTCTGGCTTCCGCTGCTGTCCGGCGCCGCGATCCGCGTGGCCCCCGGCGACGTGGTCAGGGATCCGCAGCGGCTGGTCTCATTCATCGCGGAGAACGGCGTCACGGTCGCCCAGTTCCCTCCCTCCCTGCTCGCTAACCTGCCCCACCCTCCGGCCGGCCACGCGGTCAGCCGTATCTGGTCGAGTGGTGAGGCCCTGCGCCCGGCTCTCGCGGCCGAGATCAGCACGGTGTGGAACAGCGAGCTCTTCAACCTGTACGGCCCGACCGAGATGACCATCCAGGTCGCCTCCTCCATCTGGCAGGGCGGCGACGGCGACGGGCGCAGCATCCCGATCGGCCGGCCTACCTGGAACACCCGGATGTACGTGCTCGATGCCGCGCTCCGGCCGGTTCCGGTCGGTGTGGTGGGCGAGCTGTACGTCACTGGTGCCCAGGTGGCGCGTGGCTATGTGGGTCGTGCGGGTTTGACGGCGGAGCGGTTCGTTGCGTGTCCGTTCGAGGCGGGTGCGCGGATGTATCGCTCTGGTGATTTGGTGCGTTGGCGTGTGGATGGGCAGTTGGAGTTCGTGGGGCGTGCGGATGAGCAGGTCAAGGTCCGCGGGTTTCGGATCGAGCCGGGTGAGATC
>NZ_JBHXEN010000126.1:0-1940 GCF_042724695.1 Streptomyces sp. NPDC127068 | reverse complement strand
TGGGGTCGAACAGGTCCGTCGCGTACTCGATGCCCCCGACCGCACCCCCGCCCGCCACCGGCGCCAGATTGAAGAACAGGTCGCACTTGGCGGTGTCCGTGACGACCGGGTCGAGTGTCACCTCCAGACCCGGCAGCTCCAGTTCCGGAGGTGTGGTGTTCTGCCACGCGAACATCACCTGGAAGAGCGGGTGGTACGCGGTCGAGCGCGCGGGGTTGAGCACGTCCACCAGGTACTCGAAGGGGAGATCCTGATGGTCGTACGCGGTCAGCGAGGCGTCACGGGTGCGGCGCAGCAGATCGCCGAGCGTGGGATCGTCGCCGAGGTCGGAACGCAGCACCCACATGTTCACGAAGAACCCCACGAGGTCCGCGAGACCTTCTTCGGTGCGTGCGGCGATGGGCGAGCCGATGGTGATGTCGTCCCCCGCGCCGAGCCGGTGGAGCAGCACCGTGAGCGCTGTCTGGAGCACCATCGGCACGGTGAGTCCCCGCTCCCGCGCCAGCCGCTCGACCGCGGTGAGGAGACCGGGGTCGACCCCGAAGGTGTGGGTCCGGCCGTGATGGGACGCGGTCGCCGGGCGCGGCCGGTCGGTGGGCAGCGGGAGCGGCTGGGGAAGGCCGGCCAGGTGCTCGCCCCAGTACGCGGCCTGCCGCGCGGCCAGACTGCCGGGATCGGCGTGGTCCCCGAGGAGTTCACGCTGCCACAGCGTGTAGTCGGCGTACTGCGCGGACAACTCCACGAAGTCGGGCGCGGTGCCCCGGTGACGTGCGGCGTACGCGGCCGAGATGTCACGGGCGAGCGGAGCCATCGAGGCCCCGTCCCCGACGATGTGATGCAGGGTCACCAGCAGTACGTGTTCGCCGGGCGCCGGACGGAAGAGCGTGGCCCGCAGCGGCAGGTCGTGCGACAGGTCGAAGCCGTACCGGGCGTGCTCCCTGAGTGCGGACGCCAGCTCCGCGGGTGCCGTCTCGTGCAGCGGTATGTCGAAGCGGGCCTCGTCCGGACGGAGGATGTGCTGGTAGGGGGTGCCGTCACCATCCTCACGGAAGACGGTCCGCAGGCTCTCGTGGCGCCCCACCACGTCCCGTACGGCGGCCACCAGCACCGCCACGTCCAGGTCGCCCCGCAACCGCAGCGCGGCGGCCAGGTTGTACGTCGCCGAGGGGCCTTCCAGCCGGTGGATGAACCACAGGCGGCGCTGCGCGAAGGACAACGGAATCATTCGGGTTCACCTTTCGATCATCTTGCGGAGCGGCTTGCGTGCGGACGCGGCCATGTCCTGCCAGCGGTCGGTGAGCGCGGCGACGGTCGGGGCCTCGAAGAGCGTGCGGATGGGTACGTCGGCCTTCAGCTCGGTACGGATGCGGCTGACGAGCTGGGTGGCGAGCAGCGAGTGGCCCCCGCAGGCGAAGAAGTCGTCGTCGAGACCGATCCGTTCGGCCCCGAGCACCTCGGCGAACAGGGCGCACAGCACTTCCTCGCGGGCGGTGCGCGGCGCCCGGTACGTTCCGCCGGAGAACTCCGGCTCGGGCAGCGCGGCACTGTCCAGCTTTCCGTTGGGGGTCAACGGCAGCCGCTCCAGCATCGTGACGACCGCCGGGACCATGTACTCCGGGAGTCGCCCCGCCGCGTGGGCCCGCAGCTCCGGCCCGCTCACCGCCCCGGAACCCGGGAGCACGGCCGCTGCCCCGTCCGCCGCCGCGGCACTCCCCGCCATCGGGTCCAGCCGGTCCACCGGGTCCTTCGGTACCACGTAGGCCGCCAGGTACCGGCCGCCGCTCTCCGCGCGGCTGTCCCGGGCGACGACGACCGCTCGTGAGACTCCCGGATGCTCCGTCAGTACGGCCTCGATTTCGGTGGGTTCGATGCGGTGGCCGCGGATTTTGAGTTGGTGGTCGGTGCGTCCGTTGTGGTGGAGGTGTCCGTGGGTGGTGGTG
>NZ_JBHXEN010000125.1:0-1960 GCF_042724695.1 Streptomyces sp. NPDC127068 | reverse complement strand
GACAGCTGCCCGATCCGGCCGGACGGTGCGGATGAGCAGACCATCCGAGCGACTGCCGACCGGGACAGTCCTCCGGGACGAACACCGCCGGGCCCATTCCCAGCGGACCTACGAGGCGTCACGCGGGAGACGCGGACCTGGTGCTGCTCGACGCGGACACCGCGAGCCGCCTTCTCACCTGACTAAAGAACGACGGCACCCTCGCCCCGTGGGGGACCCGTACGTCGCGCGGTAGCGTCGAGGATCTGGACCGGGTCGTCCCCGGACTCGCCGCGACCCCCGTACCCGTGTAGCCGGCGCCGACCACCACGAAGGTTCGCCGGGCGGCGGGCTCCTCGTGCGCCGACAGCTCGATGCATGCTCGGCGACGCCGGGCACCGGCAGTCGTTTGCTGACGCTGCCGTCGGCGAGAACGATCCGGTCGTGGCGCAGCGGCCCCGCACAGCCCTCCGGTCCGCATAGTGCACGGTGCGGCCGGCGAGGTCGACGCCCTCGGCCCGCCGAGGACGAGCTGGTACTTCGGCAAGCGCCGCCACCAGCGACACCGCGACCCGGCGCGGCTCGAGCGGTACGCCGGTGCTGGTCTCCATGGAGAAGGGGAAGTTCCAGGCGTTCCACCACCTCGATCGGGGGACACCTTCTCGGTGGACGAGGTCGTGGACCAGGCGGCCCTCGGAGCGTACGGAGCGCTGGTGCTGCCTGGCGGGGTCACGAATCCGGGCACCCTGCGGCTGAACACCGCCGCCGTCGGGTTCGTCCGCTTCTTCTTCGAGGTGGGCAAGCCGGTGGCGGCCACCTGTCACGCCCCCCTGGACACTGATCGAGGCCGATGCTGTCCGGGGCCGCACCCTCACTTCCTGGCCCAGCCTGCGCACCGGCGTCCTCAACGCGGGCGGCACCTGGGTGGACGAGCCGGTGCGCGTCTGCCGCGCGGGACGCAGCACGCTGATCACCAGCCGCAATCCGGATGACCTCAAGGACTTCACCGAGGCATTCACGGCGGAGTTCACCAGCACCGCGCCCTCATAGGAACGCCGCCGGGCCCGTGGTTCGGAGCGAGGGCTGACACGTCAGCCGGCGTCCGGGGACGGAGGCACTCTGTCCGTCCACTGGTCGGGTGACATTCCGCACGCGGACGCCACCGGTGGGTACCTTCCCGGTCGGTGCCGGGAACGTCGCTGTCCCGGCCGGTAGTCGGGGCAGCAGCGCGATACCAGTCCGCAGAGAGGGCGGCGACGAGCCGACCGACTTGCTGATCGGAGGGTCGGGGATTGGAAACGGATCGGAAGCCACCGCGCCAGTCCCGGTCAGGTGCCGGGTGAGACGAGAGAGGGTGCCAACCATGTTTGAGAAGTACGAACTGCCGGGCGAAGAGGAGTTGGCGCGGCGTATGCGGGCCGCATCCGGTGAGCCCTTCCTCGGAGGGGTCCGGGCGGCGGTAGCTGCACGACTCGCAGGCCGGATGCTGCCTGCTAGAGGGGTGGCACATGCTGTGGCGCTCGTGTTCGCCGAGCAGATGGACCCTTACGACGCTGTGGTCAGGGCAGCGGTGGGAGTGGAGGCGCCTCTGATGCTGGAGGCATGCCTTGAGAGCGCCCCTGAAGGGGTTCGGAGCGAGGCCCTGGATCACTTCGCGGCGCTGTGGCCTCGCGAGGATTGAAGCGGTGTGCTGCCCTGTGAGGTTAGGGACGCAGCTGGCGGGCCGGCCCGCCATCCGAGGGTCTTGTGGCCGCGCAGTCGTGGATGTTGCCCAGCTTCTTGATGTCCATGTGCGCCAAACTCGCCTGACCTGCCGCGTTCGTAGCGGCGTTTGGTCCAGCCGGTCGGACGGTCCAGGTAGGTGAGCCGGCCAGATGCTAGTGGGTCAGGACGCGGTGCACGGCCGAGGGCACCGGACCCAGCAGGTGCGCGATGGGAGCAGGCGCCCACCGGCGCAGGAGGCGGATCATCAAGATCCGCC
>NZ_JBHXEN010000124.1:0-2457 GCF_042724695.1 Streptomyces sp. NPDC127068 | reverse complement strand
CCGGTCCGGTCGGGTGCGGGGGCGCCCGGCTCCGGTGCGGGCTATGTTCAGGGCCTTCATGAGCGGGATGAACATCGGGCTGTCGCCGCGCTGGCCGGGGGAGGTCAGCCAGACCAGGGGTCGGCAGCGGTCGTCCGCCAGGAGGTGGATCTTGCTGGTCTTGTGTCCTGAACATGAAAGGGAGTTGGCAGTAGGACAACTTCTGGGAATGGTGCTCTGCGAGAGATGAAGGTTTGGCCCTTCGGAGTCGCCCTGCGGGGGGAGGCTCCAAACCGCCTCATGCTGCGTTGGCTGAAGACCGTCGTGGTGAGCGATGAGGAAAAGGCGTCGTAAGAGGCGTCAGGTGGGGACTGGAAAGGCGAACGCAAGTGAATCGCTGCTGACGTGTCGAAAAAGATTAAGGCGGCATCGAAACCGGGGTGTGACCAGAATCCCGGGATGAGCCTGGCGGGTGCCCGTTTATTGGCCAGGTGGTGTCCGGCATGTAGGCGACGCGAGTCCAGTCTGCTGCTCTCGCATGGAACAGGAGAAGGCAGGTCCCGACACGCCCCGCCACGCCGCGGGGGATAGGGAGTGCCCCAAGCGGCGGACACCGCAAGGGGTCGAGTACCGACGCGGGACCTGCTGGCGGACCGGCTCGTAGTAGTGACGAAGCCCCTGTAACGGGGGTGGAGCGAAGGGGCCGGGTCGTTCGTGACTGTGTTGATCACATCAACCGGACTTCGTCCGGGAGGAGTGCGATGGGCCAGTTGAAGTCTCAGATCAAGCCGTTTGATATCTCGAAATGGGAAGTCAAAGAGGCGTGGGAGGAAGTCAGGGCGAGCAAGGGCGCACCCGGTGTGGACGGGCAGAGCATCGAGGACTTTGAGAAGGACCTGAAGAGCAACCTGTATAAGGTCTGGAACCGAATGTCGTCGGGCTCTTACTTCCCGCCGCCGGTGCGCGCGGTAGAGATTCCCAAGCCGCATGGCGGCGGCACGAGAATGCTCGGTATTCCGGCTGTCGCCGATCGTGTTGCCCAGACCGTTGTGGCCCGGCATCTGATGCGAAGGGTGGAACCGATTTTCCACCCCGACAGCTACGGATACCGGCCCGGACGGTCCGCCCTGGACGCAGTGGAAAGGTGCCGGGAGCGCTGCTGGAAGCGGGACTGGGTGGTGGAGTTCGACATCACCAAGTTCTTCGACAGCGTGCCCTGGGACCTGCTGGTCAAGGCGGTGGAAGCTCACACTGACGCCGTTTGGGTGAAATTGTATGTGCGGCGGTGGCTCCACGCGCCGCTCGCCATGCCCGACGGTTCTCTGCTGGAACGGGAGTGTGGAACCCCGCAAGGGGCGCCGGTCTCTCCCGTGCTGGCGAACCTGTTCCTGCACTATGCGTTCGATACCTGGATGGCGCGGGAGTTCCCGAACATCTGGTTCGAACGGTATGCGGACGACGCTGTCCTGCACTGCGTCACCGAGCGCCAGGCCCGGCAGGTACTGGCCGCGCTCATGGACAGGATGGCCGAGGTCGGACTGCACCTGCACCCGGCCAAGACCCGGCTCGTGTACTGCAAAGACGGCAGACGTCGTGGCTCCTTCGAGCACACGGCGTTCACCTTCCTCGGCTACACGTTCCGAGCCAGACAGAACCGGGATCGCTACGGCAAGTCATTCCAGTCGTTCGATCCCGCTGTCAGCAGGGACGCCCTGAACAAGATGGGACGGGAAGTGCGCTCCTGGCACTTGCACACCCGCTCCGATCTTTCCTTCAAGGAGCTTGCCCGCAGGATCAACCCTGTCGTGGCCGGCTGGATCAACTACTACGGCCGGTTCAGGCCGTGGGAGCTGAACCCCTTCTTGATGCGCATCAATGCCTACCTGGTGCGCTGGATCCGCCAGAAGTACAAACGGCTCGTGGCTGAACGGAAAGCCATCACGAAGATGCAGGAGATCGCCCGACGATATCCCCGCATGTTCGCGCACTGGCGCTGCACCGTTGCAGCCGTGATGACCTGAAGAACAGAACGACAAGAGCCGTGTAACGGGAGACTGTTACGCACGGATCTGTGAGAGCCGGGAGGTGAGATTCCTCCCGGCTACTCGGCAGTCCGCCCCGGGAGCGTCCCAGGGCCTCGCGGCCCTCTGGGTCCACACGGGTCCCGCCCCTTTTCCGGGGTGGTCGGCCGGGGACGCGTGCCGGGCTCCGGCCGCGTGCTGGTGGGCCCGGCAGGTCGTGGAGTCGACGTTGACCGCCCACGCGCCGTCCACGTCCGGAGCGGTGGAATCGGCACCGGCCTGAAGCGCCCGCAGGATCTTCGACCAGGTGCCATCCGCCGACCAGCGGCGGTGGCGTTCGTACACGGTCTGCCATGATCCGTAGCGTTCGGGCAGGTCACGCCAGGGAATCCCGGTCCGTGTCCGGTAGAACACACCGTTGACGACGGTCCGGTGGTCGGCCCACCGGCCACCCGGA
>NZ_JBHXEN010000123.1:0-2490 GCF_042724695.1 Streptomyces sp. NPDC127068 | reverse complement strand
TCCCACGGCCTCGGCCGAGCCACCCCACACCCCCGGATCAACGTTCCCCGAGTGATCCAACCACCTCGAAGATCATTTCGTTAGGAGTTCTTAGAGGATGTCTCACGTGGTGAGTTTCGCGAGTCTCTTGTAGCAGGTCAGGGCTGCGGCGTGGCCGAGGAAGGCAAGGAAGTGGCTGCCCTTTCGTTCGCACCGGACGGTGAGGCGGCGGTGGCCGAAGAGCCAGGTGATGGACCGCTCGATCTTCCAGCGGTGCCGACCGAGCCGCTCGCCGGACTCGATACTGGGACGGGCGATCCTCGCGATGAGATGGCGGCCGCGGAGCCAGCGGAGGCGCTCCGCGGAGTGGTACGTACGCTTTGTCCGCGCGGATTTTCACCAGCTTCCTCCGACGTGGCCCGCGCCGGGAGCGGACGGCGGGAATGCCCAGGAACAACGGCTTGAACGCCTGACTATCGTGCAGGTTCGCGCCGGACACCGCGACGGCCAGCGGCAGGCCCTGGGCCTCGGACAGCACGTGGAGTTTGCTGCCTTTCCTGCCGCGATCGACTGGATTCGGCCCGGTCAGCGAGCCCCCCTTTTCGCACGCCCCGAGGCAGCATCGACGATCGCGGACGTCCAGTCCAGCTCGCCCCTGGCGCCAAGCTCGTCCAGCACCGCCCGATGCAGCCTGCGCCACGGGACAGCCTCAGTCCACGCGGCCGACCCGTTCGGCGCGGGCCTGCTCGTCGTTCCAGACTACGCGGGGCTCGCCCGGGCCGATGTAGTCGTGCGCGGCGCTCCGTGCGGCCGGCGACTACCTGGGTGGCGACGGTGGTCGGGCGCCCCCCCGCAGGGAAATCACCGGCGGCTGAGGATGTGCCGGGGGCTCCGATGCTCCCAGGTGTCCGGGGCGGTTGAGAGGAAGCAGCGCTATCCGGTGCCGTCCCAGCAGTGGATCAGCAGGAGGAAGAACCCCGCGGAGAAACCCAGAAGCCGTCAGCCTGGATCATGGAGCCCTACCGGCGGGAGGAGGTGGTCCGCAGGTCGGGTCATCCGTTCCGCTCGCGCGGTACGACACGGCGTCATGGTGTCCCGCCTGGGAAGGAGCCCGGGTGCCACACGGTCGGGTCCGCGGGCGCCGGTTCAGGTGCTGCCGGCTGGTAGTTCTGTACGGAGGGGCCGGCAGGGAGGTCGTCCGGCACGGGTTTAGGCAGCAGCAGGAAGACGCGGAAGGTGCGCTTGGCGTTGGCTTCCAGGGTGTCGAAGAGGGGGTTGAGCGCGGTGATCCTGGCGTGGTGGAGCGTCTTCTCGGTGCCGTTGAGGAGACGGGCTGTCACGGGCACTGCGCGGCGTGCGTGGATGATCACGGCGCGGGGGTCAAGCAGGAGGTTCGACGTCCAGGCCGGGTGCTGGGGGCGTCCGTAGTTGCTGCCGATGATCAGGAAGGTGCCGTCCGCGCCGAGATCGCTGATGACCGGAACGGTACGGGGTGCGCCGGTTCGTGAGCCGTTGGTGATGAGGAGCACCGTGGGCAGGAGCAGCCGGGTGGGCATCCACCGGCCATGGGAGAGACGGTGGCTCGCGAGGTCGATGCGGTGCAGCAGGGCGGCCATGCAGGACTTGAGGAGACGGCTGCGGCTCGCCAGTGAGAGGAGACGGATCAGCATGTCGGAAGACCTCCCTGATCAGATTCCGTGAGTGTTCGGCCGACTGTCCGGGAACGTGGTGGACCGCCGGGGCACGGAGTCGGGATCGGGGGCGGCTCGCGGGGGAGGGGCCACGACGCGCGCACCGGCGTTCCAGCTGAGGATACCCAGCGATGGCTGTCGCTACAGATCGCTTGTTGGGGTGAACCGCGCTTCATCGAATGGTCTGCCGTCACGGTGGAGACAGCGGCCCTACGGTGGCCGCGTACCCGATGTCCCACAACAGGCCCGAATCGCCGCCGCGGCTGCAGAGTCACGGTCCTGCTCCCGCACGATGGAATGGGCAGTACCGGTACCGGAGCTCCCTCATCGCCATTGGGGAAGCTGGCCCTGACCACCCGCTCGCACGTGCCGGACAGCGAGGCCCTACTGCGGGCCGTCCCCGATTGCACCACGTCCGACACGGGCGCCACCCTGGTGCTCGCCACCGGTGCCGCGGGAGAGGACGATTCCGATGTCCTGACGACCTGGCCCGCCGCCAAGCCCACGGTGTGACGGGTCTGCCTGAGGGGCCACGCACGCGGGTACGGTCTCCTGTGACGGACGAGTTCCGGGCGACGCCGGCCAGCGATTTCGTCGCGGTTCGCCAGATCGCCGTGCCGCGGTACCACGAGATGGTCGAACAACTCTCCCTGCCGCGGGGAAGCGGTGCGTGCCCGCCGTAGCCGAACACGAAAACCGCTGGGCCGCCTCGTCCCCCCTGCGACGGGTCGAGGCGAAGGCTGCTGGACGGGATGTGGCGGGACCGTCGCCCTGGACGGCTCGGCCAGCGGCACAGGTTGCCGGCGCGCCCGCCTCCGGC
>NZ_JBHXEN010000122.1:0-2660 GCF_042724695.1 Streptomyces sp. NPDC127068 | reverse complement strand
GACACAGGCGTTCGCAAAGCGTGAGGGGAGGCAGGGCCGGTACGGCCTTGCCTCCGGTGAAGTGCAGCGGGATTCCGAGGTAGACGTCCCCGTACATGGGACGGAGCCCGGTCCCGGGCGAGCCCCACACCCACGCCGGCCACGAATCCGCGATCTACGTCATCAGCGGGCATCACCAGATCTGGCATGGCGAGGGCCTCCACACGCACGACGACCTCGCGCCCGGCGACATGGTCTTCATTCCCGCAGACACTCCCCACATGCCCGTCACGGACGAAGAAGCCGTTTTGGTCGTGGTAGCGCGCACCGATCCAAGGGAGCAGGAGTCGGTCCACCTTCTGCACGCCACCGGGCAGTAGAACAGTTGCCTCCGCTCGCGAGGACGAGATGCGACGTGGCTCCGGTCATGACGGAGATCCGGCATGGCGAGGACAAAGCCGGCCGATGAAGAACGAGAGGTGGGTCAGCTCGCTGCTGTCGATCGGCGCGCTCGACCCGCGCCGGAGCAGCCCCGGTGTGACCTGAGCGTTCGCCCGGACAGCCAGGCGTAGGCGACGCTGGCGGCCTGGAGCTGGCGACCACGAGCAGCTCCCAAGATGCCAGCGTTACTTCACTGCGGGAGCTGGACGCACGATCCCGGCCGTTGACACCTGGGCCATCTGCCTTCGTCGGCACACCCGACGGACATCCGGCTCCGGGAAAGGCATCAGACGAACAGCCGCGCCCAAGACAGTAGAGGCCGCCCGCCTCGTGGCCGCCACGTAGTCAATCCACCGGCGCACGGCAGACCTACGGAGCGAATGTCCGTTCCAACAGATCTGGCCATTTCACAGAGGCGACACTGCACCGTGACACGTCAGCCGTACGTGGTCCCAGGTCCGGATCCCTTGGCTGATCGCCGGACAGAGCCAACGCCCACTGCGCATCTACATCGATTCACCCTCCGCAAGTCGTCGTACTTGGGCCTGGCCACACAACCGCCCACGTCTCGCGCATGCATGAACCGGTGCTGGTTGGCCGGGACCACACCTCGCGACTGGGATCTCTCGGGATGTCGGGGTGGTTTCTCCTCGAAGGGGCTCATACTCAAGTCTGGTCCCGAGGGAAGGAAGTACATTGCCGCACTCGCGCCCGGTGTCCCCGGAGACTGCCTCGGACGAATGCGCCTTTGCCTGGTGCGCTCGATACGGTCTGCTTGACGAGAACGCAGCGGCCGTCCGATTTCGAAGGGCGAGGTTCGGCACCCTGGCTTCGCGCACCCATCCACGCGCGCGGGAGGAAACCGTCAGCGTCGTGGCCAGTTGGCTCGCCGTCGCCTTCCAACTCGACGACCATCTCGACACACAGCCCGACATCGACCACCGAAGCCTGCTGTCCGGATTGGCCTCAGCGGTGTCCGGCAGCAACCCTGCCCGCGGCGGATGCTTAGAGACGCCATCCGGACTGCTGTCGGCCTTCAGTGACCTGTACGAGATGACCACGCACTCGATGGCCGCGCCGGTGCGTGAACGATTCGCCGGCCAGGTGCAGGAGTACCTCCAGGCACTGGCTACAGAGTGCCGGCAGCGACGGCTTCGCATAGTCCCGTCAGAACGGGACTACATCCGTATGCGAAGGACGGTCGGGGCTGTACGCGAGGCAGCAGAGGTGGCGGACCATTTCGAAGGACAGTCGCTGCCCGACCATCTCTTCACCCACCCGTGGCATCAGCAACTGCTCGACGCGGCCGCAGACGTCGTCGGCTGGAGAAATGACTTGGCTTCATGGCACCAGGAGGCCACCGGCGGCGAGGTCCACAACCTCGTTCTCGTCCTCGCGCACACCACAGGCTGCTCACCCGAACACGCAGCCGACCAGGTCCGTCAGCGCCTGCGGCGACGCGCGCACCAACTGGAAGCACTGGCGTCCCGACCACCCCACCCAGGCCTTGCCCACCGCGCCGCCGGAATGAGGCAATGGGCTAAGGGCTATCGACGTTGGAGTGCGGACACCGGCCGCTACTAACCGAGAGACGATGAACCGGGGCGGGGCACCTGCGGGTGGAACCGGACACCGTTCACGTCGTTCAAGCCGGATGGGTCACGCGGGCGCAGGGCTTCAATGGTCCGCGGTTCGACGCCCGTCATCCGGGGTGGGTGAGCTGGAGTAGCGGGCGGAACGCAGGGCCCAGGTCAGGTGGGTGGCAGGGAAGTTGAAGATGGCGCATCCCACACGGCTGACTTCACGGATGGCGGCGGGGGAGCAGACCAAGGAGCTCAGCGGCGTCAGGGATGCGCCGCGCCGAGGCAGCCGCTTCCTCGAGGCGGTCAACGATGCGGGCGGTGACCTCGAGTGCGGCGGCGGCACCGGTCAGTCCGAGCCCGTGGCGAGTGACGAGGAGGCCGGTCAGCGCCCCCTTGATCGCGTCCACCACCGGTTCGCAGGTCCTACCGTGGCCGGCCGCAGCGGCGTTGTCAGGAGTGCTGATGCGGACCAGGAGTCGGTCGAAGAGGATGTTGAGCGCTTCGGAGTCGGCACGGGACTCGATGTGATCATCGAGGCGGAACACCCAGATTAGCCAGCGGGCTTAGAACTCCTAACGAAATGATCTTCGAGGTGGTTGGATCACTCGGGGAACGTTGATCCGGGGGTGTGGGGTGGCTCGGCCGAGGCCGTGGGAT
>NZ_JBHXEN010000121.1:0-2757 GCF_042724695.1 Streptomyces sp. NPDC127068 | reverse complement strand
CCCACCTCGCGGCGACCACCGACGGCCCGGACGTCCGGGTGGGCCGGACCGACGCCGTGCCGGCCGCCGAACGGGACGTGGTCGTCGGCGCGTGGAACGACACCGCCCGGCCGGTCCCGTCGACGAGCCTGCCCGAACTGTTCGCCGCACACGCACGCCGCAACGCCGCACGCACCGCCGTCCTGGACGAACGATCCGCCCTGTCCTACGCCGAGTTGGACGAACGCTCCCGCCGGGTCGCCGGCTGGCTACGGCAGCGGGGCGTGCGCCCCGGCGACCGGGTCGGCGTACTGATGGAACGCTCGGTGGACCTCCTGGTGGTGCTCTGGGGCGTACTGAGGGCCGGAGCCGCGTACGTTCCGGTGGACCCCGGCCATCCGCGCGAGCGGGTGGCGTACGTACTCGGTGACGCGGACGTCGCCCTGCTGATCCGCGCCGGCGGCACCGACGACCCGCTGCCCGACGGTACGGGGGCCGCGGTGCCCTCCGTGGTGTGGGACGCCCCGCACACGCGCGCCGAAGTGGCGTCGGCACCCGCCAAGGGCGTCGCGACGACGGTGCCGCCCGGCGCCGCGGCCTACGTGATCTACACCTCGGGCTCGACGGGCCGGCCGAAGGGCGTGGTGGTCAGCCACGGCGCACTGGTCAACCGGCTGCTGTGGATGGCGGACCGGTTCGACCTGGCACCGGACGACCGGGTGCTCCAGAAGACACCGATCGGGTTCGACGTGTCGGTGTGGGAACTCTTCGTGCCGCTGCTGTCGGGCGCCGCGCTGGTGATGGCCCGCCCGGACGGCCACCGGGACCCCGCCTACCTCGTGGACACGATCCGACGCTTCGACGTCACCGTCACCCACTTCGTCCCGTCCATGCTCGCCGTGTTCCTCCCGGCGGTGGAACCCGGGGCCTGCACCACCCTGCGCTGGGTGGTGTGCAGCGGCGAGGCGCTCTCGGCGGAACTGCTGGCCGAGTTCCGCGAACGGTTCGGCCCCCGGGTCGGCGTGCAGAACCTCTACGGCCCCACCGAGGCCGCCGTGGACGTCACGGCATGGGACGGGGCACGCGAGGACGCCCCCTCGGCGGTGGTGCCGATCGGGGCACCCGTCTGGAACACCCGGACGTACGTACTCGACGCCTTCCTGCGACCCGTCCCGGCCGGAGTGACCGGCGAACTCCACCTGGCTGGGGTGCAGTTGGCCCGAGGGTACGCAGGCCGCCCCGCACTCACCGGGGAACGCTTCATCGCCTCGCCCTTCGACCACGGCACCCGGATGTACCGGACCGGCGACCTGGCCCGCTGGACGTCCGACGGCGAACTGATCTACCTGGGACGCGCGGACGACCAAGTCAAGATCAGGGGCTTGCGGATCGAGCCCGGCGAAGTGGAAGCCGTCCTCGCCGCGCACGAGCACGTCTCGCAGACCGCCGTGATCGTGCGCGAGGACCGCCCCGGCGCCAAACAACTGGTGGCCTACGTCGTCCCCGACGCCGACCACCGGGTGGACCCCGCGGCACTCCTGGAACACGCCGCCGAGCAGCTGCCCGAGTACATGGTGCCCTCGGCGGTCGTGGTGCTGGACGCCCTGCCCGTCACCGTCAACGGCAAGCTCGACCGGGCGGCCCTGCCCGCCCCCGCGGTGACGCGCACACTCGGACGGGCGCCGGCCACTCCCACGGAGGAAGTGCTCTGCGGACTGTTCGCCCGGGTCCTGGGGGTGGAGCGGGTCGGCGCGGAGGAGTCGTTCCTCGCGCTCGGCGGGGACTCCATCACGGCCATGCGGCTGATCGGCCTGGTCCGGTCGGTGCTTGACGCCGGCATCGGAGTGCGGGACGTGTTCCAGCACCCGACCGTCGCGCAACTCGCCCGACTGGTGACGGGCGACCGGGCGTCCGCGCGACCCCCCCTGGTCGCGGGCGAGCGCCCCGACGTCCTCCCGCTGTCGTTCGGACAGCAACGGATGTGGTTCCTCAACCAGCTCAAGGAAGCGGGCGCGGGCGCGGCGTACAACGTCCCGCTCGTCCTGCGGCTGTCCGGCGCCCTGGACGTGACGGCGCTGGAAGGCGCACTGGGTGACCTCGCCGACCGTCACGAATCCCTGCGCACGCGATTCCCCGAGACGGACGGGGTGCCGCGGCAACACCTGCTGACCGGTGCCGGGGCCCACCCCGAACTGCGGCGACGGGCGGTCACCGAGGCCGAGGTGCCGGCCGCCCTGGCCGTCGAACTCGCCGGGGGCTTCGACCTGGTGGGCGACCTGCCCTGGCGCACCCTCCTGATGGAGGTCTCGCCGACCGAACACGTACTGGTCGCGGTCGCCCACCACATCGCGGTGGACGGCTGGTCGACGGGGGTCCTCGCGGACGACCTGCGGGCCGCGTACGCGGCGCGCCTCGGGGGTGCGGCCCCCGACTGGTCCCCGCTGCCGGTCCAGTACGCGGACTACGCACTGTGGCAGCGCTCGGTGCTCGGGTCCGCCGACGACCCGGACAGCGAGATGAGCCGCCAGCTCGACCACTGGCGCGCAGCCCTGGCCGATCTGCCCGATCAGCTGGAGCTGCCGGCCGACCGCCCGCGCCCCGCGGTCTCCTCGTTCAAGGGCGGTTCCGTGCCGATCGAGATCGGGCCCGAGGTGCACGCGGGCCTGGTGGAGGCGGCGGGCCGGGGTTCGGCGACGGTGTTCATGGTGGTGCAGGCGGCGTTGGTGATGTTGTTGGCGCGGTTGGGTGCGGGGCGTGATGTGCCGGTGGGTACGGCGG
>NZ_JBHXEN010000120.1:0-2827 GCF_042724695.1 Streptomyces sp. NPDC127068 | reverse complement strand
GACCGTGGCCAGAGCGGCGCCCTGGAGGAACCGCCCCGCCAGGAAGACCCCGATGTTGGGCGCGGTGAGGCAGACCAAGGCGCCCACGCAGGTCACGATGAACGCCACGTGCCTGCCAGGCTGTAGAACGGGCCCGGGACACCACGATCCTCAATGTCGCCTTCCCCTCCCTGGTCGCCGATCTGCGGCCGGGCTCGATGGAACAGCTATGGATCGTCCATGCTTACAGTGCGGATCAGGGTAGGTGTGGAGTCCGTGTGGCGCCCGCTGAGTGGAGGGACGGGAATGATCGGGCCCCGCGACGGGTGCTGTGGGGCAGGTGGCGCTCAGCGGACTCGCATGGTGTGGCTCTGTTCGAAGGTGGCGAAGGATGCCTCCTGCCGCCACTGGAGCTGAGCCTTGGGGCTTTCGGTCATGAGGTGGTGGCATTCCGGGGAGCGGATGCGGGTGCCCGGCCGTTCCCCGCGGCAGGCGTTATCCAGCCGGTAGCCGTCGGTGGTCGGGTTGCCCCGCCACAGGCTGGCTCCGGGCAGGAAGGCGTACTCCAGCGAAGCGCGGGACAGGTCTTTCAACTCCGGGTAGGCCAGCGCGTAAGTGTCGGCGGCATACCGGTACTCGTGGCTGATGTCGATGCGCGACACCCCCGGGTCGTCTGTGGCGAGCACGACCGGAACTCGGTGGGCGCGGTACGTCTCGAAGGGGTGCTCGGCGCCGTGGACTCCGAGGATCTGCGCATTGCTGGTGAACGGGACTTCCACGGCGATCTCGCGGGCCGCCATCGTGCGAACGGTGCCCTGCCAGTTGTCCTCGTGGAGGAGGTCCACTCCGTGCCCGATCCGCTCGGCGCGGGCCACCTCGACGGCCTCCTTGATGTGGAAGGAGAGGTCTTCCGGCTTCACCAGTCCGGGCCACAACTCGCCAGCGTGCAAGGTGATGTGGGCCCGTGGGTACCTCTCTCGCAAGTAGCGGATCATGCGCATCTGGAGGCGGTAGTCCCGCAACGAGGCCGCATGGTCCTCTGGCTGGACGAGGTTGATCGCGACGAAGCGTCGGTCCTGCTCGGCCAGCCGCATTCCCAGGGCGATCTGGGTGAAGACGCGTTCGGGGGAACTGGCCCGGGAGACCTGCGAGATCCAACGCACCATCAGCCTGCAGGCTGGGCGGGGTCGGTCGGTTCCACAACGGGCTTCGGCGTGGAACTCAACGTCGGCGTCGTCCGCTTCCTGACGTGCCCGGGTCACCAGGGCGTCGAGCTTGCCGTCGACGAGCAGCTTGCGGTGCAGTGCGGCAAGGTCATCGTCCCAACCGACCTCCGCGGCGAGTCTCTTCGCCTCGCCCGACGCAGGGGTGACCATCGTCTCCAGATACGATTGGTTTTGCCGTACGACGACGTCGGCGAACTCGGCGAGGAGCTTTCCACGGTGGCGCCAAGTGACTTCACCGAACTTGCTGAAAGTGTCGAAGAAGTGGTCGTGGCCGTTGCCATCCGGAGAGAAGTCCTGCATGGACCAGGCCCGCAGCAGGGCCTCGCGGAAGTCCCGGTCCGTCAGGGCATCGGTGGCCGGTCGGGTGCCGGCGCCGCAGGGCGGGGCGACCGCGGTGAGGGTGGCGTCGATGCACAGGCCATCCTCGGCGGCCAACCGGATGAGGTACTCGGTGGAGACCGCACCTGACAGGTGATTGTGCAGATCTCCTCCCTTTGGCAGGCGGAGAAAGAAGTCCCGTACGCGGTCCGGGTTCTGGCGCACCCACCACAGATAGGCGTCGGTTCGGGCCTCGGCCGCGGTTGCCGGGCGGGGCGCCGACGCGGTGGGAAGGAGGGAACCATCTGCAAGGGATGCGGTGACGGGGGTCGGTTCCGCGGCGAGAGCGGGCGAGGGAAACCAGAGGCTGAGGACGGCCATCACGACGGGGAGTACTCGTCGGATGGCTGTGCAGCGTTGCAACATCATCAGAGCATGATCGGTACCTTCCGTGCTCATGCGTGGCACGACCGTCCGGAAGGGGCGCGCGATCACCCGACCGAGTGACCCAAGTGATCTGGTTGTGAGTCCGTTGGGCACCACGTGAGTCGCTTTTCGCACCAATTCATGGGTTTGCCTGACGGGTGGCGGTTGGCTTCGGTCTGCTGTCGGTTGTGGGTGACAACAGGCTGGAGCCGCTGGTCCTGAGTGAGACCGAGCGGCAGGTGTTGAGCAACTGGGTCAAGCGCCGGACGACGGCGCAAGGGCTGGTCCTGCGGGCGAGAATCGTGCTGGCGTGCGCGGAGGGCGGCCCGAACCTGGCGGTCGCCGCCCGGCTGGGGATCAACCGGGGCACCGTCGCCAAGTGGCGCACGAGGTTCCTGCGTGACCGCCTGGACGGGCTGGCGGACGAACTGCGGCCCGGGGTGCCGCGGAGCATCACCGACGCCCAGATCGAAGACGTGGTGGTCCGCACCCTGGAGGAGACCCCTCCCGGCGGAACGCACTGGTCCAAGCGGGAACTGGCCAAGGTCGTGGGCATCTCCCCGGCCAGCGTGCTGCGGATCTGGCACGCCTTCGGCCTCCAGCCCTGGCGGACCGAGACCTTCAAGATCTCCCCGGACCCGTTCCTGATCGACAAGATCCGTGACGTCGTCGGCCTCTACCTCGCCCCGCCAGCCAACGCGGCGGTGTTCGCCGTGGACGAGAAACCACAGATCCAGGCCCTTCAGCGGACCGCGCCGGTCCTGCCGATGATCCCGGGAATGCCTTAGAACTCCTATCGGAATGACTTCAGGCGTCGCCAGCAGATGAGTGCGCATCCGAGGGTGAGGAAGGCTTCGTGGATGTCGTCGCGTATCTCC
>NZ_JBHXEN010000119.1:0-2828 GCF_042724695.1 Streptomyces sp. NPDC127068 | reverse complement strand
GCGGTCAGGACCGCGTCGGGACCCAGTTCCAGGAAGCGGCGCACGTCCAGGTCCCACAGGGTGCGGACCCCGTCAGCGAAACGCACCGCTTCGCGCACGTGGCGGACCCAGTAGTCGGCGTCGAACGCCTCCACCACTGCGCCCGTGACATTCGAGACGACCGGAATCTGCGGTGCCGCATACTCCAAGCGCTCCGCGACCGTCCGGAACTCGTCGAGCATCGGTTCCATCCGCGGGGAATGGAACGCATGGGACACCCGAAGCCGCGTCGTCTTGCGGCCCTCCCAGTGCGTGAGCCATTCCTCGGCTGCGTGCTCGTCACCGGAGACGACCACGGAAGTCGGGCCGTTCACCGCCGCGACTTCGAGGCGGCCCTCGAACCCGGCCAACGATCCGATCACTTCAGGCTCGCTGGCCTGAACCGCGATCATCACCCCGCCCGCAGGCAACCCACCCATCAAACGGCCCCGCGCCACCACCAACTCCGCGGCGTCACGCAACGAGAGCACCCCCGCCACATGCGCAGCAGCGATCTCCCCGACGGAGTGGCCGATCAGGAAGTCCGCGCGCAGTCCAAGCGACTCCACCAGGCGGTACAGCGCGACCTCGACCGCGAACAACACCACCTGCGTGAACTCCGTCGAATCCAACACCCCGCCGTCGGACGCGAGAAGCTCCCGCACCGAGCGGCCCAACCGCGGGTCGAGTTCCGCACACACCTCACGCAACGCCTTGTCGAAGGCAGGGAACTCCGCCGCCAAACCCAGCCCCATACCCACACGCTGCGAACCCTGCCCCGTAAACAGGAACGCCGACTTCCCCGCCACGGACCTTTCGGCTTCGCCCGTGGAGATGCTGGCCAAGCGCGCTATCAACTCATCACGACCACCGGCCACCACCACCGCACGCCGCTCCAACAACGCACGCGAACCCACCAACGAAAACGCCGCATCCAGAACAGACACATCAGGCCGCTCGGTCACGAAGGAACGCAACCGATCCGCTTGGGCACGCAACGCCGCATCCGAACGGCCCGACACCACCACCGGAACCGCCGCCAAGCGCACGCCGCCCGAGGAAGTTCCCTCCGCCACAGCAGCATCCTCAACCGGCGCTTCTTCCACGATGATGTGCGCGTTGGTTCCGCTCACGCCGAACGACGACACACCCGCACGACGCGGACGATCCCCCACCGGCCACGCACGCGCCTCCGTCAACAACTGAACTTCGCCCGACGCCCAATCGACGTGCGGCGACGGCTCATCCACGTGCAACGTCGACGGCAACACACCATGCCGCAACGCCATCACCATCTTGATCACACCCGCCACACCAGCCGCAGCCGACGTATGACCAATGTTCGACTTGATCGACCCCAACCACAACGGATCGCCGGAACGCTCGCGGCCGTACGTCGCCAACAACGCCTGCGCCTCGATCGGGTCACCCAACTTCGTCCCCGTACCGTGGCCCTCAACCGCGTCCACGTCCGACGGGGACAGCCCGGCGCTCGCCAGCGCCTGCCGGATCACCCGCTCCTGCGACGGACCGTTCGGCGCCGTCAAACCGTTGCTCGCACCATCCTGATTCACCGCACTGCCACGAACCACGGCCAAAACCTTGTGCCCAAGGCGCCGAGCATCCGACAACCTCTCCACCACCAACACACCCACACCGTCCGAGAACCCAGTCCCGTCCGCCGACGCCGCATACGCCTTGCACCGACCGTCCGGAGACAGTCCGCGCTGGCGGCTGAAGCCGATGAACAGGTCTGGAGTCGCCATCAGCGAGATGCCACCGACGAGTGCCGTCTCGCACTCGCCAGCCCGTAGCGCCTGGGACGCCAGGTGCAGGGCCACCGCGGAGGAGGAGCAGGCCGTGTCCACGGAAACTGCCGGTCCCTCGAAGCCCATCGTGTACGCGACACGGCCTGACACGACGCTCATCGTGGTACCCGTGAGGTGGTATCCCTCCAGCTCGGGAACCATGGTCGCGTGATAGCCCGACGCAACGGTGCCGCAGAAGACACCCGTGTTACTGCCCCGAAGCGTCGTCGGGTCGATACCCGCGTTCTCGAACGCCTCCCACGACGACTCCAGCAACAGGCGCTGCTGCGGATCCATCGCCGTCGCCTCACGCGGACTGATCCCGAAGAACTCGGCATCGAAATCCCCGATGCCCTGTACGAATCCACCAGAGCGCGTGTAGACCGTCCCCGTCTGGTCGGGGTCCGGGTCGTAGAGCCGCTCCAGGTCCCAGCCGCGATCAGCAGGGAACGGCCCCATGGCGTCCCCTCCGGACGCCACGAGCTCCCACAACTCGTCCGGTGAGGAAACGCCGTTGGGGAACTTGCAGCTCATTCCCACGATGGCCAGTGGCTCATCGGTGTCCACCCGGCGCGACCGTGTCGTTCGCGAACGGACGATGGCAGCATCGACCACGATCTGCGAGATCAGCAGCCGGGCGACCGAAGCCGGCGAGGGGTGGTCGAACACGAGAGTGGCGGGCAAGCGCACACCAGTGGACTGAGTCAGCCGGTTGCGCAGTTCGACCGCGCTCAGGGAGTCGAAGCCGAGCTCGTTGAATGCGCGACCCGGGTCGATCGAGGTGGACGAGGCGTGCCCGAGCACGCCCGCGACCTGCGCCAGCACCAGTTCGAGCGCTACTTGCTCGCGGTCCGCCTCCGGCACACTCGCCAATCGCTGAGCGAGCGAACCACCAGTCTTGAGCAGTCGAGCGCCGGGGGCCAGGCCGCGGAGTACCGCGGGGATGCTCCCGGCCCTGGCCTGGGCCCGCAACACCGCGGTGTCGAAACGAACCGGTGCCAG
>NZ_JBHXEN010000118.1:0-3200 GCF_042724695.1 Streptomyces sp. NPDC127068 | reverse complement strand
AACACAGTGGACGCGAGCAACTGAGGACAAGCCCTCGGCCTATTAGTACCAGTCAACTCCACCGGTCACCCGGCTTCCATATCTGGCCTATCAACCCAGTCGTCTACTGGGAGCCTTACCCCATCAAGTGGGTGGGAGTCCTCATCTCGAAGCAGGCTTCCCGCTTAGATGCTTTCAGCGGTTATCCCTCCCGAACGTAGCCAACCAGCCATGCCCTTGGCAGGACAACTGGCACACCAGAGGTTCGTCCGTCCCGGTCCTCTCGTACTAGGGACAGCCCTTCTCAAGACTCCTGCGCGCGCAGCGGATAGGGACCGAACTGTCTCACGACGTTCTAAACCCAGCTCGCGTACCGCTTTAATGGGCGAACAGCCCAACCCTTGGGACCGACTCCAGCCCCAGGATGCGACGAGCCGACATCGAGGTGCCAAACCATCCCGTCGATATGGACTCTTGGGGAAGATCAGCCTGTTATCCCCGGGGTACCTTTTATCCGTTGAGCGACGGCGCTTCCACAAGCCACCGCCGGATCACTAGTCCCGACTTTCGTCCCTGCTCGACCCGTCGGTCTCACAGTCAAGCTCCCTTGTGCACTTACACTCAACACCTGATTACCAACCAGGCTGAGGGAACCTTTGGGCGCCTCCGTTACTCTTTAGGAGGCAACCGCCCCAGTTAAACTACCCATCAGACACTGTCCCTGATCCGGATCACGGACCCAGGTTAGACATCCAGCACGACCAGAGTGGTATTTCAACAGCGACTCCACAACCACTGGCGTGGCCGCTTCAAAGTCTCCCACCTATCCTACACAAGCCGAACCGAACACCAATATCAAACTGTAGTAAAGGTCCCGGGGTCTTTCCGTCCTGCTGCGCGAAACGAGCATCTTTACTCGTAGTGCAATTTCACCGGGCCTATGGTTGAGACAGTCGAGAAGTCGTTACGCCATTCGTGCAGGTCGGAACTTACCCGACAAGGAATTTCGCTACCTTAGGATGGTTATAGTTACCACCGCCGTTTACTGGCGCTTAAGTTCTCAGCTTCGCCACACCGAAATGCAGCTAACCGGTCCCCTTAACGTTCCAGCACCGGGCAGGCGTCAGTCCGTATACATCGCCTTACGGCTTCGCACGGACCTGTGTTTTTAGTAAACAGTCGCTTCTCGCTGGTCTCTGCGGCCACCCCCAGCTCAGAGCGCGAAGCTCATCACCAGAAATGGCCCCCCTTCTCCCGAAGTTACGGGGGCATTTTGCCGAGTTCCTTAACCATAGTTCACCCGAACGCCTCGGTATTCTCTACCTGACCACCTGAGTCGGTTTAGGGTACGGGCCGCCATAAAACTCGCTAGAGGCTTTTCTCGACAGCATAGGATCATCCACTTCACCATAATCGGCTCGGCATCAGGTCTCAGCCTTAATGAGTAGCGGATTTACCTACCACTCGGCCTACACCCTTACCCCGGGACAACCACCGCCCGGGATGGACTACCTTCCTGCGTCACCCCATCACTCACCTACTACAAGTCCGGGTCACCGGCTCCACCACTTTCCATTCCCCGAAGGGTCCGGAACGGCTTCACGGGCTTAGCATCGCCTGATTCAATGTTTGACGCTCTACAGCGGGTACCGGAATATCAACCGGTTATCCATCGACTACGCCTGTCGGCCTCGCCTTAGGTCCCGACTTACCCTGGGCAGATCAGCTTGACCCAGGAACCCTTAGTCAATCGGCGCACACGTTTCCCACGTGTGTATCGCTACTCATGCCTGCATTCTCACTCGTGAACCGTCCACCACTGCCTTCCGGCGCAGCTTCACCCGGCACACGACGCTCCCCTACCCATCACAGCAGGCGTTGGCCCTCAATGCTGCAATGACACGACTTCGGCGGTACGCTTGAGCCCCGCTACATTGTCGGCGCGGAATCACTAGACCAGTGAGCTATTACGCACTCTTTCAAGGGTGGCTGCTTCTAAGCCAACCTCCTGGTTGTCTGTGCGACTCCACATCCTTTCCCACTTAGCGTACGCTTAGGGGCCTTAGTCGATGCTCTGGGCTGTTTCCCTCTCGACCATGGAGCTTATCCCCCACAGTCTCACTGCCGCGCTCTCACTTACCGGCATTCGGAGTTTGGCTAAGGTCAGTAACCCGGTAGGGCCCATCGCCTATCCAGTGCTCTACCTCCGGCAAGAAACACACGACGCTGCACCTAAATGCATTTCGGGGAGAACCAGCTATCACGGAGTTTGATTGGCCTTTCACCCCTAACCACAGGTCATCCCCCAGGTTTTCAACCCTGGTGGGTTCGGTCCTCCACGACCTCTTACAGCCGCTTCAACCTGCCCATGGCTAGATCACTCCGCTTCGGGTCTTGGGCATGCTACTCAAACGCCCTATTCGGACTCGCTTTCGCTACGGCTTCCCCACACGGGTTAACCTCGCAACACACCGCAAACTCGCAGGCTCATTCTTCAAAAGGCACGCAGTCACGACATACAAGCAAGCTTGCATGCGACGCTCCCACGGCTTGTAGGCACACGGTTTCAGGTACTATTTCACTCCCCTCCCGGGGTACTTTTCACCATTCCCTCACGGTACTATCCGCTATCGGTCACCAGGGAATATTTAGGCTTAGCGGGTGGTCCCGCCAGATTCACACGGGATTTCTCGGGCCCCGTGCTACTTGGGAAAAAGTGCAAGCAAGTCGCTGACATTTCGACTACGGGGGTCTTACCCTCTACGCCGGGCCTTTCGCATGCCCTTCGTCTACATCAACGATTTATAACTCACCGACCAGCCGGCAGACTGATCAAGCACAATCCCACAACCCCTCAAACGCAACCCCTGCCGGGTATCACACGCCTAAGGTTTAGCCTCATCCAGTTTCGCTCGCCACTACTCCCGGAATCACGGTTGTTTTCTCTTCCTGCGGGTACTGAGATGTTTCACTTCCCCGCGTTCCCTCCACATGCCCTATGTGTTCAGGCATGGGTGACAGCCCATGACGACTGCCGGGTTTCCCCATTCGGAAACCCCCGGATCAAAGCCTGGTTGACGGCTCCCCGGGGACTATCGTGGCCTCCCACGTCCTTCATCGGTTCCTGGTACCAAGGCATCCACCGTGCGCCCTTAAAAACTTGGCCACAGATGCTCGCGTCCACTGTGCAGTTCTCAAACAACGACCAACCACCCGTCACA
>NZ_JBHXEN010000117.1:0-3367 GCF_042724695.1 Streptomyces sp. NPDC127068 | reverse complement strand
GACATCCCACGGCCTCGGCCGAGCCACCCCACACCCCCGGATCAACGTTCCCCGAGTGATCCAACCACCTCGAAGATCATTTCGTTAGGAGTTCTTAGACCGTGTCCTACGTGGTGAGGCGGATGAGTCGTTTGTAGCAGCAGATGGCTGCGGCGAGTCCGAGAAATGCCAGGTAGTTGCGGGGATAACGCTCGTAGCGGTGGTTGAGTCGGCGGTATCCGGTCAGCCAGGACATGGTCCGCTCGATCACCCAACGGCGACGCCCGAGTCGTTGTGACGACTCGATGCCTTTGCGGGCGATGCGGACGCCGATGTGTTTGCCGCAGAGTCATTTCCGCAGTTCAGGTATGTCGTAGGCCTTGTCGGCGTGCAGGCGCTGGGGCTTGAGGTGACGGCTGCGGTGGGGGTCGTGTCTCGTGTGGAGACCCATGACCATGGGCTTCAGGCCCTGGCTGTCGTGGGTGTTGGCGGCCGAGACGCCGACGAGGAGGGGCAGTCCGTTCGCGTCCGACAGGACGTGCATCTTTGAACCCGGCTTGCCCCGGTCCACGGGGCTCGGACCTGTGAGTTCGCCCCGTTCTTCGCCCTCATGTGGGCGGAGTCGAGGACGGCGCGGGAGACGTCGATGAGGCCGGCGTCGTCGAGGCGGCGGAGGATCTCCTCGTGCAGGCGGCCCCAGACGCCGGCCCGGGACCAGATCACGAACCGACGGTGAGCGGTCGACTTCGATATCCCGAAACAGGGCGGCAGCGACCGCCAGGCGCAGCCGGAGACCAGGACGTAGATGATCGCGGCGAACAGCGTCTCATCAGGAGTGTCTTGTGTCCCTCCGCCCTGCGGCCGGACCCGCGAGGGCGGGATCAGCGGCTTGGCGATCTCCCACAACCCGTCCGGAACAATCCAACTCCACGTACCCCGCCCCATGAGCGGTTCAACGACGCCTCACCACGTAGGACACGGTCTTAGTTCTTGCGCCAGATGAGCGTCAGTTCCACGGAGTTCGCCTTGCCGATCGGTACGAGGCGCAACAACCTCCCCGGCAGGACGACAGCGCGGCGATGCAGTTCCGTGCCCCGGCCATAGGGCCAGGTGCCGCTGGTAATCCGGTGGACGACCTCATCGCCGTCGAGGTGGAAGGCACCGGTGTAGGCGATCGCCTTCCAAACGGCGACGGACCGGGAGGGACTGACCTCCAGGACCACGGAGACATCGTTACGTGGGGTTTAGACGAGCACACCCCGGGCATGGACATGTGCCGGCCGGCCGCGCCAGGACACGCTCGTGTCGGTGAGAGCCCAGGTACCGATCAGTTGTTCTCTCAACAGCGTGCTTATGAGCTCGGAGCCTTCCGGGGGAGCCGGGAGTAAGCGGGGGGTGGAGCGAGGAGGGGACAGGCCACCGAGGGCAATCGCGCTTCGTGGTCCCGGGCCTGACGCGGTTCCCCCGCCGGCTTCACGGAAGGCCGGTCGTACGCGCCCGAGTGCGGGGCTTGCTCCGTTGGGGTGAACTCCGCAGGACTGGTACTGGCTAGCTCTCTACCCAGGTGACGTCACCGCCAACTCAAGGGCAAGCTCAGCTCCTCTGGAGGCTATCGACTGTGGATTCCCGAGATCCCCCCCCCGCAATGCAGGCTGAACCCGTCAGGTCGCCATGGTCGGCGCCGTTTGCCGCCCGCCGGGGACGTCACCGACCTCGACGGATGGGGGGAGGCCCATGAGCAGGACGGGACCTAGTCGTGGAGGCGCGGTCGGACCGATCCGACCGCGAGGGCCCGTCGACTCCGCTGGGCCTCAGCAGGTTGAAAGTCCCCCGAACGGACCCACAGCGCAGACTGCTGCCGACAACTGGCCACGTTCAGTCAGCAGCTTGACGTCGACCTCCCGCTCAGGAAACAGGCCCGCGCGACGGCACTGCGCCTGCGGGGTGTGGGTCAGGTGGGCCGCTTCTGGTTCTCGATGCCCCGGACGATGGTCAGCGGCGCCCCGCCACAGGGGCGTGTTCACCGCAGGGCGGTCCAAACGGGCCAACCACGGAACAGAGGCCCTGGTACGCGGTCTGAGGGGGGCTCGGCCGAGGTCCGCGCGGCCTTCATCCGTTTGGGGCATTCCGCGCGGACGGGGGAGCGCCGTTACGGAGGGAGCGGCATTCTGGCAGTGATTCAGTCTCGATTGATGTGGGGGTACGTCATGGACTCTGAGGATCGCCTCCGTTTCCGCTTCGCTCTGCTGGACGCTGATGGAAACGGTGTGCTGGAGCGCAGCGACTTCGAGACGCTGGCCGAGCGGGTGATCGCGGCGAGCGGGGTTGAGGAGAGCACACGCAAGGCCGCAGCCGTCCGGGAGGCTCACCTGGCGTACTGGCAGGGGCTGAGTGATCAAGCCGACAGCAACAACGACGGGGTCGTGGACTTCGACGAGTACGTGGCAGTGGTCCACCAGCAGGAAACGTTCGAACAGTACGTGCGCCCGTACATCCGAGCCCTGGTGGCTCTGGCCGACGGCGACGACGACGGCTGGGTGGGACACGACGCGTTCTCGGCGATCATGACGGCCGTTGGGTTCCCCCGCGCCAACAGCGAGGCAGCCTTCGCGGACTTCCGGTCCCTGGAAGGTGGGCAACTCTCCACGACGTTCTGGGGCCACGTCATCACCGGCTTCTACACGGGCCGGGGGCGGCACATCACTGATCAGCTCATCGGACCGCCTCTCAAGTGACCTCGTTGGCGGCCGGGGGAAGTGACCTGGTGTGTCGCAACCGAGTGGAATGCTCGGCACGAAGAGCCTCAGCTCAGAACCTTCCATGCCGTACGTGTCTACCCGGGCCTGGAGACGCACCCGTCCGCAAACCCCCAGGCCCCCCACCTGAGCGTATCCGCCCGCTCGGTGCTGTCCTCGGAGGACGATCCGCACCGGAAAGGAGGCCAGCGACGCTGTCGCGGTACTCCCGTTCGCAGCCGCCGTGGTCGCGAGGAGTTCGTCCGCACCCCCTCGCTCGGAACGGGGGACGATCTGGGGAACGGACTGCCGGAGGCGGTGCCGGGGCGCCCGCCGGCCGGCACCAGGAAGTTCAGGCAAAGCCGCTGCATGGTGTGGGGCTTCCGGACCAAGACGCCCGCGACAGTGCGCACTGACAGTCACGCGACCAGGGCGGCCGTGGCGGTCGCGAGTTCTGTGCGGGCCGGTTGGGCTCCACTACGGCATGGATTCGCACGCCGAACGCGTCGAGCAGTACTCGACCGAAGGCCGCGCCTCCGGCCCGGCGCAGCCGGGCGCACTAGGAACTGTTCGAAGTTCGGATCTCTTCAAGGCTCGGTGGTGTGCTGGGTGGGGCTGGTAGAACTCGCGTGTGGCGCGTTTTGATGTGACGG
>NZ_JBHXEN010000116.1:0-3751 GCF_042724695.1 Streptomyces sp. NPDC127068 | reverse complement strand
TGTTAGCCCGGAGCACGTGAGTTTCTCCGGTGGGGGTGCGCGGTGTTCGCGCGCCTTGCCCCCCCCCCCTATCGGGGCCCTTCCCCCACAGGCCCACCAGAAGCGCCCCGCCAGGGGCGCGGGGAACTGCGCGGGCGGCCACGACGCACCCGCAGGGAACATAATCGGCTGCGGCGAAACCGCTGGCCCCCCAGACTGGGCACCGTCCAGCGCCCCACGTCCCCGCGCCCCGGGGAACGAGCCCAGGAGCCCCGCGTGCAGCCCGCCGTGACCGTCACCCCCGCCCGGATACCCGAACTGCTGCTCGGCCTCGCAACGGTGCGCCCCGTGTTCCTGTGGGGAGCGCCCGGCATCGGCAAGTCCTCGCTGGTACGGGAGTTCGCCCGGTCCCTGGGACTGGAGTGCGTGAGCCTGCTCGGCACCCAACTCGCCCCCGAGGACCTGATCGGCGTCCCGCAGATCCGCGACGGACGGTCCGTTTTCTGCCCGCCCGAGGCCATCGCCCGCGACGAGCCGTACTGCCTCTTCCTGGACGAACTCAACGCCTCCACCCCCGATGTGCAGAAGGCGTTCTACTCGCTGATCCTCGACCGCCGGATCGGAAGCTACGAACTGCCCGAGGGGTCCATCGTCATCGGCGCGGGCAACCGGGCCACCGACAACGCCCTGGCCCGCCCCATGGCGTCCGCCCTGCTGAACCGGCTCACCCACGTCCACCTCCAGGCGTCCGCGACGGACTGGCTGGCCTGGGCCGGGGCCCACGGCATCCACTCCTGGGTGCTCGACCACCTCACCGACCGCCCCGACCACCTGTGGTCCGCGCCGCCGAAGACCGAGGAGCCGTTCTCCACGCCCCGCTCCTGGCACATGCTCTCCGACGCCCTGCACTCCTTCGGGCCGGCCCTCGACGAGGACACCCTGAAGGTCATCGCCCACGGCACGCTCTCCCCGGCGCACGCCATCGCGTTCTGCGGCTACGTGAAGATCGTTCGGCATGCGTACGGCATCGACGCCATCCTCAAGGGCGATGCCTCCTGGCCGCGCGGGCAGGCCGACCGCGACCTCCTCTACTACCTCGCCGAGGCGTTCCGGGGACGGCTCGTCAAGGAGCTGCCCGCGAGCAAGGAGCACGTGTCGGAGGCGGGCCGCCAGACCGCGTACCGGGCCAAGGCGCTGCTGGTGCAGTTGGCGGAGATCTCCGTGGAGGTCGCCCAGGCCGTCATCGCCGACGACGCCGAGGGACAGCCCGTGCTGCCCGCCTGGTTCCTGATCGAGGCGGCCCGCGACATGCCGCGGCTGGTGGAGGCCCGACGGTGAGCCGCCGCGGCGCGGACCGCAAGGGCAAGGCCGCCGCGGACCCGGCCGCCGAGGCGTTCGCCGCCGGGCTGCGCCTGGCCCTGAGCAATCCCGCGCTGGGCGCCCTGGAGCCGACCGTGTGCCGGAGCAAGGAGTGCCGCGACCACCCCGAGCACGGGCTGTGCCGCATCGACTCCTCGGGCACCCTCCACGTCCACCCGACCCGTCGCGCCGCACCCGCCGACTGGGCCTGGGCCGTCGCCCACTGCGTGATCCACCTCGGGTTCGGCCACGTACCGGCGGCGACCGGCAGCCGGGTCCAGCCCGACCGCTTCGACCTGGCGGCCCGCTGCGCGGTGGTCAACCGCTTCCAGGAGACGTTCCCCTGCGGGCGCGCCCCCGACGACCTCCCCGCGAGCTGGCCCGGCGGCGACGAGGAACAACTCGCCGCCCGCTGGCGCCGCGACGGCCTGCCCGCGGCGTACGAGCACTGCGGCACCGGCGGCGGCGCCCCCGACCAGCTCCTCGTCCCCTGGCCCGACCACTCCTGGCAGCCGGGGCCCACCGACTGGCGGGAGGCGTTCGCCCGGGCCCTCACCCGTGGGGTGTCCGTCGCCATGGACGTGGCGGGCGGGCACCGGACCTCCTTCACCGATCCCGATCCGGTGGTCCACCCCTGGCACCGGGCGCTCAACTGGTTCGTCTCCTCCTACCCGTTGCTCGGCGGGATCGCCGCCGGGATGACCGTCGTCGCGGACGCCGAACTCGCCCGCACCCATGACCTCGCGATCGCGGCCGTCAACGCGACGGCGGGCGAGATCTACGTCAACCCGCTGGCGCACCTGACCGAGGAGCAGTGGCGGTTCGTCCTCGCCCACGAGATGCTGCACGCCGCCCTGCGGCACGGCGACCGCATCGGCGGGCGGGACCCGTACCTCTTCAACGTCGCCGCCGACTACGTCGTCAACGGCTGGCTGCGCGACATGGGCGTCGGCGAGATGCCCGAGGGGCTGCTGTACGACGCCGACCTCGCGGGCCTGTCTGCGGAGGAGGTCTACGACCGGATCGCCGGGGACCTGCGGCGGCTGCGGCGGCTGTCGACCCTGCGCGGCAGGGGCCGCGGGGACGTCCTCGGCGAGCCGCTGGCCCCCGGTCCCGGTGACTACGTGGACCTCGACGGGTTCTACCGGCGCGCCCTGGTCCAGGGCTTCGACCTGCACGGGTACCAGGACCGGGGGCTGCTGCCCGCCGGGCTCGTCGAGGAGATCCGGGCACTGAGCCACCCACCGCTGCCCTGGGACGCCCGGCTCGCCCGCTGGTTCGACGTGTTCGTGCCCCGCCCGGAGCCGGTGCGCAGCTTCGCCCGCCCGTCCCGCCGACAGGCGTCCACCCCCGACATCCCGCGGGCGGGCCGCTGGTACCCGCCGGAGGAGGTCGCCCGCTGCACCTTCGGGGTCGTGCTCGACACCTCGGGCTCCATGAGCCGGGTCCTGCTGGGCAAGGCGCTCGGCGCCATCGCCTCGTACGCCGCGGCCCGCGACGTCCCCGCCGCGCGGGTGGTGTTCTGCGATGCGGCGCCGCACGACGCCGGGTACCTGCCCGTCGAGGAGATCGCCGGCCGGGTCCGGGTCACCGGGCGCGGCGGAACCGCCCTCCAACCGGCCGTCGACCTGCTGGGCCGGGCCCGGGACTTCCCCGGGAACGCGCCCCTGCTGATCATCACGGACGCCCAGTGCGACGTGCTGCGGGTCCGGCGCGAGCATGCCTACCTGATTCCGCAGGGCGCGGGGCTCCCGTTCCGGCCGGGGGGACCGGTCTTCCGGGTCCGTTGAACGGTCGGGTGCGCGTCCGGCCCCCGGAATGTGATCGGATGGGGGTACGGGGGTCCCGGCGACGGGGCCTCAGATGACCGTCAGGAAGGGCACTAACGTGGCAACCACGCGCTCCGCGCACACCGTGTGGGAAGGCAATCTGCTCCAGGGGAACGGCGTCGTCACCTTCGACTCCTCCGGCATCGGCCAGCAGCCGGTGTCGTGGCCGTCCCGTTCCGAGCAGGCGAACGGCAAGACCAGCCCCGAGGAACTGATCGCCGCGGCGCACTCCAGCTGCTTCTCGATGGCGCTCTCGCACGGCCTGGCCGGTGCGGGCACCCCGCCCACCAAGCTGGTGACCTCGGCGGACGTGACCTTCCAGCCGGGCGAGGGCATCACCGGCATCCACCTCACGGTGGAGGGCGAGGTCGAGGGCATCGACGAGGAGACCTTCGTCGCCGCGGCCGAGAACGCCAAGGCCAACTGCCCGGTGAGCCAGGCGCTCACCGGCACGACGATCACCCTCTCGGCCAAGCTGGCCTGACCCGCGGCCCGTCCCGGAACACTCCGGGGCGCCCCGGACACGGCCCCGGGTCGCGTCGCCCGGAACCCCGGGACCCGCCCCGGGGGCGGGCGCGCGCCGC
>NZ_JBHXEN010000115.1:0-3878 GCF_042724695.1 Streptomyces sp. NPDC127068 | reverse complement strand
AGTCCGGGCCAGGGCAACTACGCTGCGGCGAACGCCGCACTCGACGCGCTCGCTGCGACCCGCCGTGCCGCGGGACTGCCGGCCACGTCCCTCGCATGGGGCCTGTGGTCCCAGAGCGAAGGCATGGGGGCAGGACTCGGCCAGGCGGAGCTCGCCCGTCTGGAACGGATGGGCATGAGTGCGCTCACTGCCGAAACCGGCCTGGCGCTGTTCGACCAGGCCCTCGAAGCGGATGCGACCGTGGTCGTTCCCACTGAGCTGGACACCACGGTGCTGCGCGCCCAGGCAAGGGCCGGACTGCTTCCGCCGCTGCTGCGTGGTCTGGTCAAGGCTCCGCCCAAGTCCGAGTCCCAGACAGGTGCACTGGCCCAACGGCTGGCCGAGGCACCCGAAGCAGAGCGCGAGCGGATCGTGCTCGAACTCGTCCAGGCGCAGGTGGCGTCGGTGCTCGGGCATGCGTCAGCAGCTTCGGTCGAGCCGGAGCGGGCGTTCAAGGACCTCGGTTTCGACTCGCTGAGCGCGGTCGAACTGCGGAACCGGCTCACCCAGGCCACCGGTGCGCGTCTACCCGCCACCCTGGTCTTCGACCACCCGTCCCCGGCAGCCGTAGCACGATTCCTGATGTCGCAGGTGACGGTGGGCGCACGGGCTGCGGGGGCTGGCCGTGAGCTGGCACGGACCCAGCCGGTGGATGCCGGCGAGCCCTTGGCGATCGTGGGCATGAGCTGCCGGTACCCGGGCGGGGTGACAACGCCCGACGAACTATGGGAACTGGTGGCTTCCGGTCGGGACGCCATCGGACCGTTCCCGATCGACCGCGGATGGGACCTGGAGCGGCTCTACGACCCCAACCCCGACCAGTTGGGGACCGTGTACACGCGCGGCGGCGGATTCGTCGAGGGCGCGGGCCTGTTCGATGCCGACTTCTTCGGGATCAGTCCACGTGAGGCGACGGCGATGGACCCGCAGCAGCGTCTGCTGCTGGAGTCCTCGTGGGAGGCGTTCGAGCACGCAGGAATCGATCCCACCTCACTCAAGGGAAGCAGCACCGGCGTCTTCTGCGGGGTCAGCTCCTCTGACTACGGCGTCAACGGATCCACGTCGCAGGTGGAGGGCTTCCGCCTCACCGGATCCAGTACCAGCGTCGTTTCCGGCAGGATCGCGTACATCCTGGGACTTGAGGGTCCGGCGGTCTCCGTGGACACGGCCTGCTCCTCCTCCGCCGTTGCCCTGCACTTCGCGTCCCAGGCGCTGCGAGCGGGTGAGTGCGAGATGGCGCTCATCGGCGGCGTGACGATCATGTCCGGCCCCTTCCTGCTCACGGAGTTCAGCCGCCAGCGCGGATTGTCGCCCGACGGACGGTGCCGTGCGTACGCCTCGTCCGCGGATGGCACTGGTTTCGCCGACGGGGTGGGTGTGCTCGTCGTGGAACGGTTGTCGGACGCTCAGCGCAAGGGCCACAAGGTCTTGGCCGTGCTGCGTGGAAGCGCGGTGAACCAGGACGGTGCCAGCAACGGCATCACGGCGCCGAACGGTCCGTCGCAGGAGCGGGTGATCCGGCAGGCGTTGGCGAGCGCCGGGCTGTCTCCGTCGGACGTTGACGCGGTTGAGGGCCACGGTACGGGGACGAAGTTGGGTGACCCGATCGAGGCGCAGGCGTTGTTGGCGACGTACGGCGCTGAGCGTGCGGGGGACCCGCTGTGGCTGGGTTCCATCAAGTCGAACATTGGTCATACGTCGGCTGCGGCTGGTGTGGCGGGTGTGATCAAGATGGTGATGGCGTTGCGTCACGGGGTGTTGCCGTCGACGCTGCACGTGGACGAGCCGTCGCCGCACGTGGACTGGACGTCTGGCGATGTGCAGCTGTTGACAGAGGCGCGGGAGTGGAGGACTGAAGGCCGTCCCCGTCGCGCGGGTGTGTCGTCGTTCGGGGTCAGCGGAACCAATGCGCACATCATCGTGGAGGAGGCCCCGAACGAGCAGCGGGCGGAGATCGAGCTGCCCGAATCCGCGGACCAAGGCGGAGCACTGCCCGTCCTGGTGTCAGCTCGTGGCGACGCCGCGCTACGGGACCAGGCCCGGCGACTGCGCGAGCGTGTCGCAGCGAACTCGGACCTGACCGTGGCGGACGTCGGCTTCTCCTCAGCCACCACCCGTGCGCTGCTGGAGCGGCGGGCGACGGTGGTGGCCGCGGACCGTGAGGAACTGCTGGCGGGTCTGGACGCACTGGCTTCGGCTGCTCCTGCGGTGAATGTGGTGGAGGGGCAGGTTGCCGGTGGGGGCGTGAAGTCGGTGTTCGTGTTCCCGGGTCAGGGTGCGCAGTGGGTGGGTATGGCGGTGGGGTTGTTGGATGGGTCTGCGGTGTTTGCTGCTGAGGTGGCGGCGTGTGGGGAGGCGTTGTCGGAGTTCGTGGAGTGGCGGCTTGAGGATGTGTTGCGGGGTGTTGAGGGTGCTCCGTCGTTGGAGCGGGTGGATGTGGTGCAGCCCGCGTTGTTCGCGGTGATGGTCGGCCTGGCGGCGGTGTGGCGTTCGTATGGTGTGGAGCCGTCTGCGGTGGTGGGGCATTCGCAGGGGGAGATCGCTGCGGCGTACGTGGCGGGTGGGTTGTCGTTGCGGGATGCCGCGCGGATCGTGGCGGTGCGGAGCCTGTTGGTGCGTGACCGGTTGGCCGGTCTCGGCGGGATGATGTCCGTCGCGGTGGGGGCGGAGCGGGCTGAGGAACTGATCGCCCCGTATGCCGGTCGGGTGTCGGTGGCGACGGTGAACGGCCCTTCGTCGGTCGTGGTCGCGGGGGAGCCGGAGGCCCTGGACGAGCTGCTGGCGACGTGTGAGCGGGAAGATGTCCGGGCCCGGCGGGTGAAGGTGGACTACGCCTCGCACACCGCACAGGTCGAGGCGCTGGAGACCGAGCTTCTGGAGGCTCTTGCACCGGTGGCACCGATGTCGGGGAAGGTCCCTGTGTACTCCACTGCGGTGGGCGCCTTCATCGACAGCACCACGATGGACTCCGGGTACTGGTACCAGAACCTTCGTGGACAGGTGGGCTTCGAGCCCGCGATCCGGGCCCTGATCGAGAACGGCACCGGAAGTTTCCTGGAGATGTCTCCGCACCCCGTGCTGACGATGGCCATTGAGGAGACCGCTGAAACGCTGGGCGCGGCGGACCGAGTGGCTGTGGTCGGATCACTGCGGCGCGGAGAAGGAGGCATGTCCCGGTTCTTGCTCTCGCTGGGACAGGCACATGGTGCGGGCGTCGCCGTGGATTGGGAAGCGGTCTACGAAGGAACCGGAACGCAGAAGGTGGATCTGCCGACCTATGCCTTCCAGCGTGAGAACTACTGGTTGATGCCGTCGGTGGGTGCGGGTGATGTGTCGGCGGCCGGGCTGGATCGGGTGGAGCATCCGGTGTTGGCGGCGGCGGTGCAGGTGGGTGATCGTGATGAGTGGGTGTTTACGGGGCGGTTCTCGGCTGAGTCGCAGCCGTGGGTGCGGGATCACGTGGTGTTGGGTTTGGTGATTGTGCCGGGGACTGCGTGGGTGGAGTTGGCGTTGGCTGCTGGTCGGCGGGTTGGTTTTCCGGTGGTGGATGAGTTGGTGATGGAGGCGCCTTTGTTGTTGGAGGAGGGTGAGTCGGTTCAGTTGCGGGTTTCGGTGGGTGTGGTGGGGGTTGATGGTCGTCGTGAGGTGGTGATTTTTGCTCGGTCGGAGGGTGATGGTGGGGGTGAGTTGAGGTGTCATGCGCGTGGTTGGTTGGGTGTGGAGGATGTGGGGTTGGTGTCTTCTTGGGTGCCGGAGGTGTGGCCGCCGGTGGGTGGTGTGGAGGTTTCTGGGGGTGATTTGTATGCGGGGATGGCTGAGCTTGGTTTTGATTATGGGTT
>NZ_JBHXEN010000114.1:0-4486 GCF_042724695.1 Streptomyces sp. NPDC127068 | reverse complement strand
CCGTCTTTGTTTCTTGGTCGGGGGGGTTGTTTTTTTTTAAAACGAACCCCAAACCCGGGTGCAACCCGGGTTTTCCGGTCGGGGGGGGGGGGGGGGGGCGCCCCGGGCCCCCCCCCCCCCGCCCTCGTCCGTACTAGAGCGCGATCAGCCCCGCCGGGGTGGGAGCGAAACCGCACGCGTCGACGTAGAACCCGTGCAGATGGTCGTCGAAGTCGACGTGCAACCACTCACAGCCCGCCGCCCGGGCGCCGCCGACGGCCTCGGCCACGAGTCCGCCGCCGATGCCCCGTCCGCGCAGCTCCGCGGTGACCACGGTGTCGAGGACGAAGGCGTGCACCCCGCCGTCCCAGGCGACGTTCACGAAGCCGACGAGCCGCCCCCCGCTCCGGGCGCAGACCCAACCGAGGCTGTGCCGGTGGACCTGGGCGTGCCAGCGGATGGGCAGCACCGGGTGCCCGAACCCCTCCGCGTGCAGGAGGTTGACGTCCTCGTCGGCGAAGTCTCCGCGCCAGGTGTAAGTGATCGTCACGACGGCATCGTAGGTGCTGCCGTGACGTGCGGAACCCCTCTTCAATCATGTGGGAATCCGTCCGTTCGTGGTAACTTTTGGTGCTTACTGTGAGCTATTGGGGTGAGGGGTGGGGCGGTCCCCTGGCCGTGCGGTGCCCGGGCGTTCACGCCACGGACGGGCCCCGCCCCGGACCGGCCGGCACTCCGCTCCACGAAACGGGGGACCCGCATGACCGTCGACGACACCGGACGACCGGCCGACGCGGGATGGGACCGGGCGCGCTGCGAGCGGGCCGCCGACACCCTGTTGAGCGCCGTCACCCGCCACGCCTCGCCCTCCTTCGCCCGCATCGAACTGCCCGGCCGGACCTCCTGGTCGGGCCGGGAATCGGACGCCCTGGAAGGCTTCGCCCGGACCTTCCTCCTCGCGGCACTGCGCATCGCCGGAGCCCGGGGCACCGGCCCCGAGGCGACCGCCCTGCTCGACCGGTACGCCTCCGGGCTGACGGCCGGCGCCGACCCGGACCACCCCGAAGCCTGGCCCAGGATCTCCGCGGACCGCGGCCAACCCATGGTCGAGGCCGCGTCCGTCGCGCTGGCCCTGCACCTGACCCGCCCCTGGCTCTGGGACGCGCTGGAGCCGGGTGCCCGGGAACACGTCCTCGACTGGCTCGGCGGATTCGTGGGGCGCCGCACCGTCCCCAACAACTGGATGCTCTTCCAAACCCTGGTGGAGGAGTTCCTGTGCTCCGCCGGAGCCGAGCACCGTCACGACGAGATCGTGCGCGGCCTCGACGCCCTGGAGGGCTGGTACCTGGGCGACGGCTGGTACACCGACGGCGACGGACGCCGCATCGACCACTACAACGGCTGGGCGCTGCACCTGTACCCGCTGATGTGGACCCGGATGGCCAGCGGGGGACCGCGCCGGGCGCTCGCCGAGGAGCGGGCCGCCACCTACCGCGAACGGCTGCACCGCTTCCTCACGGACTACGTCCACCTGGTCGGCGCCGACGGCGCACCCCTCCACCAGGGCCGCTCCCTCACCTACCGCTTCGCCGCCGCCGCGCCCCTGTGGACCGGCGCCCTCTTCGACTGCTCCCCCCTCGCCCCGGGACTCACCCGCCGCGCCGCCACCGGCGTGCTGCGGCACTTCGCGGAACGCGGTGCCCCCGGACCCGAAGGACTGCTGTCCCTCGGGTGGTACGACGCGTTCCTGCCCATGACCCAGCCCTACTCGGGCCCCGCCTCGCCCTACTGGGCGGCCAAGGGCTTCCTCGGACTCCTGCTGCCCGCCACCCATCCGGTGTGGACGGCGCCCGAAGAGCCGCTGCCCGTCGAACGGGCGGACACCCTGACCGGGGTCGCCCCGGCGAACTGGCTCGTCCAGGGCACGGCGGTCGACGGCATCGTCCGACTGCACAACCACGGCAGCGACGGTGCGGGACTCGGCTCGCACGGCGACGACCCCTTCTACGCCCGCCTCGCGTACTCCACCACGACCGGCCCCTGGATCGAGCCCTCCGAGCACCGGCCAGACAACCAACTGGTCCTCACCGCGCCCGACGGCACCACCCTGCGCCGCGGCCCGCTCACCCCGCTCGGCACCGTGCGCGGCGACACCTGGGCCACGGCCGGCTCCTGGTACGTGCCGCTGCGGCCCGGTACGGGCGACACCTTGACGCCGGAACCCGACGTCCGGGTGGAGACCCACACCGTCGCCCACGGCCGATTCGAGACCCGTCTGCACGCGGTCACCGCCCCCGCGGGCTGGCGGGTCCGGGAGGGCGGCCACCCGGTGGCCGCCGCCGCCCCGCCCACGACCGGAACCGGCCGCTGGGCCAGCGCGGTGCGCGCCGACGGCACCGTCAGCGCCCTCGCCCCGCTGCACGGTCACGACCGACTCGGCGTCAGCGAGGCCGAGGGCGTGAACGCGCTGGGCCGCCATGCCGCACTCCCGTACCTGACGGCGGACCACCCCGGTGGCACCGCCCTGTACGCGAGTTGCGCGGTCCTCAGCGCAGCCCCCCTCGACCTGGCGGCCCCACCGCCCCTCACCCTGCGGGTCCGGGAGACCCGGGTGGAGGTCGACCTGCCGGACGGCAGCACCGTTCGCTTCGACCGGCCCGGGGACGCCGCGGGCCCCCGACTCGTTCCGCGTCCCACCTGAGACCGCGCACCCGGCCACCGTCCCCCCACGGGAACGCAAGGGGCCCCGCCACCGCGGTGCGCGGTGGCGGGGCGGGTTCCGCCGGCGGGGCCGGACGGGTCAGTCGCCGGGCGTCGGCTCCGGACCGCCCAGCACGTCGTCCAGCATCTCGGCGCGCGAACGCGGCCAGCCGAGCGCGTCGGGGCGCCGCTGCCAGGGGTGCGGCCCGGCCAGCGGACGGTACTCCACCCCGAGCGCGTCGAGCCGGGCCAGATGGTGGACCAGCCGCGGCTCGAACTCCGCGTAGTCACGGGTCCCGAGGGTCCAGACGGCCTCGGCGAACGCGGCCAGCCGCGGGAAGGCCAAGTAGTCCAGGGCCCGCGGACCGTCCACCGGCTCCGTCCACAACTGCGCCTGACCGCCGAGGACGTGGTCCGCCTCGCTCGGCGACAGGCCCTCGGGAACGGGCTCGAAGGCATAGGCGTCCGCCAGGCCGATCACGCAGCCCACCGGAATCGGCTCGTCCGGGTCGTCCGACTGGCGGTAGTCGAAGTAGACGTCGGTCAGCGGACAGGCGATGACGTCGTGCCCGGCACGGGCCGCGGCGACCGCTCCGCCCGTGCCCCGCCACGACATCACGGTCGCACCGTCCGCGAGACCCCCGTCCAGGATCTCGTCCCAGCCCAACAGGGCCCGCCCCCGCGCGGTCAGGTACTCGTCGAAGTGGCGCACGAACCAGGACTGGAGGGCGTCCTCGTCGGCGAGACCCCGCTCGCGCATCCGCTGCTGGACCCGTGCGTCGCTGCGCCACTCCGTCTTGACGCACTCGTCCCCGCCGATGCAGACGTACCGGGAGTCGAACAGTTCCAGCACCTCGTCGAAGACGTTCCGGAAGAACGCGAGCGTCGACTCCTCCGCGTTCAGGACGTGTTCGCCCGGTCCCCAGGCAGTGCGGACCTCCACCGGGGCGTCGCTGTTGCCGAGCTCGGGGTACGCGGCGATCGCGGCCTGGGTGTGACCGGGGAGGTCGATCTCCGGCACCACGGTGATGGCGCGCTCGGCGGCGTACGCCACGATCTCACGGATGTCGTCCTGGGTGTAGAAACCGCCGTGCGGACGGTCCTCGTGACGACCGTGACGCGAGGACCCCACGGTGGACCCCTTGCGCCAGCCGCCGGTCTCCGTGAGCGCGGGATAGCGCTTGATCTCGATCCGCCACCCCTGATCGTCCGTCAGGTGCAGGTGCAGCACGTTGATCTTGTGCAGGGCCATCAGGTCGAGGTAGCGCAGGACCTCCCGCTTGGGCAGGAAGTGCCGGGCCACGTCGATCAGGGTGCCGCGCCAACCGAACCGGGGCGCGTCGGCGACGGTGACGACGGGCAGCCTCAGCGGCAGTGGCGCCCCCGCGCTGCGGTACACCGCGGGCGGCAGCAACTGGACCAGTGACTGCGCCGCGTAGAAGGCGCCGGGGTGCGCGCTCGCTTCGGCCAGCACCCCGCCCGGGGTGACCGTGAGCCGGTACGCCTCCTCGGCCAGGTCCGGGGCGTGCCGGAAGCGGACGGCCGGTCCTTCCCCCTCGGCGGGCGCGGGTCCGCCGAGCGCGGGGGCGAGGGTGCTGCGGAGCCAGTGGGCGGCCCGCTCCAAGGGCGGTTCCGCGGTGATCGGGGTGGTGGACGTGATGGTGAACGCGCCCTCACCGGGGTCGAGTTCAGTCGGGCGGGGGATGATCATCGCGACTCCAACGTCGGTCGGGCGGCGGTCCGGATCCGTGCGGCGGACGGGACCGGGTACGGGGTGCGTGGACGTGCGGCCGGTGCGCGCCGGGGT
>NZ_JBHXEN010000113.1:0-4841 GCF_042724695.1 Streptomyces sp. NPDC127068 | reverse complement strand
TGGGTGGGTTCGGGTGTGGAGTTGTTGGGGGAGTCGCGGGTGTGGCCGGATCGGGGGAGGCCGCGGCGGGCGGGGGTGTCGTCGTTCGGGATCAGTGGGACCAACAGCCATGTCATCCTCGAACAAGCACCCACAGACGACGCGGCGACGACCGGGACGACCTTCGACCCCTCTGAGCGTCCCGACCGTCCCGACCGCCCCGACAACCCTGACCGTCCCGTGCCGCCCGTGCTGCTGTCCGGCAACACCCCCGTCGCGCTGCGCCGTCAGGCCGCCGCGCTCGCCGGCCACCTGACCGACCATCCCGACGCCGAGCCGGGTGACCTCGCAGCCGCCCTCGTCCGACGGGCCCGGCTCGGCCACGGCGCCGCCGTGCTCGCGGACGATCGCGGCACGGTCTCCGAGGCACTGCGCGCCCTCGCCGCCGGCGAGGTCCACGACTCCCTCGTCACGGCTGCCGACGCGCCCGGCCGCACCGTCTTCGTCTTCCCCGGGCAGGGCTCCCAGTGGCTCGGCATGGCCCGTGAACTCCTGGACACCAGCGACGCGTTCCGGGACGGCATCGAGTCCTGCGCCGAGGCGTTCGCCGAACACACCGACTGGTCCCTCCTCGACGTCCTGCGCGGCGCACCCGACGCCCCCTCGCTCGACCGGGTCGACGTGATCCAACCGGTGCTCTTCGCGATGATGGTGTCCCTGGCCCGCCTGTGGCAGGCGGCGGGCGTCACGCCCGACGCGGTCGTCGGCCACTCCCAGGGCGAGATCGCCGCCGCCCATGTCGCAGGTGCCCTCTCGCTCGACGACGCCGCGAAACTCATCACCCTGCGCAGCCGCGCCCTGACGGGCATCGCCGGCGACAGCGGCATGGTGTCCGTCGCGCTCGACCCCGAGGGCCTCGGACCCGTACTCGCCCGCCATCCGGGCGAGTTGGAGATCGCGGTGCGCAACGGGCCGCGCGCCACGGTCGTCGCGGGAGCCGACACCGCCCTCGCCGCACTCCTCCAGTGGTGCGCGGAGCACGACGTGCGCGCCCGGCGCATCCCCGTCGACTACGCCTCGCACACCCGGTACGTGGAGCCGCTGCGGGAACACCTCCTGGGCCTCGGCGCCGAACTCGCCCCGAGCCCAGCCGGAACCGCCTTCCACTCCGCCGTGACCGGCGGGCCGGTCGCCGGTGAAGCCCTGGACGCGGACTACTGGTACCGCAACCTACGCCAGCCGGTGCTGTTCGAGACCGCGGTCAACGGGCTCGTCGACGCCGGGTACCGACGGTTCATCGAGGTCAGCCCCCATCCCGTGCTCACCTTCGCGACCGAGGAGATCGTCGCCGCCCGCGGGGTGAACGCCTTCACCGGCGGGACGCTGCGCCGCGACCACGGCGGGCCGGACGCGTTCCGCCGCGCCCTGGCCGCCGCCCACCTCGGGGGCGTGCCCGTGACCTGGCGGACCCCACCGACCCCGCCCGACCTGCCCCTCACCTACCGCTTCGCCCGCGACCGGTACTGGCTCACCCCCACGGGCGGGCCCGCCGACGCCGGACGGCTGGGACTCGCCGCGGTCACCCACCCCCTGCTGGGCGCCCGGGTCACCCTGGCCGACGGCGGTGACCTCTTCACCGGGCGATTCACCCCGACCGACCTGCCCTGGCTCGCGGACCACAAGGTGTTCGGCACCGCACTCGTCCCCGGCACCGTCTTCGTGGAACTCGCCGCCCACGCGGGTGCCGCCGTCGACCACCCCGAGGTGCACCACCTGACCGTCAGCGCGCCCCTGGTGCCCGACGCCGACCGACCCACCGCCCTCCAGGTCCGCATCGGTCCGCCCGACGACACCGGGGCCCGCGCCCTGTCCGTGCACGCCCGCAGCGAGGACCGGGCCGACTGGACCCTGCACGCATCGGCGACCCTTCACCCGGCGGACCCGCACCGACCCGCACCGGCGGACCCGCCCCGACCCCCCGCCGACGCCGAACCCGTAGACCTGGACGACGTCTACCGGGAGCTGTACCGCCTCGGCTACGACTACGGCCCCGCGTTCCAGGGACTGGTGGCGGCCCGGCGCACCGCGGACGGCACGCTCCACGCCGAACTGACCGTCGCCCCGGACGAGGACGGCCCGGGCGACGGGGGGTTCGGCATCCACCCCGCGCTGCTTGACGCGGCGCTCCACCCCGTCGTCGCCGGGCTCGTCGGCTCCGTCTCGCCCGACCCCGAACGGCCCCTGCTGCCCTTCGCCTTCGAAGGACTGCGCCTCATCGCACCCGGCGCCACCCCCCGTCGCCTGCGGGCACGCATCGAACCCCTCGCCGACCACCGGTTCCGGTACGTGTTCACCGACCAGGACGACCACCCGATCGCGGAGATCGACTCGCTGGCGTTCCGTACGGCGGCACGTGCCGAACTCACCGGCGACGTCGACACCACCCGCACCGCCCACCACATCGACTGGCCCGAGCTGACCACCGCGGGGCCCGGCAGCGGAACCCCGCTGGTCCTGGCCGGCCTCGGCGACACGGCACTGGTGACCGGCGCCGACATCGTCGAGGACCCGGAGGCGCTGTTCGACCGGGACACCCCGCCCACCGCGCTGCTCGTCCCCGTCACCGACCCGGACCCGCAGCCGGAGGACGACGCCGGGGTTCCCGCCCGGGCGCACGCCCATACGGCCGCCGTGCTCGCCCTGCTCCAACGCTGGCTCGCGCACCCCGCCGGCGCGCAGGTGCCCCTCCATGTGGTGCTGCGCACCGGAGACCTCGCCACGGCTCCCGTGCGGGGGCTGCTGCGCACCGCCGCCGCCGAGCACCCCGGCAGGTTCGCCCTGGTGGAGACCGACGGACCCGCCGATGCGGGGCTCCTCGTCGGTGACCACGGCGAGCCGGAGTCCGCGCTGCGGGGCGGACGCGTCCACGTTCCGCGGCTCGCCGCGCACGACCTCGCCCCCGAGCCGCAGCCCGCCTGGCGCGCCGCCGCCCCCACCACCGGCGAAGCCACCGGCACCGTGCTGATCACCGGTGGCACCGGCGCTCTGGGCGCCCTGGTCGCCCGCCACCTCGCCGCCCGCCCCGGCCCCCCGCACCTGCTGCTCGTCAGCCGCACCGGACCGGCCGCGCCCGGGGCGGACGCCCTGGTCGCCGAGTTGCGCGCGGCCGGCGCCGAGGTGACGGTGACCGCCTGCGACGTCACCGATCGCACGGAGCTGACGGAACTGCTGGCGGCCCTCCCGGCGGACCGCCCGCTCCGTACGGTGATCCACGCCGCCGGCGCCCTGGCCGACGCCACGGTCACCGAACTGACCGGGGAGCAGCTGACCCGGGCCCTGCGCCCCAAGGTGGACGCGGCCTGGCTGCTGCACGAACTGACCGCGGACCTGCCCGTCGAAGCGTTCGTGCTGTTCTCCTCGGCGGTGGCCGTCGCCGGCGCCCCCGGACAGGCCAACTACGCCGCCGGCAACACCTTCCTGGACGCGCTCGCCGTCCATCGCCGCTCCCGCGGACTGCCCGCGGTCTCCCTCGCCTGGGGACTGTGGGAGGAGACCGGCGCGCTCACCGGACACCTCGGCGCCGCCGACCGCGTCCGGCTCGCCCGGTACGGCGTCGGGCCGGTCACCACCGAGCGGGGCCTGGACGCCCTCCTCCGAGCGGTGCGACCGCACACGGTGGTGTCGCCGCTCGACGAGGGCGTGCTGCGCCAAGAAGCGGCCACGGGTCAACTCCGGCCCCTGTTCCGTCAACTGGTGCGCATTCCGACGACCGCCCGTCGCGGCACCGCCACCGGCGGCGCCTGGGCGACCCTGCTCGCCGACACCCCCGCCCACGACCGGGAACGCACCGTCACCGCACTGCTGCGGGAACAGGCGGCCGTCGTCCTCGGACACGGCAGCGGGAACGGCGAAGGCGTCGACGCCGAGCGGGCGTTCAAGGACCTCGGCTTCGACTCGCTGACCGCCGTGGAACTGCGCAACCGGCTCGCCCGACTCACCGGACTCACCCTCCCCGCGACGGTGGTGTTCGAGTACCCCACCGTCACTGCACTCGCCGCACACCTCCTGGCCGGTCTCGACGGTCCGCCACCGGAGCGGGCACCGGAGTCGGTGGTGGTTCCGGTGGGGGTGGCGGTGGATGACGATCCGGTGGTGATCGTGGGGATGGGGTGCCGGTATCCGGGGGGTGTGGAGTCGCCGGAGGACCTGTGGCGGTTGGTGGTGGACGAGGTGGACGCGATCGGTCCCTTCCCGACCGACCGCGGCTGGAACCTCGACACCCTCTACCACCCCGACCCCGACCACAAGGGCACCACGTACACCCGGAGCGGTGGATTCCTCTACGACGCGGCCGAGTTCGACGCCGAGTTCTTCGGGATGAGCCCGCGCGAGGCACTGGCCACCGACCCGCAGCAGCGGTTGCTGCTCCAGGTCAGTTGGGAGGCGTTGGAGTGGGCGGGCATCGATCCGCACTCGTTGAAGGGCTCCGACACCGGAGTCTTCATCGGCGCCATGTACGACGACTACGCCACGCGCCTGCGGACCGCCCCCGAGGAGGTCGAGGGGCTGCTCCTCGCCGGCAACCAGTCCAGTGTGGCGTCGGGTCGGATCGCTTACGTGTTGGGTTTGCGGGGGCCGGCGTTGACGGTGGACACGGCGTGCTCCTCGTCGTTGGTGGCGCTGGACCTCGCCGTGCGCGCGGTGCGCTCGGGAGAGTGCACCACCGCACTGGCCGGCGGCGTCACCGTCATGGCCACCCCCGGGACCTTCGTGGAGTTTTCGCGGCAGCGGGGGTTGTCGGTGGATGGGCGGTGCCGGTCGTTTGGTGAGGGTGCGGGTGGTACGGGGTGGGGTGAGGGTGT
>NZ_JBHXEN010000112.1:0-5309 GCF_042724695.1 Streptomyces sp. NPDC127068 | reverse complement strand
GGGCACCGCCGTCACGTCGTGAACGAACCGGCCGGACGGTTCAGCCGGCGTACTCGTCGGCCCAGACCTCGATGCCGTCCGCGGCCCGGTCGAAGGCGCTCGACCGCGCCAGGAAGTCCGCGTTGTGGGTCGTCAAGAGCGGCAGCGCGGGGTCCGCCCCGCGGACGAGTACCAGCGCCTGGCCCTGGACCGTGCGCGGCAGCCCCAGCCAGCGCACCGGCTGCTGCACCGTGCGCACCGCGGACACCCGCCCCCAGGGGACGGTGACCGTCGTCAGGAACCTGACCCGGCGCAGACCCCGCGCACTCACCCAGGCCCCCACGCGCAGCAGCCGCAGCGCGGCCCCGATGATGAGCAGCGCCACCGCCATGCACACCCCGGCCGCGGACAGGGAGCCCGCCACCGCCATGATCATGGCGGCGAACAGGACGTACGAGGCCAACAGCAGCAGGAGCGCGGCGGCTCCCACCCGCCAGGGCCCGGGCCGGTAGGGGCGACGCCAACGGTCGCGGTCGTCGAACGGCAGCGCGACATCGTCCGACGCCTCGTCGAAGGCGCGGTCCGCCGTCAGAAAGGGCAGGGGCACGACTGGTCCTCACTCGATCAACGCACGGGTCCGTGCCCGGTGAGGTTATCGATACGTGACCGTGCCGACCACCCTCGGGGGGCCGGACGAGTCACCGCCGGACGACATCGCAGGTCAACGCGGTGCAAATCGAAACCACTCGATTCGGTGCGCTCACCGTCCCTCACTCACGGTGACCATCGCCCTCGGCGGGTCGCTCAGCGCCCCTCGACCGTCGCCTCGGACTGCTGGGTGCGCGAGGGGGACGTGTCGGGCGTCAGGGCCGGCGTGCCGAACACCAGGGCCCCCACGAGCCCCGCGACGACCGTGAGGCCGATGAGGCTGCGGCCCACCAGGGCGCCCGCGGACGCCCGCTCCCGGGGCGGGGGAGTGACGTTGCTGCGGAAGTTGTCTGCCTCGGCGACGAAGGCGAAGGGAACGGACTCGCGCCGGCGGAACATGGAGGCTCCTCTCCTGGAATCACACGGAAACACCGTCACCCCTAGAGACGCACAACAGCCCCGAATGGTGCCCCGTTTCACCGATTTCGCAGAAGTTCACCGCCCTTCGCCGTGGTTCATCGAACTACGCCACGAATCGGCAACGAAGCGGTCACCGCGCCCTGCGCCACCGGCGGCTCCGCCCTCCTGCGGGCAGGTGCCGTCCACCCCGCGACGTAGAGTGGTCGCCGCCCGAGCGACGCGATGGGAAGGACCCCCCGAACCGTGACCGACACCCCCGCCGACGACCAGAAGCCGAGCTTCCGCAGCGACATCACCGTCGAACTCGTGAAGCACACGGCGAGCGACGCCGACGTGCTGTTCGCCGCCCGCGTCTCGACCGTCGGGGAACAGTCCCTGGAAGAGCTGGAGAAGGACCCGGCCCGCTCCAAGGGGCTGATCAACTTCCTGATGCGCGACCGGCACGGCAGCCCGTTCGAGCACAACTCGATGACGTTCTTCATCAGCGCCCCGATCTTCGTGTTCCGCGAGTTCATGCGGCACCGGGTGGGCTGGTCGTACAACGAGGAGTCGGGCCGCTACCGCCAGCTGGAGCCGGTCTTCTACGTCCCGGACGAGTCCCGCAAGCTCGTCCAGCAGGGACGCCCCGGGAAGTACGTCTTCGTGGAGGGCACCCGGGCCCAGCAGGAACTGGTCGGCCGGGCCATGGAGGACTCCTACCGCCAGGCGTACGCCGCCTACCTGGAGATGCTGGAGGCCGGCGTCGCCCGCGAGGTGGCCCGCTCCGTCCTGCCGGTCGGCATGTTCTCCAGCATGTACGCCACCTGCAACGCCCGCTCCCTGATGCACTTCCTCGGACTGCGCACCCAGCACGAACTCGCCGCGGTGCCCTCGTTCCCGCAGCGCGAGATCGAGATGGTGGGCCAGGCGATGGAGCAGCACTGGGAGCAGCTGATGCCACTCACGCACGCCGCCTTCAACGCGAACGGCCGAGTGGCGCCGTAACACCCGCGACGCCCCCGCGGGACCGGAGCCGTCCGTGGACCCGCCGCCCGGTACGGGCCCCGCACGCGCCCGGTGGTGCGCGCGGGCACAGATGTGCGGGACGGCCCGGGATGGTGTCCGTATTGCAGCATTTCGCGAAGTTCATCTAGCCTGATCAAACGGACCCGGCACTGCTTGAACCCCCGAGCAGGCAGTGCCGGGCTCCACCTTCGTCACACACTCCGCGTCCCCCGCATGGGGACCGCGCGCTGAGCAGCGAGTAGCGTGTTACCCATGGCTCCGACCTCCACTCCGCAGACCCCCTTCGGGCGGGTCCTCACCGCCATGGTCACGCCCTTCGCGGCGGACGGCGCACTTGACCTCGACGGCGCTCAGCGGCTCGCCGCCCATCTGGTGGACGCCGGCAACGACGGCCTGGTGGTCAGCGGCACCACCGGGGAGTCCCCCACCACCACCGGGGCGGAGAAAAGCGACCTGGTCCGGGCGGTCCTCGACGCCGTCGGTGACCGCGCCCACGTGATCGCGGGCATCGGCACCAACGACACCCGCTCCAGCATCGAACTCGCCCGCGCGGCCGAACGAGCCGGAGCCCACGGCCTGCTCGCCGTCACCCCGTACTACAACAGGCCCCCGCAAGAGGGGCTGTACCAGCACTTCACCGCGATCGCCGACGCCACCGGCCTGCCCGTGATGCTCTACGACATCCCCGGCCGCAGCGGTGTCCCGATCAACACCGAGACGCTGGTCCGCCTCTCCGCGCACCCCCGCATCGTGGCCAACAAGGACGCCAAGGGCGACCTCGGCCGCGCGAGCTGGGCCATCGCCCGCTCGGGACTCGCCTGGTACTCCGGTGACGACATGCTCACCCTCCCGCTGATGTCCGTCGGCGCCATCGGCCTCGTTTCGGTCGTCGGCCACGTCGTCACCCCGGAGCTGCGCGCACTGGTGGAGGCGCACACCGCGGGTGACGTCCAGAAGGCGACGGAGATCCACCAGCGGCTGCTGCCGGTCTTCACCGGGATGTTCCGCACCCAGGGCGTCATGACCAGCAAGGCGGCACTCGCCCTCCAGGGCCTGCCCGGTGGACCCCTCCGGCTGCCGATGATCGGGCTCACCGCCGAGGAAACCACCCAACTGAAGAAGGACCTCGCCGCGGGCGGGGTGGAGCTCTAGCCCCCACGGGGTAGGGCTCACACCACAGACTTCACAACTGAATACGTACGCTGCCGGACCGACCCGGTCCGGCTTACCCACAACTGCTTTTGCACGAACGTCACGCGCGCCACGTGCCACCGGCACGTGGCGCGCGTGGTGAGGAGAGTCTTTTGAGTCATCCGCATCCTGAACTAGGCGCCCCGCCCAAGCTCCCCAAGGGCGGCCTGCGCGTCACCCCCCTGGGCGGCCTCGGCGAGATCGGCCGCAACATGACGGTCTTCGAGTACGGCGGACGCCTGCTGATCGTCGACTGCGGAGTGCTCTTCCCCGAGGAGGAGCAGCCCGGAATCGACCTGATCCTGCCGGACTTCTCGTCCATCAGGGACCGCCTCGACGACATCGAGGGCATCGTCCTCACGCACGGTCACGAGGACCACATCGGCGGTGTCCCCTTCCTCCTGCGCGAGAAGCCGGACATTCCGCTGATCGGCTCCAAGCTGACCCTCGCCCTGATCGAGGCGAAGCTCCAGGAGCACCGCATCCGCCCCTACACCCTGGAGGTGGCGGAGGGGAACCGGGAACGCATCGGCCCCTTCGACTGCGAGTTCGTCGCCGTCAACCACTCCATCCCGGACGCGCTGGCCGTGGCCATCCGCACCCCCGCCGGCATGGTCGTGCACACCGGTGACTTCAAGATGGACCAGCTCCCGCTGGACGGCCGTCTCACCGACCTGCACGCGTTCGCCCGACTCAGCGAAGAGGGCATCGACCTCCTCCTGTCGGACTCGACGAACGCCGAGGTGCCGGGCTTCGTCCCGCCCGAGCGGGACATCTCGAACGTCCTGCGCCAGGTGTTCGCCGGCGCCCGCAAGCGGATCATCGTGGCCAGCTTCGCCAGCCATGTGCACCGCATCCAGCAGATCCTGGACGCCGCGCACGAGTACGGGCGCCGGGTCGCGTTCGTCGGGCGCTCCATGGTCCGCAACATGGGCATCGCCCGTGACCTCGGCTACCTCAAGGTCCCCCCGGGCCTCGTCGTGGACGTGAAGACCCTCGACGACCTGCCGGACAGCGAGATCGTCCTGGTGTGCACCGGGTCCCAGGGCGAGCCGATGGCCGCCCTGTCCCGGATGGCCAACCGCGATCACCAGATCCGGATCGTCCAGGGCGACACGGTGATCCTCGCGTCGTCCCTCATCCCGGGCAACGAGAACGCGGTGTACCGCGTGATCAACGGCCTGACCCGCTGGGGCGCCAACGTCGTCCACAAGGGCAACGCCAAGGTCCACGTCTCGGGCCACGCCTCGGCCGGCGAGCTGCTGTACTTCTACAACATCTGCAAGCCCCGCAACCTGATGCCGGTCCACGGCGAGTGGCGCCACCTGCGGGCCAACGCCGAACTGGGCGCACTCACCGGGGTGCCGCACGACCGCATCGTGATCGCCGAGGACGGGGTCGTCGTCGACCTGGTCGGCGGCAAGGCGAAGATCGTCGGCAAGGTCCAGGCCGGCTACGTCTACGTGGACGGACTGTCGGTCGGCGACGTGGGCGAGCCCGCGCTCAAGGACCGCAAGATCCTCGGCGACGAGGGCATCATCTCCGTCTTCGTCGTCATGGACTCCAGCACCGGAAAGATCACCGGGGGCCCGCACGTCCAGGCCCGCGGCTCCGGCATCGAGGACGCGGCGTTCGCTGACGTCATCCCCAGGGTCATCGAGGTCCTGGAGCGCTCGGCGCAGGACGGCGTGGTCGAACCCCACCAGCTCCAGCAGCTGATCCGCCGCACCCTCGGCAAGTGGGTCTCGGACAACTACCGACGCCGCCCGATGATCCTGCCGGTCGTGGTCGAGGTCTGACCCGACCGAGCGCCAACCTGGGGCGGAGCACCTCGATTTGCATCGAGGCGCTCCGCTCCAGTACGTTTACGGCTCCGCCTGACAGGGAAGCACCGGCGCGCATGCGTGCCGAGGGCCTTCCGGGCAGGGCGGGAAATCCGACTCAGAGTCTTCTGATAAAGTCGGAATCGCTGGAAAGGAAAACGCCGAAAAGCGTTCTCCCGGAAAGCACCGAGGAAATCGGATCGGAAAGATCTGATAGAGTCGGAAACACCGAAGGGAAGCGCC
>NZ_JBHXEN010000111.1:0-5679 GCF_042724695.1 Streptomyces sp. NPDC127068 | reverse complement strand
CGCCCGCCTCCGGCGGCGCGCCGGCAACCGGGCCGGCCGGGTCTTCCGCTGGGCATCCGCCCGTGTCCATATGGGTCGTGGTTCCGCCCTCCGGACTAACCGAGTGGAGCGGCGTCGCCAGGTCAGCGGCAGGTTGACGGCAGACACGGCCGCCGACCCGCACCGGGCGCAGGTGCTGCCTGGAGAGGACAGCGGTGGACCTCCCCCCCCGTCTCGCGCGAAGAGAAGGGGGACGACGTCGGCGCCGTCACCGTCGCGACCGGCGTAGGCGATCGCCTTGCGGCTGGGGAAGCGCTGGTACGGGCCGACGCACGACGGAGACATCGCCCTCCGGGCGTAGCCGGACTCCCCTGGCAAGGCATCGCTGGACCACGCTTGCCTCCGCGAGGAGCCATGCGCTGATCAGTTGCTCTCTCGACGAAGTCCTCATCCACGCGCCGCCTTTCGGACAGACAGGCCACGCACGCGCCTTCGGAGGCCATCCCTGCCCGGAGTCGGGTCCGCCAAGGGGGCCACCGGACCCCGACCTTCGCCCACATGCTCATCCCCACGGCGCGCCCTGCGCGGGTGAGCCCTGTCCAGCGTGACGTGGGCGGCCTGTGTACCACGAGCGAGCGTCGTACCGGGGATGGACGGACTGATGGGATCGGTTCGGATGACGAGTCGGGGGATTCTCGGTGGAGGGGCGCGACGGTGTGGCGGAGTCCGCGCGCTGATAGCCACCGTTCACCTGGAGGCCGTCGACATGGACCCCCACCACAGCCCAGAACGAGCTGGGCGGACCGTCATTGTTGGTGCCGCGTACCGGCTGCCGGGCGACGCCTCCAGCCTGGCGGCCAAACAGGCGGTGGCACTCTCCGGACCCGCGCGGACCGAGGACGGCCGTGGACACGTCCTGCCCCTCGCTCGCCCGGTGATCCTCCTGTCGGCGAAGTCGTCTGCGGACACGACACCCGACCGTCGACTCGACACCGCCGGGTGCCTCGCCATCGACGACCGTGACCAGTGGGCGCCCCTGCCGGGAGTGGACTCCAGCGTCGCCTCGACCATGTCCTCGACCTGATGGAGGAGGATCAAGGGCGGTCGACCCACCGGGGCTCGTCCGCCAGGCCGTCCAGTCGGCGGACGATGAAGCGGGAGCGCCAGCGGCTCACCGATTGCTCGCTGACACCGAGTTCGGCGGCAACCTGCTTGTTCGCCCTGCCTTCCGCACATGTCAGCACGATCCTCGCGCGCAGCGCGAGGCAGTGTGCGGTCTTCGCCCGTCTGGCCCACCGCGGCAGCTCCGCCAACTCCTCAGCAGACAGCGCAACGTCAACAGCACGCGGCCCCGGCGACATGACAAACACCCTAGTCATTGCCGTCTCAATTTTCCGGTGCATCACACTAGTCGACGACACAGCCCCCGTAACCGGACACACCACCGGCAAACGAAATCGACCAAGCGCTACCAGCCAGGCGATCACCGGGTACTGTCGGTACGGCTGTCTTCCTCAGCCCGTATGTAGTGCACAACCAACCCGACCGCCGCCCCCGGAGCGATCGCTTCAAACTCCTGCGCGGGGCCGAGAGACAGAGCCCGCCCTCCGGTGCAGTGGGGGCGGGCCTCATGCCCTTCGGGGCGGAGCGCGGGAGTGCCTGGGCGATCACTTCGCTGGTGCAAGGTAGCGAGGATGTCCTTGGGCAACCACCACGCTTGGAGGGGTTCTTGGTGTGGGGGAACGGTCTGGAGGAGAGGAGGGCATGCTGGTGGGGTTCGGCTACTCGATCCGGCTGAGTGAAGGAGTTGTGTTGTGGGCGTTGCGGAAGACCGACTACGTGTTCGTTTCGGGCTATTGGATGCCAACAGCGACGGGGTGCTGGAACAGCGTGACTTCGAGACCTTGGTGGAGCGGGTGATTGCGGCGAGCGGCGCCGGAGAGCGGTCGCCCGAGGCAGTGGCGGCGCGGACGGCGGCTCTGGGGTACTGGCAGGGGCTGCGCGAGCACGCTGACAGTGACAACGACGGAGTCGTGGACATCGACGAGTTCACGGCGGTGGTACACGACCAGGAGGCGTTCGATCGATACGTGCGTCCTTATGCCGAAGCCACGGCGGCTCTAGCCGACGGGGACAACGACGGCCAGGTGCAGCGGGACCGCTACCTGGCTATCGTGAAGGCATCGGGATTCCCCTCCGAAGCTGTCGAGACCGTCTTCGCGGGCTTCGACGCCGAAGGTTCCGAACGGCTCACCAGGTCCGGCTGGATCGACATCGTCGAGGGCTTCTACACTCGCCGGGGAGCGCACTTCACCGATCGGCTGAGCGGGCCGGACCCCGGTTCCCCGCACGGCGCCGACCGTTAGAGGTGAGTGACGGCGCTTTGGCCAACTGCGCAGTCGGCCAGGGCGTTTCGAGGTAGGTCGAGCCGGGCGCGCACGGGTTGGCTCGGCGCGTCCAAGCGGGAGTCGGGCTGGCCTCGATCCGGTGCGGGGTTGAGACGACAGGCTGCCAGGAGTATCGGATGTCCGCCGCCGTACCGGCTCCGTCTAGCGTGCTGGTGACGGTTTGCGGCCCGCGTAAAGCAGGGCAGTCAGCGAGCGCTGGTAGTGGTCGAGACTGCTGGTCTGTGGGTGGAGGTAGCTGCGGCTGTGGCGGAAGCGTTGTTGGAGTGCAGCCTCGGCGAGGGCCTCCCCGCACGGTTCCGAGGGGACGACCAGGCGATCGAAGGCGGAGCACGACAATGCCGGTCAGGGCGGGTCAAAGCGCATCGAGGCCAGGGCGGGACCGGTGCAGGCTGTGAATCCAGTCGCTGTGGAAGGCATGGGGTGTGATCGGCAGGGCGTGGAACCCGGCGGGTGGAACTGTGATGCCCAGGTCATATCGCCGATGTCGACTTCGGCTCCGATGCCGAGCCCGGTGCGGGTGGTCGTGGCGGCGATCGTCTCGATGGGCCGCGAGCACAGAGTGGACGATTCCGTGGAGGCAGGTGTTGGCCGAGAAGGGGGCCAGGTTGACGGGGTACTGCGTTTCCCGGGCCGCGGGGTCGTAGACGTGGCGGAACCGGCCGATCTTGTGTTGCTGGGCGAGGAGTTTGTAGAGGGCTTTCATCCGCTGGCCTTTCGGGCCTCGGAGTTTGTTGAGGGGTGTTCCGGTGGGCACCTTCGCGGTGAAGCGCATGGGGTACATCTGCCGGGCGACTTCGAGGCGGCGTTCCTTCTCGGCCCATTGGTGGACCTGGCGTTCGAGTCAGCGGGTGGTCAGGGAGTCCGGCGTGGTGGCTGAGTAGCAGCGGACGCCCCCTGAGCCGGTGCAGAGCGCGGTGGCGCTTCCGCAGGGCGCGGCGGGCGACGGAGGCCAGGGTCCCGGAGGATCGCGGCCCTCGCCAGGCTCTCACCGAGGCTTGTTCCGCTTGGACGGAAGGTTCCCGTCGCCGGCTGGGGCGCGCTGCTGGTTTCCTCCTGACCGTCCGGGGCGTGAGTGTTCCGGGCTGGTGAGCGTCCAGGGACACAGTCCGGGGGCGGTTCGCGATCAGTGCCGCCACCGCATAGTGCGCTCGTCGGGCCTCACCTCGTGCGGCGTCCGGAAGGATCCCGCCACGCAGCAGGACGGCGTGCGTACGAGCCGGGACGTCGTTCACCGGTTTGCCCAGGGTGCGCCGCAGTGCCTGCTGGGATCCGGGGATCCGGCACCTGGCCGTCACCGCTTGGACGAAGGCGTCGTGCTCCGCCAGCGGGAGGTCTCTGGGCGAAATCGGGTCAGTGATGGGTGTGCCCAAGGGGCTTCCTGCCCTTTCGTTCCAGTGAGACAGCCCATGCGCCCGGAGCCAGAGCCGAGTGCCGGGTCTTCTCCGTTCCTGTGCACGGGTGCCCGACCCTGACTGCGGTCCGTTCGCTACGAGACCGGCGGTCATCGACTGGAGTCGTGGAACAGACTGGTGTTGAGTCCTCTCGCGCTCTCCCGTGCCCGCGCCCCGCGGGGTGTCCCGGCAACGGCCAGCGTCACCTCGTCGTAGACGGCGAGTGCGACCCCTGCGAAGGACATCCGCGCATCCGAGACGTCACGCGCGTGGAAGGAATCCCAGAACCGGCCTTCCGCCGCCGGCCAATACGCCGCGATCGCGGTTCGTGGCCATGGCCCGCCTCCGCTCCGATTCCTGCTGTCAGCCGGCTGCCCTCCGCTGAACGGGGTGGAGTACTCCCGCCAGCCGTTCCGTAGCGCCGCCTCCAGACGCCAGGCCGCCTTCTCCGCCGCGTCCCGGGCGTTGCGCACGCCCAGGGCGAGACGGGTACCGTCCGGCTCCGCCGACTCCTCCAGGAGTGCGAACAGGGGCGGAGTCGAGCCGCTGAAGTAGGTGCGATCGCGGGTCTGGCCGGTCCTGGTCGAATCCGTACGCGAAGACCCGCAGGAATTCGAAGACGTCTCCCGGGATCACAGCACTGGCCAGGCCGACGGGGATCGCGGGGCGGCGCCCGACCGGCCGTTCTTCGTGTCGACGCGCTCCTTGAGGACGAGTGCGTCCAGATCACGCGAGGGAGCGCTCCGTCTCGGCGTCACGCGCGAAGAGTGCCGTCCTCGCTCTCGTCCCAGATTGGAGGGGAGTCCCCGTAGTCCGGGCGGCTGTCCCGGAAGGCCCAGGTGATCGTCGCGTCCGTCACAGTCTCCCCGTCCGGTCCCGGATGCAGCAGCACGGCGTTGCTGGTAGCGCACGGTGAGTGCCGACAGCGGACCCACAGGGCCACCCGGTGCGGCCATCAGGTCGGGGAGTTCGTCCCGCTCTCAGGGGCGACCGGCATCCGGCCCGAGTGCTGCGGCCAGGCACCTGTGGTGGGGACGCCGAGCACTAGCGACTCGTACAGTTGCCGTCCTACCGGGTGGTAGGACATCGTCCGCCGCGGTGGACCCGATCGGGTGTTGCCGAACCGTTCACCGTCCACCACCCGCGGGGTGCACTGACCCGAAGGGCCGTAGTAAAACTGGGAGATGAGGTGCAGAGCCGCCTCCGCCGACGGAAGCGCGACCTGTTTCAGCGTCATGGAAGTGGCCGAAGAGAATTTGCTTTTTCCCGGCAGGGCGGGCCATGACCAACTTGTCGACACCGGAACGGGACGGACACTGCCCGGCGAGCCGCGGGTCTTGCAGGAAAGGGCGCTCGGGTACGTACGCGTTCGATGGAAGAGGTCCTCCTGCGTGAATCGACCGTCCCTGTGTCCACCACGAACCGGCGGGGGAACAGCGCACTACTCATCGAGCCATCGAACTCCGTCGCCGTGGTCGAACACCGGCAGCAGTCGTACCGTCTCCGCACCCAGTCGTGTCACGATCAGGCCCTCGTCCGCCGTACTGGTCGTCAGCTGGAACAGCCCTTCCGCCTTGGCCGACTTGGGCAGCGTCACCGTCGAAGCCAGCCCCTGGACCGCGATCTCCGCTCCCAGTCGTTCGAGATCGTGATTCATCAGCTTCTCCGGTTCCTCGGAGTCGAACTCCTCGTCGTACACACCGTCGACCAGACGTTGAACCTCTTAGAACTCCTAACGAAATGATCTTCGAGGTGGTTGGATCACTCGGGGAACGTTGATCCGGGGGTGTGGGGTGGCTCGGCCGAGGCCGTGGGATGTCGATGACGAGTTGTGGGCAGTGATCGAGCCGCTGCTGCCCAGGGTGGAACGCCGGGCCCGTCACCCGGGGCGCAAGCGGCAT
>NZ_JBHXEN010000110.1:0-5806 GCF_042724695.1 Streptomyces sp. NPDC127068 | reverse complement strand
CCAACCGCCGGTGTAGCGACCCCGCGGCCTGTCGACGGGGCTGGGGGCGGGGGCCCCCCGCGCCCGGGGGGCCACCGCGTGGCCGCTGCGGCGCAGCGGCTCTCGGAGTCAGGCCTTGGTGGCTTCCAGGTAGGCGGCCCAGATGTCCTGGATGTTGTCGGCCGAGCTGAGCTTGCCCTTGCCGGAGGCGAGCGCGTGCAGGTCGTGGGCGGACGCGTAGAAGGCGAAGCCGGACATGCCGAACCACACGTCGGCGTCCGGGGTGACGACCTTTCCGGTGGCCTTGAAGGCCGGGTTCTTGGTCAGCGCGTCAGGGGTGTAGAACTCGCCGCGCGGGATGACGATGAGCTCGGCGTCCTGCTCCGGCAGGTACTCCTTCGACAGCGGGACCGAGTACCCCTTCGCCTTCTTCTGCTGGAAGACGGGGCGGGTGAAGCCGGCCTCCGCGATCAGCGTGGAGATGGGCACGTGCGGCGGCATGGTGAAGTCGTTGGAGCCGAAGGAGTTGCCCAGCAGGGAGAGGGTGCGCTCGCCCTTCACCGCGTCCGCGGCGGTGCGCAACACGGTCTCGGCCGCGGTGATCTGGCGCTTGCCGGTCTCCTCCGCTCCGAAGAAGCCGGCGGTCCGTCGCACGATCTCGCGCCACTCGCCCTCGATGGGCAGGACGACGGTGGGGGCCAGCCGGCTGAGGCTCTTGTAGTTCTGCCCGGTGGCTCCGGCCACGCCGGTACCGACCAGCAGGTCGGGCGCGTCCTCGGTGAGCGCTTCCAGTTCGGGTGTCTTGCCGACCTCGATCTTGCGCAGTTCCACGCCGTTGGCGGTGAGGATCTCCTGGGCGCGCGGTTGTGCGCTGGCCAGGTAGACCGCGTCGGGCTTGATGCCGAAGGAGAGCAGGGTCAGTCCGGCGACCTCGTCGAGGGCGATGACGGCTTCCGGCTTGGTGGGCACCTTCACCGTGCCGAGGTCGTGGGTGATCTCGCGAAGGGCCGGGGCCGTCTTTCCCTCTGCGGCCTTGGCGGGCGCGGGGTCACCGTCGCCGCAGGCGGTCAGCAGGATCGGAAGGGCCAGCGCAACGGCGGCGAAGGCTCGGCGAGTTCTCATTCTGGGGTTCTTCGCTTTCCTAGTGGTGCGTTGCCGCAGAACGCGGCAAGAGGACTTCTGTGGTTGTCGGTGGTGCGGTCAGAGCCGGGCAGCGGCGGCGTTGCCGAGCATCCGGTTGACACGTGAGGCCGGTGGTCTGGGCAGCCGGGACAGCACCGCGATGAAGGTCTTGTTGCGCCGTCCACCTGCGTCCCGGTCTCCCGCAGGGCCTCGCTCAGCCCCTGGGAGGAGTCCGGGTCCACGCCTGGGAGGCGCCGTAGGCAGATCCCCTGCGCGGAATCAGGCCAGTGCTGGAGGACAGGTCGACCACGGCGCCGCCGCTCTCCTTGAGCGTGGTCCGTACGACGGCGTGGGCGAACTCCAGAGGCGCCGTCACCCGGTCGGCGGCGGCCCTAAGGCTGGCGAGGAGCACGGTGCGGTTCGCCCCGTGGCACGGGCGGGAGCGGGCCCTCGTGCCGGACCGGTGTGCCTCCCGCGCTCGCGACCGCACGGAAGCGTTCCCGCCCGTGCCCCGGGGACCCGCACCCGGCGGTGCCACCGGCGGCAGGGGACGGGCGGGGCCGGTTCATCGCTCCGGCCCCGGTTCGTACGTCGCACCGTCAGCCGTCCCCTTCCGCACAGCGGCTGAGCGGGATCACCAGCGGGCAACCGGTCTCTTCGTCGTGCCGGACCCGGGCGTGCAGCCCGAAGACCTCCGCCAGCATCTCCTCGGTGAGCACGTCCCGTGGCGCGCCCTGCGCGACGATGCGCCCCGCTTTCATCGCCACCAGGCGATCCGCGTAGCGGGCCGCCAGCGTCAAATCGTGCAGCACCAGCACCACGGTGCGCCCGATGTCCCGGTGCAGCGTCCGCACCAGGTCCAGAACCTCCACCTGGTGCGCCAGGTCCAGGTGGTTGGTGGGTTCGTCCAGCAGGAGCAGCTCGGTGTCCTGGGCGAGCGCCATGGCGATCCAGGCTCGTTGCCGCTGCCCGCCCGAGAGTTCGTCCAGGTCCCGCTCCGCCAGCTCGTAGGTGCCGGTGGCCCGCATCGCCCGGGCCACTACCGCCTCGTCCTCGCCGGTCCAGCGCCGGTACCAGCTCTGGTGGGGATGCCGGCCCCTGGCGACCAGGTCGGCGACGCTGATTCCTTCGGGCGCCACGGGGGACTGCGGCAACAGGCCGACCAGGTGCGCGACCTGACGGGTCGGCATCCGGTGTATCGGGGTGCCGTCCAGCAGCACTTCGCCGGCGCGTGGCTTCATCAGCCGCCCGAAGGCCCGGAGCAGAGTGGACTTGCCGCAGCCGTTGGGGCCGATGACCGCGGTGAACGAACCGTCGGGGATCTCCAGGTCGAGCCCCTCGATCACCGGGCGCTGCGCATAGCCCAAGGTGAGCCCCCGCGCGCGCAGCCGCACCGGAGCGGGAGACGCTCCGGCCGCTCCTTCCCCCGGTGACGCGGACCCCTCAGCCGCCTTGCCCAGCTTGATGGTCCCGGTCATGAGGTACGTGCCTTTCCGCTTCGGACGAGCAGGTAGAGCAGATAGGGCGCGCCGAGCGCGGCCGTGATGACCCCGACCGGCAGTTGCAGATCGCCGAAGGCGGTACGGCCCAGCACATCGGCCCACACCGTGACGGCTGCCCCCAGCAGGGCCGAGGCGAGCAGCGGCGGCGTACCGGTGCGGGCCAGCCGCAGGGCCAGCTGTGGCGCGGCCAACGCGACGAAGGCGACCGGCCCGGCCGCCGCGGTCGCGGTGGCGGTGAGGAGTACGGCGATGAGGAGCAGGGCCACCCGGGCTCCGGTCATGCGCACCCCGAGGCCCCGCGCGGTGTCCTCGTCGTAGGCGAGGGCCCCGAAGGTGAAGGAGAGCATCAGGGCGAGGGGCATCAGCACGGCCAGTACCAAGGAGGTGGTCCGGACGACGGACCAGCTGGCGCCCTGGTCGAGGCTGCCGTTGAGCCAGACCAGCGCCCGGCCGACGTCCACGATGTCGGCCTTGACCAGCAGCCAGGACAGCACGCTGCCGAGGACCGCGTTCACGCCGACGCCGACCAGCAGCACCCGGTAGCCGGAGATTCCCCGCCGCACGGCGAGCAGGTGGACGACCAGGGCGGCGACCAGAGCACCACCCACGGCAGCGGCGGGAACGCCGATGTCGGCCAGTAGGCCGCTGACACTGCCGTAGGAACCGCCCAGGACGATCACGGTGACGGCGCCGACCCCGGCTCCGCTGGTGATTCCGAGGATGTCGGGGCTGGCCAGCGGATTGCGCGCGATGCCTTGGACGATCGCTCCTGCGAGTCCGAGCGCGCCGCCCACCAGGACGCCGATCAGAGCGCGCGGCAGGCGCAGTTCGAAGATGACGAAGTCATGGTCCGGGGTGCCGCCACCCAGCAGCCGCAGGGCCACCTCCCAGGCGGAGAGGGAACTGTTGCCCCGGGCGGTGCTCACGGCGACGGCCGCGACGAGCACCGCGGCGGTCAACAGCGGCACCAGGACCTGCCGGGGGCGCCAGCCGACGGAGAACGGACCGGCGCGCAGCGTCCGGCGGCCGGGAACGGCCGGCCGGCCTCCGGGCCGGGGGCCGTTCTGCTCGGCGGCGGTCTCCGCGGGCGCCGAGGAACGCGGTCCGGGTGCCATGGGGAAGGTCATGGCCGCACCGGCTTCCGACGGCTCACCAGGTAGATGAAGACGGGGGCGCCGATCAGCGCGAGCATGATGCCGACCTGAAGCTCCCCGGGCCGGGCGACCAGACGGCCGAGGGTGTCGGCGAGAACCACCAGGGAGGCACCGAGGAGACCCGAGTAGACGAGAACCCAACGGTAGTCGGGCCCGGTGAAGTACCGCGCGATGTGGGTGGCGACCAGCCCGGCGAAGCCGATCGGCCCGCAGACGGCGACCGCGGTGCCGGTCAGCACGGTGATGGCCGCCATACCGACCGCCCGGGTGAGCCCCACCCGCAGGCCCAGCGACCGGGCCACGTCCTCCCCCAGTGACAGGGCGTTCAGCCCGCCGGCGTTGGCGGCGGCCAACACCAGACCCACCAGGACGAAGGGGAGCATCTGCACGACGAGTTCCACCGGGCGGCCGGAGACGGTGCCCACCGTCCAGAACCGGTAGACCTCCAGGGCCTGCCGGTCGATCAGCACCATGCCCGCGGTGAGTGCCGTGAAGAGGGCGTGTGCGGCAGCACCCGCCAGCGCCAGGGTGACAGGAGTGGCGCCGCCCCGAGCGAGCCGCCCCACCGCGTGGACCAGCAGGCTGGCCGCGGCGGCACCGAGGAACCCGAACCACACGTAGCCGTGGAGGCTGGAGATGCCCAACAGGAAGACGGCGGCGACCACACACATCCCGGCCCCCGCACTGATGCCCAGAACCACCGGATCGGCGATGGGGTTCCGGGTGTGTCCCTGCATCAGCGCACCGGCCACCCCCAACGCGGCACCGGCCACGAGCCCGAGCCAGGTGCGCGGCATGCGCAGGTCCCGGACGATGACGTCCGCCTCCAGGCCCTGCGGACTCCACAGGCCGTGCCAGACCTGGCCCGGGGTGAGCGGCTTGGACCCCAAGGCGATGGAGAGCAGTACGGCCAGCGCCGCCACTCCCAGCAGCACCAGAAGTCCGGCCCAGCGGCGGCGGGCGCCGACTCCTGTCAGCCGCTGCCGCGCCGGTCGGACCTCCGGGGGAACCCGGAGCACCGAGCGGGCTTCGATCACGATCTCCTCCACCGCACACAATGATCAACTTAGGCGAGCCTACCCTTACAGTTCCTGGTGTGGAAGGGCGGCCTCGCCTGACGCCGGAGGGGGACCGCGTCCGTGCGGGCCAAATGGGGTGTGTGGCGGAGCAGTTGCCTTCAGGGGGCTGGGCTGCTTTGGTTTCATGTTTTGTCTTTCGGTGGGACTCGGGCGGCTGGAGCGGTGGTGTTCGGGTGCGAGGGGCGTGGCCTGGTGGCGTGTTCGGTGAGACACGGCTCGTCCAGGGCCGGCAGGGTGCGATCGTCGCTGGTGCCTCGGACCTTCCCGCCGGTGATCGAGCCATGGGTGGGGGAGGTCGGGCCAGGCTCCAAGCGGAAGGCGGTATCCGGCCGCCGCGGTGCGGGGGCGCGCCGCTCCACGCGGCGGCCCTCCCGCGGCGGGGGTCACACGGCGGGGGTCACGCGGCGGACGGGGGCTCGACGGCCATGTTCTGTCCGGCCGCGATGTGCCAGCCGTCCACCTGTTCAACGATCACGTAGAGGGTCGCTCCCTGTGGACCGTGCACGGGGATGCCTGCGCCGTCGGTGGGCGTCTGTGCCACGTTCACCGCGATCACGCCGGGTGCTATCTCCAGCATCTTGAGCACGTCGTAGCGAGCGAAGGAATCCTGAAGGAAGCTCTTCATCGCCGGAGCGCTGAACTCGACGATCGCTTCCCTGCCGTCGAGCCGTGTGCCTCTCGCGTTGGTCCAGGAGGCGTGCTCGGTGAACTGCTCGCCCAGCGCGACGGGATCCTTCGCGTTGAATGCCGCCTCCAGGCCCTTCACCACGCCGGTGACTGCGGCCTGGGCCTCTGCCGAAATCGCCCCTACTACAAGAATGTCCCTCGTCATGGCGGTGCCCTTCTCCGTTGTGGACCACTGTGGTGGGGGGGGGGGGGGGGCGCCCCCCCGCAACAAACAACAAAAAAAAAAAGAAGAAAAAACACCCACAAAAAAAGACGAGGGGGATAAAAAAAAAAAAGAAAACAC
>NZ_JBHXEN010000109.1:0-6410 GCF_042724695.1 Streptomyces sp. NPDC127068 | reverse complement strand
GAACGAGGGACGACGGGCCCGGACCGCAGCCCCGCACCCCGTCGCCCGTCGTTCGTTCGCGGTGCGCCCCCGCCATCCGGTGCGGCGCCCGGATCTCGGGCACCGTACGGGACGGACCGCTGCTCCCGCTCCGGGAACGGCCCCGTACGGCGTGCCGGGGCGGCTCCTGGTGGTGCGGGGGGCACCGCTCGGGGAACGGCGCCCACGGGCACCGTACGAACGCCGTGAGCGGATAGCTCCCCACCGCGTCCGTCACCGAACCGTCGGCCGGACGGCCGCCTCGCGCCGCCGCGGACGTCCCCGTTCCGCGGCCCGTGCTGATCGGCCATCCGCCCAGTCCGTCCCTTCCCCGTCCGACAGTGAAGGTCTACCGGTCACAGGGCGTCCGGTCCACCCGGTCCGCCCGGTCCACCCGGCAGCCCGTCGTGGCACGATGGCTGCTTCACCGCCCCCGCACCCGCGGACCGCGACGAACAAGGAGCGACGATGAACGACACTCCGGGCTGGGCCTCGCCCGGATCCGCCTCCTCCGACGGCGACGACCGCGGCGCCGGGCGCCCCGGCGAGCCCGCGGACGGTCCGACGGACGCAGCGGGTCCTGCCTCGAAGTGGTCGAAGGAGCAGCCGCCCGCCAGCGACTGGTCCGCTCCGAGCGCCGGCCAGGGCGGTCCGACCCAGACCCCGCCGCCGCAGGGTCAGCAGCCCGGCGGCGCCCCCGGCTGGGGCGGCCAGGGTCCCGCGGGCCCGGGCTGGGGCGGCCCCGGACCGGGCGGCGGCCCCGGCTGGGGAGCACCGGGCCAGCCGGGCCCCGGTTGGGGCTGGCAGGGGCGCCCGCACTTCGTGAAGCCCGGGGTGATCCCGCTGCGCCCGCTCGGCGTCGGCGAACTCCTCGACGGCACCGTCTCCACCATGCGCACCTACTGGCGCACGGTCCTCGGCATCGCACTGACCGTCTCCGTGGTCACCCAGGTCGTGGCCGTCCTGGCTCAGGGGTACCTCCTCAACGAGATAGACACGACCGCCCTGGACGACTCCAGCGCCTCCGTCGAGGAGGTCGGCGAGGCCCTGGTGGGCGTCTTCGCCAGCCTGGGCGCGATACTCGTGATCACCCTGCTCGGCACCATCTTCGCCACCGCCCTGCTGACGATGGTCACCAGCCGCGCGGTGCTCGGCAAGCCGGTGTCCACCGCCGAAGCGTGGGCGGACGCCCGGCCCCAGCTGCCCCGCCTCTTCGGGCTGACGCTGCTGCTGCTGGTGATCCCCGTCGGCATCGTCGGCATCGGGGTGACGCCCGGCATCCTCGTCTCCGTCAACGGCGGCAACGGAGTGGTGTTCGCCGTCCTCGGCGGTCTCGCCGCGCTCGGCGTCGCCATCTGGATGATGATCCGCCTGTCGCTCGCCTCGCCCGCCCTCATGCTGGAGAAGCAGGGCCTCGGCAAGTCGATGGGCCGCTCGTTGAAGCTGGTGCACGGCGCCTGGTGGCGGATCTTCGGCATCACCCTCCTCGCGGGCGTCCTGGCGAACATCCTCGCCTCGATCATCGCCATCCCGTTCACCGTCATCGCCGCGATCGTCGACGGCGGCGGCGCGTCCGGGCTCCTCAGCACCACCGGCGGCAGCTGGACGTTCCTCATCATCAGCGGGGTGGGCGCGGTCGTCGCCTCCACGTTGACGTTCCCCGTCACCGCCGGCATCACCGTGCTCCTCTACATCGACCAGCGCATCCGCCGCGAGGGCCTCGACCTCGAACTGGCACGCGCGGCGGGCGTACCCGACCAGGGCACCGCCACCGGCGGCCCCGCCCCGGGGCACTGACGCCCGTGGGCGCGACGGGGGGAACGCTCACCACCACGCCACCGGTGGGCGCACGGCGGGGCCTGCTCGCCGGCGACGACGCACCACCGCTGACGATCCCGCGCGACCCCGCACGGGAAGCCGCCGAGGACGAACTGTCCAGGCCCGTGTACCAGGAACACGCCCCGAGCCTGTTCCAACGGGCCCTGGACGCGTTCCTCGACTGGATCGACGACCTGTTCAGCGCCGCTCCCGGGGCCACCCCCGGCGGCGCCGCCGGACTGGTCGTCCTGCTGCTCTTCGTCGTCGCGCTCGTCGCCGCCCTGTGGTGGCGCCTGGGCTCCCCCACCCGTACGCCCGTCACCTCGGCGCCCCTCTTCGGCGAGGTGCCGCGCAGCGCCGCCGAACACCGGGCCGCCGCCGAGGCCCACGCCACCCGCGGCGACTGGAACCCGGCCCTCCAGGAACGGATGCGCGCCGTGGTCCGCTCCCTGGAGGAACGGGCGCTGCTCGACGCCCGGCCCGGTCGCACCGCCGACGAGGCCGCCGCCGAGGCGGGCCGCCCGCTGCCCGCCCACGCCGACCGGCTACGGGACGCCGCCCGCTCCTTCGACGACGTGACGTACGGCGGACGCACCACCGACGGCGCCGGGTACGCACGGCTCGCGGAACTCGACACCGAACTCCAGCGCACCCGACCCGTCCTCGCAGGCGCGGCCCCCGCCGGCCCCGACGCCGACCGGACCCGAGGGGGCGCCGCGTGACCCGGACCACGCCCCCGGCCACCCCGTCCACCTCTGCTTCCCTGACCGTCCGCCAGGTGTGGACCGGCTCCCGCGGACTGCTGATCGGTCTGGCGGTCCTCCTCGTCGCCGCCGTCACCATCGCCCTGGTGCGCTCCGGCGCCCAACGCGGACAGCTCGACCCCCGCTCCGCCGAACCCCTCGGCAGCCTCGCCGTCGCCGAACTCCTCGCCGACCGGGGCGTCGACACCCGGGTCGTCACCACCACCGACGAGGCCGTCGCCGCCACCGGCCCCGACACCACCCTGCTGGTGGCCGGCCCCGACCTGCTCGGCGAAGCCCAGCAGCAGCGCCTGCGCACCGCCACCGAACACTCCGGCGGACGCACCCTCCTGGTCGCCCCCGGCCCCTCCGCCAGCGTCCTCGCACCCGGCGTCACCGTCGACGTCTCCCCCAGCATCGACCGGACCCTCGACCCGGAGTGCGCACTGCCCGCCGCCGATCGCGCGGGCAACGCCGACACCGGCGGCCACCGCTACCGCGTCACCGCCCCCGACGCCCGGACCTGCTACCCGAGCGACGGCCTGCCCACCCTGATCAACCTCCCGAGCACCGCACCGAACGACCGGACCACGGAACCCACCGACGGGACGCCCGGCGAACGGAACGGGGACACCGTCGTCATCGGCGCCCCCGACCTCCTCCACAACGAGCGGCTCGACGAACACGGCAACGCCTCCCTCGCCCTGCAACTCCTCGGCTCCCGACCCCACCTGGTCTGGTACCTCCCCACGCTCTCCGACGACGCCCTCGGAGCCGGCGACCGCAGCTTCACCGACCTCGTCCCGTCCGGCTGGCGCTGGGCCACCCTCCAACTGGGCATCGCCATGGCCCTCGTCGCCCTGTGGCGGGCACGCCGACTCGGCCCCCTCGTCCCCGAACGCCTGCCCGTCGCGATCCGGGCCTCCGAAACCGCCGAAGGCCGCGCCCGCCTCTACCGCAAGGCCAACGCCCGCGACCGCGCCTCGGCCGCCCTCCGGTCCGCCACCCGCAGCCGCCTCGCCCCCCTCCTCGGCGTCCCGCCCACCCTCGCGCACACCCCCGCATCCCTGCTCCCCGCGCTGTCCGCCCGCACCGGACCGACCGCACCCGACCTGCACACCCTGCTCTTCGGGCCGCCCCCGGGCGACGACGCGGCCCTCCTCAAGCTCGCCGACCAACTCGACGCCCTCGAAAGAGAGGTACGCACTTCATGATGGACCCGACCACTGACAACGCCGGTACCACCGGAGATCCCCGCGACGCCCGAGCCTCCCTGGAGGCCCTGCGCACCGAGATCGCCAAGGCCGTGGTCGGTCAGGACTCCGCCGTCACCGGCCTGGTCGTCGCCCTGCTGTGCCGCGGCCACGTCCTCCTCGAAGGCGTCCCCGGCGTCGCCAAGACCCTCCTCGTCCGGGCGCTCGCCGCATCCCTGGAACTCGACACCAAACGCGTCCAGTTCACCCCCGACCTGATGCCGAGCGACATCACCGGCTCCCTCGTCTACGACGCCCGCAGCACCGAGTTCTCCTTCCAGCCCGGCCCCGTCTTCACGCACCTCCTCCTCGCCGACGAGATCAACCGCACCCCGCCGAAGACCCAGTCGGCCCTCCTCGAAGCCATGGAGGAACGCCAGGTCACCGTCGACGGCACCCCGCGCCCCCTCCCGGACCCGTTCCTCGTCGCCGCGACCCAGAACCCCGTCGAGTACGAGGGCACCTACCCGCTGCCCGAGGCCCAACTGGACCGCTTCCTACTGAAACTGACGGTCCCGCTGCCCGAACGGCAGGACGAGATCGACGTCCTGCGCCGCCACGCCGCCGGCTTCAACCCCCGCGACCTGCACGCCGCCGGCGTACGCCCCGTCGCCGACGCCGCCGCGCTGGAATCCGCCCGTGACGCCGTCGCCAAGACCTCCGTCTCCCCGGAGATCGCGGCCTACGTCGTCGACATCTGCCGCGCCACCCGCGACTCGCCGTCCCTGACCCTCGGGGCCTCCCCCCGCGGCGCCACGGCCCTCCTGTCGACGGCCCGCGCCTGGGCCTGGCTCACCGGCCGCGACTACGTCACCCCCGACGACGTGAAGGCACTGGCGCTGCCCACCCTGCGGCACCGGGTGCAGCTGCGTCCCGAAGCGGAGATGGAGGGCGTGACCGCGGACTCCGTCATCACCTCGATCCTCGCCCACGTCCCCGTACCCCGCTGAACCGAGGACCCATGGCCTTCACCGGACGCGCCGCCCTCCTGGCGGCCATCGGCACCCTGCCCGTCGGCCTCTGGGACCCGAGCTGGACGGGCGTCCTCGCCGTCAACACCCCGCTGGCGCTCGCCTGCGCCTGCGACTTCGCGCTCGCCGCCCCGGTGCGCCGCCTGGGGCTGACGCGCTCCGGGGACACCTCCGTACGCCTCGGCGACCCCGCGGAGGTCACCCTGACCGTCACCAACCCCAGCGGACGCCCGCTGCGCGCCCGGCTCCGCGACGCCTGGCCCCCGAGCACCTGGCGACCGGGCACCGAAACCGACGCGTCCCGGCACCGGCTCACCGTGCCGCCCGGCGAACGCCGCCGCGTCACCACCCGGTTGCTCCCCACCCGCCGAAGCGACCGCCGGGCCGACCGCGTCACCATCCGCTCGTACGGCCCCCTGGGCCTGTTCACCCGTCAGGGCTCCCACGAAGTGCCCTGGACGGTACGGGTACTGCCGCCGTTCCACAGCCGCAAGCACCTGCCGTCCAAACTGGCCCGACTACGCGAACTGGACGGCCGCACCAGTGTGCTGACCCGCGGTGAGGGCACCGAGTTCGACAGCCTCCGCGAGTACGTCCCCGGTGACGACACCCGCTCCATCGACTGGCGGGCGACCGCCCGGCACTCCTCCGTCGCGGTCCGCACCTGGCGTCCCGAACGCGACCGCCACATCCTGCTGGTCCTCGACACCGGACGCACCTCGGCGGGCCGCGTGGGCGACGCCCCCCGCCTGGACGCCTCCATGGACGCGGCGCTGCTCCTCGCCGCCCTCGCGTCCCGCGCGGGTGACCGCGTCGACCTGCTCGCCCACGACCGTCGGGTCCGCGCCCTCGTGCAGGGCAAGACCGGCGGAAAGCTGCTGCCGGCCCTGGTGAACGCCATGGCCACCCTGGAGCCGGAACTCGTCGAGACGGACGCCCGGGGCCTGACCGCGACCGCGTTGCGCTGCGCACCGCGCCGCTCGCTGATCGTGCTGCTGACGGGCCTGGACGCGGCACCGATCGAGGAGGGCCTGCTCCCGCTCCTCCCCCAGCTGACCCGACGCCACACCGTTCTGCTGGCCGCCGTGGCGGACCCGCACATCGCGGCCATGGCGAAGGCCCGGGGGACGGTGGACGCGGTGTACGAGGCCGCTGCGGCGGCGCAGGCCCAGGAGGAACGGCGACGGACGGCCGAGCGCCTGGGCCGTCACGGTGTGACCGTCGTCGACGCGACCCCCGACACCCTGGCCCCCGCGCTGGCGGACGCCTATCTGGCCCTGAAGGCGGCAGGCCGCCTCTGAGCCGTCGTACAGGAGTCGCAGGCCGCACCGCGCCGAGCGGGAGGAGTCGTGCGCACTCGACGTCACTGGTCCTCGGGTTCTGCGCGGTCGAAAGTGGCAGGGGCCGAAAATGACAGGGCCCTTCAGCAAGGCCCGGAAGTTCCGGAACGCAAAAAAGAGCTGTGGGCCCCGGAGGAATAACCCTCCAGAGCCCACAGCTCTCTTATTCAAGATTTGTTCGGCGGCGTCCTACTCTCCCACAGGGTCCCCCCTGCAGTACCATCGGCGCTGTGAGGCTTAGCTTCCGGGTTCGGAATGTAACCGGGC
>NZ_JBHXEN010000108.1:0-6902 GCF_042724695.1 Streptomyces sp. NPDC127068 | reverse complement strand
CCCCTGACGGGGCGCGCCCCCTGTGGCACACGGGCCGGAAGGCGCCCCGATAGGGGCGCGGGGAACTGCGCAAGACCACAGCGCACCCGCGGTGAACCTCGCAGGTCCAGCGGGACGTACCGAAGGGGCGCTCCTCACCGTCGTACTCCCGAAACGTCCTGTGAGTTCCCGGGGAGCCCCGGAAAGCGGGTCATTTCCGGACTCCCCGCCCGCGCGGGGGCCGGGTGGCGCATCATGAGGTGATCAGACCGGAGCCCCGCGGGGCTCCCCGTCCGAGGAGCGAGCGACGTATGACCGAGCGTCCCGACCGGGCTCCGGGGGCCTTCTTCCGCTCCCGCGCCGGCGCCCTGCTGGCCGTGCTGCTCGGCCTGGTGCTGCTGGTCTCCGGCGGCATCTGGACCGGCACGGCGCGCACCACCGACGACGACCGCCCCCGCGCCCGCACCGTACCCGCGCCCCGCACCGAGAGCGCGGGCCCCGGCTCCGTGTCGGCCGACTCCGCTTCGGCCGGCCGCTGGGCCACCAGCTGGGCCACCGCACCCGCCGGCGCCGAACCGGGCACCGCTTCCGGCGGCCTCGCCGACTGGTCCGTCCGCAACGTGGTGCACACCAGCATCGGCGGCACCGGAGCCCGGGTGACCCTCTCCCACCTGTACGGAACGACCCCGCTGCACGTGACGCACGCGACGCTCGCCGTGGCCGCGGACCGCGAATCCGCGGCGGCCGTCCGCGGCACCGTCCGTCGGCTGACCTTCGCGGGACGGACCTCCGTACGGGTGCCGCCCGGCGGGCAGGTGGTCTCGGACGCGGTGGCGCTACGGGTGCCCGCCGACGGACACGTGCTGATCACCACCTACGCGCCGACCCCGTCCGGCCCGGTGACGTACCACCCGAGGGCCCGCCAGACCTCGTACCTGGCCCGGGGCGACCACGCGGGCGCGGTGAGCGGCGCCGCGTACACCCGCAAGACACCCGTGTGGCGGTACGCGACCGCACTGGACGTCCGCGGCGGGGGCGCCCAGGGCACCCTGGCCGCGTTCGGCGACTCGCTCACCGACGGGGTCACCGCCACCGTCGACGCCGACCGCCGCTGGCCCGACGTGCTCGCCGACCGGCTGCGCGCCGCCCCCGACGGCCCCCGCTACGGCGTCGCCAACCTCGGCATCAGCGGCAACCGCATCCTGTCCGACGGCACCGGGAACCCCGCCGACAACCCGCGGGGCCTGACCCGCTACCCGCGTGACGTGCTGGACCGCAGCGGGGTGCGCGCGGTGGTGATCGCCCTCGGCATCAACGACATCCTGCGCGCCCCGCACGTCACCGACCCGGAGCGCATCACCGCCGGTCTGCGCGAACTGACCCGCAGCGCCCACGCCCGCGGGCTGCGCGTCCTCGGCGCCACCCTGATGCCCTTCCACGGCCACCGCGGCTACCGCGACGACCTGGAAGAGGTCCGGCAGGCGGTGAACGCCGAGATCCGCGCGGGCGGCGTCTTCGACGAGGTCGTCGACTTCGACCGGGCCCTGCGCGACCCGTACCACCCGAAGGCCCTGCACCCCCACTACGACTCCGGCGACCACCTGCACCCCAGCGACGCGGGTTACCACCGCATGGCGGAGACCGTCGACCTGGACGCGCTGCGGGGACGGGCGCCCGCGGCCCTGTGACCGACCGGCACCCCCGGCCGGCCACGGCGCCCGTCGAGCGGGGACGGGGTCAGCGCACCCCGTGACACTCCCCGTAGGTCCGGCCCGAGGAGCACCAACAGGGGTCCGTGGCCGCCGGCGGCCACGGCCGGGCCCGCCCCCGGGACGCCAGGGTGGTGGCGTACTGGGGGAGCAGCGACACCTCGGCGGGGCCGGCGCCCTCGGAAGCGGCGAACGCCTCGTAGGACGGCACCGTCGCGGTGACGATGCCGAGGTTCGGGGTGCCCGAGGCGGCCAGCTCCCGCAGTGCGGCCTCTATCGTCGCGAGGTGCTCCTCGTGCGAGGGGTACTCCGCGGCGAGCGACGGGTACGCCGCGACGAGTTCGGCGAGTTCACCGGCCGGCCAGTGCAGGACCGCCACCGGGAAGGGACGGGACAGCTGCTGGCGGTAGCCGCCCAGTTCGGCGCGGAGCCGGGAGATCTCGGCCCGTAGTTCCGCCGGGTCGTCCGACCCCAGCGACCACACGCGTTTCGGGTCGTGCAGTTCGTCCAGCGACACCGGCCCCGTGTGCAGGCCGTCCGCCAGGGTGTCCCAGGCGTCGTGCGCCTCGCCGAGCATCCGTCGCACCCGGTGCCGTCCGACCAGCACCGGCCGCACCTCCTGCGGCGGCTCCGGGTCCTCGCCCGCCGTGCCCGTCAGCACGGTCGCCGCCCGGGTGAACGTCTCGTGGGCCTCCTGGAGTTCGTCGTGCGCCTCCAGGGCCTCCGCGACGATCACCCACGGGCCGGGGGTGCGCGGCGCGGTGGCGCGCACGCCGTCGATGATCGCGCGGGCCTCGGCCTCGTGGCCGTACTCCCACAGGTTGGCGGCCTTCAGCGCACGGACCAGTGCGGGGTTCTCCAGCGGGACGGCGGCACCGGAGGACAACAGCCGGTCGTACAGGGCGCTGGCGCGTGCGCGTTCACCCGCGAGTTCGAGGTGCGCGGCGGCCTGCGACAGCAGGTGCTCGGCGTCCTGGGGATAGAGTCCGGCCGTGCGCTCCAGGCGCTCGGCTTCGGCAACGTGGGCGGCGGAATCGGCGTGCTCGGCAGGGGTGTCGGGGCGCATGACACCACACCGTACTGCGGAGCACCGACGGTGGTGGGGCGAGCCGGAGCCCACCACGGGACTCCCGGCCGCGGGACACGATCCTGTATAACGGCCTGTACGGTGAGGGTGGGAGACCACTTCGGTCGGGGAGGGCGCAACGTGCACGGCGGGACGGGGAACACGGCGGTACGGACCCGACGGTCGTCGGGTCGGTCGTCGACGTTCCGGTTCCTGGCCGCCCTCGGCGTGTTCGCCGTCTTCGAACTGCTCCTGCTCCACCTCGCCGACACCGGCAGCCTCTCCGCCGCCGTCGCCCTCGCGGCGACCGCCGCCGCCGGCACGGCCCTCGCCGCCGGCTTCCTCACCGCTGCCCATCGGGTACCCGCCGTGCCGCGGACCCGGGTCCGCACCGCCCTGCGCGACCGGGAGCGGCGCACCGCCTTCCTGCCCCAGCGCGATCCCGACGCGGCGGGCCGCACCCGCCCCCGGGCGCCGGGACACGCGGTCGTGACGGCCGCCTAGGCGGAGCCGCCCCGGGGTCCCCGGGACGTCCCGACATCCGCCCGGTACCTCTCCGGGGTGTCGCCGTGGTGCCTCCCGCCCCGTACGGGCGCCGAACCCGTACCCGGGACCCCACCACCACCGGCGCCGCCGACGGGCCGTCACCCGGTGCGCCGTCACGCCGCTCCCGCCGGGCCCCTGCCCGCGGGACCCGGCCGACCGCCCCGGTCATCGACCGACCCGTCATGTTCCGCCCGTGCCCCGCACCCCGCCGTGCCCCGCACCCGCCGCCCCGCGCCCGGGTGCGCCCGGTGCTGCGGTGCGCCCGCACGGCACCGCCCGGAAGGGACCCCGCATGTCCGTCTTCTCCGTCTTCTCCTCGGGGCTCTCGGCGTTCGCCGACCTCGTCGCCCTGCTCGCCGAGCTGCTCACCCCGCTCTTCGACGGCGGGGCCACCGCCGCCGCGATCGTCCTGTTCACCGCCCTGGTGCGGCTCCTCGTCCACCCGCTGTCCCGGGCGGCGGCCCGCGGTCAGAAGGCCCGGGCCGCGCTCGCGCCCCAGGTCGCCAAGTTGCGGGCCCGGCACCGCCGCGACCCGGAGCGGCTCCAGCGCGCCGTGCTCGAACTCCACGCCAAGGAGAAGGTGTCGCCGCTGTCGGGATGCCTGCCGAGCCTGCTCCAGGTGCCCGCGTTCTTCCTGCTGTACCAGCTGTTCTCCAGCTCCCGGATCGGCGGCGAAGCCAATGCGCTGCTGGACCACGCACTCGGCGGGGCGCCGCTCGGGGACCGCTGGACGGACGCCTGGTCGCACGGCGGCCCCTTCGGCGGCGCGGGGATCGTGTACCTGCTGCTGTTCCTGGTGGTGGCCGTCGTCGCGACGCTCGGCTACCGCCTGACGAAGGCCCAGCTGGCCGCGGCGCCGGCCCTGGCGGCGGACGCCGAGGCGCTGCCGGGCATGGCCGCGATGACCCGCTTCATGCCGCTGATGGGGTTCCTGACGCTGGTGACGGTCGCCGTGGTGCCGTTGGCCGCCGCCCTGTACGTGGTCACCAGCGCGGCGTGGACGGTGGCCGAACGCGCCCTGCTCTACCGCACCCCGGCCCTCGCCGCGTCCGCAGGCTGAACCCGCGCACCCCGGCCCGGGGCCTCACAGGGGCACCGGGCCGCCCTGCTCGGCGGACCGGCGGGCCGCCTCCAGGACGTCGAGGGCGGCGGCGGCCTCCTCGGGCGGCACCGGGTTGGGCGCGCCGTCCCGCACCGCCGCGGCGACCGCCGAGTAGAACGCGGGGTAGTCGCCCGGCACGCTCGGCTCGGGCCGCCCCCCGCCCGTCAACGGCGACTCGCCGGAGCCGACCCGCCCCCACATCGCCTGCGGCTCGACGCCCCAGGCGGCGCCGGTACCGGGCCGCGCCCCCTCGCGCAGCGCGGCCTCCTGCGGGTCGAGGCCGTACTTGACGTACCCGGCGCTGGAGCCGAGGACCCGGAAACGGGGGCCGAGCTGCGCGGTGGCGGAGGACACGTGGAGGTGCGAGCGGACCCCGCCGGCGTGGGTCAGCGCGAGGAAGGTGTCGTCGTCGGCCTCGGCACCGGAACGGCGTACGTCGACCTCCGCGTACACCGTGGTCACCGGGCCGAACAGGACGAGCGCCTGGTCGACGACGTGGCTGCCGAGGTCGTACAGCAGTCCGCCGATCTCGGTCGGGTTCCCCGATTCGCGCCAGCCGCCCTTCGGCTGCGGACGCCAGCGTTCGAAGCGGGACTCGAACCGCCAGACGTCCCCGAGTTCACCGGTCCCGAGGAGGCGGCGCAGGGTCAGGAAGTCGTTGTCCCAGCGGCGGTTCTGGAAGACGGACAGCAGCAGTGAGCGTGCCCCGGCGAGGGCCGCCAGCTCCCGGGCCGCCGCCGCGGTCCCGGCGACCGGCTTGTCCACGACGACCGGCAGCCCCGCTTCCAGGGCGGTGGTGGCCAGCGGTACGTGCGTCTTGTTGGGCGAGGCGACGACCACGAGGTCCAGTGCCTCCGCCCGCTCCCACAGCGCGTCGGCCGTGTCGACGGTGCGGACGCCCGGGTGGGCCTTGCCGGCCTGCTCCCGGCGCTCGGGGTTGCCCGTGACGACGGTGTCGAGGACCAGTCCGTCAGCGGCGGCGATCAGCGGGGCGTGGAAGACGGAGCCCGCGACTCCGTAACCGATGAGCCCGACGCGGAGCGGGGAACGGCTGGCGGCTGTCGTCATGCGGGCCACTCAACCAACGCCGTCGCCCCCGTGCAAGGACGGGGGCGACGGAGTCGGGTGCGTGCCGGTGGACCCGGCCCCGCCCGAACGGCGCGGCCGGGTCCACCGGGGTCAGGCGGTGTCCCGCACGGTCCCGGTGAACTCCGGGCCGTACTGCACTTCGCCGCTCTCCTCGTCGCTGACGGCGAGCTGGAGGCGCAGGCGCTCCGTTCCTTCGCTCACCGTGTCGGCGAGGGTCGGCACGGACACCAGCGCGCTCCGCTCACCCTGCGGCACGTTGAGCCACAGCCACGGGTGGTAGGGCTCCGGGTAGACCCGGGACAGCGGGAGCTCCGGGGCCGGCTCGATGCCCAGCTGGTCCCGCAACCAGGTCGGGTCGACGTCCTTGGTGGACAGTTCGGCGCCGGAGGTGACGGGGAGGATGCGGAGGTTCGCCAGGTAGAAGTCCGACTCGGTGACCGCGGACAGGGCGACCCGCCAGGTCAGCGGCTTCCCCTCGGCCACGTCATCGGCGACCGGCGTCACGGTCACCTCGGGCATCGGGTCGTCGTTCTGCACGGTCATCGAGCCGTCGGTCGCACCGACCACCGCGCCGCGCACCGCCTTGGCGTACACGTAGTTCCACTCGGATTCCCCGAAGAGCTTGTCGCCCTTCACCGTGAACGGGACGTCCACGCCCTGGCTGCCCGGCTTGACGGTCACCGTGCGGTGCTTGACGCCCTGGCCGGGGGAGACCACGAACACCCGGACCTTGCCGGTGCCCTGCCCGGAGACGCTGACCGGGAGTCGGACGGTACGGGTACCGGAGTCGCCCTCCTTGACGGTGAGGGTGCCGAGGTCGATGCGCGGCATGTTCTTCGCCGGGTCGGGCGCCGGGGTGCCGGGGCGCCAGCCCCAGGCGTCCATCAGCAGCAGCTCGCCCTTGGTGGTGCGCGGGACGAGTTCGAGGCTCTTGAGCTTGCTCCGGTCGAGTCCGGCGCGCACCGCGGCCTTCAGCGGGACGCGGACCTCACGGGCCCAGCCGGAGGTGGTCATGCGGGTGCCGGGCAGTCCGTCCACCTTGACCTGGCCCAGGTCGGCCCGCCGGCCGTTGGTGTCGGTGATGCGGACGTCCAGCTTGGTGCCGGTGGTGTTGGGCGGCACGATCACGCGCAGCGCGAGGGCGTCGGAGCCCTTCACCGAGAACGGCCGGGACGGCGTCACCTTGATGGGGGAACCCGTACGGGACCACTTGGCCGTCACCGCGTGCCGGTCCGGCTCCGAGGGGACCGTCCACCAGGCGAAGTGCGGGGAGCGGAACGTGCTTTCCTCGGGCAGGCAGCTCTTCGCCTCGTTCCGGTCGACCTGGTTGCAGACCTTGCCGCCGGTGACCTTGGTGGAGGTGGTGGGCAGGACCGCGGGCTTGCGGTGGGCGCCGACCGCGTGGGTGAGG
>NZ_JBHXEN010000107.1:0-6979 GCF_042724695.1 Streptomyces sp. NPDC127068 | reverse complement strand
CCCCTATCGGGGCCCTTCCGTCCGGGCTGTGCCCCGATAGGGGCGCGGGGAACTGCGCACCCCAGCACACCCAGCAGGACAGCGCATGCGCAGAGGACGCACCCGAAGGGGGCGCGGGGAACTGCGCGGGCAACCACAGCGCACCCGCACAGAACCGATCCGCTCAGCGGACGCCCACCTCCGCGCAACGGACCATTTCGAGCCAAGGTTATGACGCGCTCCTGACAAGCGAGCCGCGAGAGTGCCAGTCTTCCCCTCGGTCGCCGTACCGCACGGTCCGTCCCGCTCGCCCCGGCGGCACCGTACGGCACCCCGGGCGGGCCCCCACGCACCGCGCGCGCTCCCGCCGTCCCCCAACCGGGGGGACACCGACCGCACATGGTTCCGCCACGATCTGCCCGGACGGCCACCCGCCGCCCGGCTCCCCTGGTCGCGCACACCGGCGACCACGCAGAAGGAGTCCGTGTTGAAACCCATCTCCCCCCCGCCCCCCGCGCAGCACCCCGGTAGCCGCCGGACCCGGCGCCGCCGGGCCACGACCGGGGGCGCACTCGTCGCCGTCGCCGCGCTGCTGGCCGTCGCCGTGCAGACGGGCGCCGCCACCGCCGCTCCCGAAGGGCGGGCCCAGGCCGCGTCGACCAAGGCCGACCCCGGCTCGCTGCCCGCCAAGCTGTCCCCCGCCCAGCGCGCCGCACTGATACGCGACGCCGAGGCGAGATCGGGCGCGACCGCCCGGGAGTTGGGCCTCGGCGCCAAGGAGAAGCTGGTCGTCCGCGACGTCGTCAAGGACCGCGACGGCTCGACCCACACCCGGTACGAGCGCACCTACGACGGGCTCCCCGTCCTCGGCGGCGACCTGGTGGTGGACAGCACCGCGTCGGGCGCCACGCAGGGCGTCACCAAGGCGTCGCGTTCCGCGCTGAAGGGCATCGCCGCCGCCCCGCGCATCGCGGCCGACACCGCGGAGAAGCAGGCGGTGCGCGAGGCCGCCGCGGAGGGCTCGAAGAAGAAGTCCGCCGACCGCGCCCCGCGCGAGGTCGTCTGGATGGCCTCCGGCAAGCCCGTCCTCGCGTACGAGACCGTGGTCGGCGGTTTCCAGCACGACGGGACCCCCAACGAACTCCACGTCGTCACCGACGCCGCCACCGGCGAGAAGCTGTACGAGTGGCAGGCCATCGAGAACGGCGTCGGCAACACCCAGTACAGCGGCCAGGTCACCGTCGGCAGCACCCAGTCGGGCGGGAACTACACCCTGACCGACTCGACGCGCGGCAACCACCGCACGTACAACCTGAACCGCGCCACCAGCGGCACCGGCACCCTGTTCTCGCAGTCCAACGACACCTGGGGCGACGGCACCCCGAACAACCTCGGGACCGCCGGCGCCGACGCCGCGTACGGGGCCGCGGAGACCTGGGACTACTTCAAGGAGGTCTACGGGCGCAGCGGCATCCGGGGCGACGGGGTCGGCGCGTCCTCCCGCGTCCACTACGGCAACAACTACGTCAACGCGTTCTGGTCCGACTCGTGCTTCTGCATGACGTACGGCGACGGGGCGGGCAACGCCAAGCCGCTGACCTCGTTGGACGTCGCCGCGCACGAGATGACGCACGGCATCACGTCGAACACCGCGGGCCTGATCTACAGCGGGGAGTCCGGCGGACTCAACGAGGCGACCTCCGACATCTTCGCGGCGGCCGTCGAGTTCTACGCGAACAACACCTCCGACCTCGGTGACTACCTGGTCGGCGAGAAGATCGACATCCGCGGCAACGGCACCCCGCTGCGGTACATGGACCGCCCCAGCCGGGACGGTTCGTCCAAGGACTACTGGTACGCGGGCATCGGCTCGGTGGACGTGCACTACTCGTCCGGCCCGGCGAACCACTGGTTCTACCTGCTGTCCGAGGGCAGCGGCACCAAGACCCTCAACGGGGTCTCCTACGACTCGCCGACCTCCGACGGGCTGCCGGTGACGGGCATCGGCCGGGAGAAGGCCGCGCTGATCTGGTTCCGCGCGCTCACCACGAAGTTCACCTCGTCCACCAACTACGCGGGCGCCCGCACGGGAACCCTCGCGGTCGCGGGCGAGCTGTACGGGACGACGAGCCCCGAGTACAAGGCGGTGCAGGACGCGTGGGCCGGCGTCGCGGTCGGCAGTCGTCCGGGCGGCGAGCCGCCCACCGGGACGGTCTTCGAGAACACCGCGGACGTCGCCATCCCGGACCGCGGATCGGCCGTGACCTCGGCGGTGACCGTGACGGGCCGCACCGGCAACGCCCCGAGCAACCTGGCGGTGGGCGTGGACATCGTCCACACCTGGCGCGGTGACCTGGTGGTCGACCTGGTGGCACCGGACGGCACGGCGTACCGCCTGAAGGGTTCGAGCAGCGGCGACTCGGCGGACAACGTCAACACCACGTACACCGTCGACGCGTCCTCGGAGGTGGCCAACGGCACCTGGCGGCTCCGGGTGCAGGACGTGGCCGCCCAGGACACCGGGTACATCAACAGCTGGAAGCTGACGTTCCCGTAGCCTCCCCGGCTCGACGTCGTGGGGCGGCCGGGGGAACGACGGGTCCCCCGGCCGCCCCGCGGCGCGGCTCAGCGCAGCAGCACTCCCGCGCCGGTGGCCGTCCCGGTCACCGGCGCGGCGACCAGCCCCAACTCCGCCGCGGACCCCAGCAGCGGATGCGCCGGCAGGATGCGCACGGTGTACCCGAAGGGCCCGGTCCGCGCGAGGTCGAGCTGCCCCTCGTACACCCAGCACCCCTCCAGGTCGGCGCCCCCCGCCGGCTTCAGCGGCACCGCCACCGCGTCGACGATCCGGTCGTCCGGGTCGACCCGCCCGGCGACCGCCTGCACCTCCACGTCCCCGGGCGCCAACTCCCCGAGCCGCACCCTGACCCGCAACGGCAGCACCGCCCCCAACTCCGGCGGCGCACCCGCACCCGACGCCTCGACGTGGTCGACGGCGACCCGCGGCCAGCCGGCCCGCACCCGCGCCTTCCAGCCGGCCAGCTCCCGGGCCGCGTCCGCGGTCAACGCCCGGTGCGCGGTGGTCGCGGGCACGTACAGCCGCTCCACGTACTCCCGGACCATCCGGGCGGCCAGCACCTTGGGACCGAGCCGGGTGAGGGTCTGCCGGACCATGGCGACCCACCGGTCGGGCAGGCCGTCCGGCCCCCGTTCGTAGAACCGGGGCGTGATCCGCCGCTCCAGCAGGTCGTACAGGGCCCGCGCCTCCAGGTCGTCCCGCCGCTCGGGGTCCGTGGCGTCACCGTCGGCGGTGGGCACCGCCCAACCGAAGTCGGGCTCGTACCACTCGTCCCACCAGCCGTCGCGGACCGACAGGTTCAGACAGCCGTTGAGGGCCGCCTTCATCCCCGAGGTGCCGCACGCCTCCAACGGGCGCAGCGGATTGTTCAACCAGACGTCACAGCCGGGATAGAGCTTCTGCGCCATGCCCATGCCGTAGTCGGGCAGGAACACGATCCGGTGCCGCACCCGCGGGTCGTCGGTGAACCGCACCAGCTCCTGCACGAGCCGCTTCCCGCCGTCGTCCGCGGGGTGCGCCTTGCCGGCGACGACGACCTGCACCGGCCGCTCCGGGTGCAGCAGCAGCCTCGTCAACCGTTCCCGGTCCCGCAGCATCAGGGTGAGCCGCTTGTACGAGGGGACCCGGCGGGCGAAGCCGATGGTGAGCACGTCCGGGTCGAGCACGGAGTCGATCCAGCCCAGTTCGGCCGCCGCCGCGCCCCGCTGCCGCCAGGACCGGTACAGCCGCTCGCGGACCTCGCCGACGAGTCGTTCGCGCAGGGTGCGGCGCAGTGCCCAGAGGTCGGGGTCGGGGATCTCCGCGAGGGCGTCCCACCGGGAGTCGTCACCGGTGGAGAGCGCCTCCTCGGTCCGGCGGGCCCCCAACTTCCGGGCGCTGAGCCGCAGTACCTCGGGCGCGACCCAGGTGGGGGCGTGCACGCCGTTGGTGACGGAGGTGATGGGCACCTCCTCGGCGTCGAAGCCGGGCCAGAGGCCGGCGAACATCTCACGGCTGACCCTCCCGTGCAGCAGGGACACCCCGTTCGCCCGCTGGCCGAGCCGCAGTCCCATGACGGCCATGTTGAACAGGGTCGGGTCGCCGCCGGGGTACGTCTCCCGGCCGAGGCGCAGCACCTGGTCGGCGTCGAGTGCGGGGAGTTCCCCGTCGGGGCCGAAGTGCCGGGCGACGAGAGCGCGGTCGAAGCGGTCGATGCCGGCCGGGACGGGGGTGTGGGTGGTGAACACGGTTCCGGCGCGGACCGCCTCCACCGCCGCGTCGAAGTCGAGACCGCGGCCGACGTGTTCGTGGATGCGCTCGACGCCGAGGAACCCGGCGTGCCCCTCGTTGGTGTGGAACACCTCGGGCGCGGGGTGGCCGGTGAGGCGGCAGTAGGCGCGCACCGCGCGGACCCCGCCGATGCCGAGCAGCATCTCCTGGAGCAGCCGGTGTTCGCTGCCGCCCCCGTACAGCCGGTCGGTGACCTCGCGCGCGCCGCTGTCGTTCTCCTCCAGGTCCGAGTCCAGCAGGAGCAGCGGCACCCGGCCGACCTGGGCGACCCAGATCCGCGCGCGCAGGCTCCGCCCGCCGGGCAGGGCCAGTGCGAGGTGCGCGGGGGTGCCGCCCGGTTCGGTGAGGACGGTCAGCGGGAGTTCGTCGGGGTCGAGCACCGGGTACTGCTCCTGCTGCCAGCCGTCCCGGGACAGGGTCTGCCGGAAGTAGCCGTGCCGGTAGAGCAGTCCGACGCCGACGAGCGGGACGCCCAGGTCGCTCGCGGCCTTCAGGTGGTCCCCGGCGAGGATGCCCAGGCCGCCGGAGTACTGGGGCAGGGCGGCGGTGATGCCGAACTCGGGCGAGAAGTAGGCGACGGCCGCCGGTCCCCCGCTGCCGGTCCTGGTCTGGTACCAGCGGTCGCCCCCGGTGTACTCGCGCAGGTCCGCGGCGCAGGCGGCGAGCCGGTCCAGGAAAGCGGGGTCGGCGGCGAGGGCGGCGAACCGTTCGGCGGTGACGGTGCCGAGCAGCCGGACCGGGTCGCGGTGGGCGGCGTCCCAGCGCTCGGGGTCGAGGGAGCGGAAGAGCTCGCGGGTCTCCTCGTGCCAGGACCAGCGCAGGTTGCGGGCCAGGTCGTTCAGCGGGGCCAGCGGCGCGGGGAGCACGGGTCGGACGGTGATGCGACGGATGGCCTTCAAGTTTCCACCTTCGCAGTGGGACGCAGGAGGGAAGCCGCGCGTCCTGCTGCGGGCTCCACGTCAAGCTTCGAAGGTATCGGCGCACGCGCCGCGCCGGTCGGCACGGCGCACGGGCTCCCGGCCCGAGGTCACACGTCCGGACCCATCGGCCGGACGGCGCCCGCCGCAGGGGTGTCAGAAGTGGTCGGCGTGCCGGGCCGGATCGCACAGTTCGACGACGACCTCACCGGACGTCGGATCGGTTCCGGGGTCCGCCGCGTACCGCACGCGGGCGCCCACCCACACCAGGTGGGGCTCGGTGCCGACGACCCGGCAGCGGAAGATGAACCCCTCGGGGAACCGGACCAGCGACTCGTTGCGGGCCAGCCGGGTGTACCGGTGGACGACCACGGAGCGGACGACCACGCCTTCCCCGGTACTGCGCTCGGCCTCCAGGTCGCTGGAGGAGCACACGGGGCAGAGCAGCCGCCGGAAGGACGGGGTGCCGCACCAGCGGCAGCGCTGGTACGGAAGGCCGGTCTCCCCGTGGGTGTCTGACGTGGTGTCGGTTCCTGGCTGGGACATGGACGGACGACCCCCCTGCGCTCGGCTCGGTGGCGCACCGGCCGCGTCGGCGCGACCGATGCGCGCACCCTATGACACTCAGTGCCGAGCAGGCTAGGCACTGAGTGTCGTTATTTTGGGCCGTAGGTCCTGACCTCGGCTTTCGCCGGTTTCATCAGCCCTTGTCGCCTCTCGTCAGCCCTCGTCAGCTTCCGTCAGTTCTCGTCGAGGGCCGACTCGATCCGCTGGACCATCTGCCACAGCGGCGCGTTCCGCTTGGCGACGACCACGATCACGTCATCGTCACCGGTCTCGCCGGTCGGGGCGCCGGTCGCCGCGGCCCCTGACGAGCGGGCGGGCACCGACACCTCACCGGACTCGTTCCACACCCGCAGCACCAGGTCCAGGGCGTGGTCGACCTCCTCGTCGGGGTCGCCCGCACCTCCCGCGCGCAGCCAGGTCCGCAACCCGTTGTTGTGCGCGGCGACCACGGCCGCGGCGATCATCTCGGCCCGCAGGTCCCCGTCCCGGGAGGCGCCGAACCGCCCGCGCAGGTACCCGGCGAGGGTCGCCTCGTACCGCCGGACGACCGACAGTTCGTACGTACGCAGCCCCGGCACCTCGCGGGTGAGCCGGTAGCGCTGGACCGAGAACTCGGGGTTGGCCGCGTACAGCCGCAGCACCAGTCGCGCGGCGTCGCAGACCCGGGCCACCGGGTCCCCGCCGGGGTGCGCGTCGAGGAACGCCCGCATGTCCGCGAGGCACCTCTCGTGGTCCGGGAAGACGGCGTCCTCCTTGGACGGGAAGTACCGGAAGAACGACCGCCGCCCGACGCCCGCACGGGCCACGATGTCGTCCACCGTCGTCTGCTCGAAGCCCCGTTCCAGGAAGAGCTGGAAGGCGGCTTCGGCCAGCGCCTCGCGCATCGGGGGCTTCCCCTCGCGCACGGGGCCGGAGCCGCCGGCGGCCGGATCTGTGTCTGCGGTCATGCGGGGAACGTAACACCGCGAGCCCACTTTTGGCACTACGTACCTTTACAGAGGGTACTGAGTGCCATAGTGTCGCATTGCTGGTACGGGTACGGGTACACGTACGCGTAGGGGCCATCTCGCCGATAGGAGTGTTCGCTGTGAGCTTGCGGATCGTTGTGTGTGTGAAGTACGTGCCGGATGCTGCGGGTGAGCGGGGGTTCACGAAGGAGGGTGTGGTG
>NZ_JBHXEN010000106.1:0-7490 GCF_042724695.1 Streptomyces sp. NPDC127068 | reverse complement strand
GCCGTCACGGCTGCGGGCGCCCCCTCCTCACCTTCGGGTGCCTAGGCGCTGCCGGGGCCCCTGATGCCCAGCGCCTCGGTGGTCTGGACGTTGACCAGGAGGACCAGGGTGGTCACCGCGGCCACGGCGAGGGCGATGCCGCCGGGGATCAGCATGCTGTTGACCTGGAGCAGGCTCCACGCCACCGGCAGGGCGACGAGCTGGGTCATGATCGCGGGGCCGCGGCTCCAGCTGCGTCGGGCCCACAGGCCCCTCGCGGCGATCAGCGGCAGGGCCGCGAGCGCGACGAGCGTCAGACCCGCCATGGCCGCCTGTCCCGCGCTGCCGTCCCCGGCCAGACCGCGGACCAGTACGTAGACGCCGCCGACGACGAGTGCGGCGCCCTCCAGGCCGGTCAGGGCCGCGGCGGCGGTCAGCCGACCGGGACGGGGGCCCTCGGGGGTCTCCCCGGAGCGCGCGCCGGGGGTGGACTTCTGCTCAGCACTCACCCCAGCAGGGTAGCCGGCCCCCGGCGGGCGCCGGTGCGTCGGGCCCGCCGGCCCGCTCCACCCGAATGTGGGTCCACCCCTCCCGGCTCGGTACCCTGCATGACATGCGCGCACTCCTCGTGGTCAACCCGGCAGCTACCACCACGAGCGCGCGTACCCGCGACGTACTGATCCACGCGCTGGCGAGCGAGATGAAGCTCGAAGCGGTCACCACCGAGTACCGCGGGCACGCCCGGGACCTCGCCCGGCAGGCGGCGGAGGGTGACGACATCGATCTGGTGGTCGCGCTCGGCGGCGACGGCACGGTCAACGAGGTCGTGAACGGCCTCCTCGGCGACGGCGGGAGCGCCCCCGAGCCGGAGCGCACGCCCCGGCTCGCCGTGGTGCCCGGTGGCTCGACGAACGTGTTCGCCCGGGCCCTCGGACTGCCGAACGACGCGGTGGAGGCGACGGGCGCGCTGCTGAACGCGATCGAGACCGGCTCCGAGCGCACCATCGGACTCGGCCGGGCGGTCGGCACCCCCGGCACCCCGGACGAGGCGATTCCCGGGCGCTGGTTCACCTTCTGCGCGGGCCTCGGATTCGACGCCGGAGTGGTCGGACGCGTCGAACAGCAACGCGAGTTGGGAAAGCGTTCGACGCACGCGCTTTATCTGCGGCAGGTCCTGAGGCAATTCCTGGGCGAGCAGCGTCGGCACGGTTCGATCACCCTGGAACAACCGGGCCGGGAACCAGTGGAAGATCTTCTGGTGTCCATAGTCTGCAATACGGCTCCGTGGACCTTCCTGGGCAATCGCCCGGTCTACGCGGCGCCGCGGGCCTCGTTCGACACGGGGCTCGACGTCCTCGGTCTGAGCCGGCTGACCACGGGTGCGGTGACCCGCTATGCCACCCAATTGATCACTTCGTCCCCCGAGCGGGGCCCCCGCGGCAAGCACGCCGTCACCCTCCACGACCTCCAGCAGTTCACCTTGCATTCGAAGGTGCCGCTCCCCCTACAGATGGACGGAGACCACCTAGGACTGCGCACCAGCGTGACGTTCCTAGGCGTAGACCGTGCACTGCGTGTGATTGTGTGAGCGGAAGCAGCAAAAGTCCTTGCACTCGAACGTTTAGGCAAGGCTCCACCCCATGGAAGTACGGCTGTGACCTAGTCGACACCGAGGAATCAAAAAAAACTTTCCAGAAGGGGTTGTATCCGTAGCCGAGGTTTGCGAGTCTCTACGTGGCGCTCAGGACGGGCCGCACCACCGCCCTCCATAGAGAGTCCGAACCCCTCCTCAAACTCTAGGACCGCCCCGGGTCACATCCGGGAGTAGGCCCTTCCCTTGTCGAGGGATTCGTGAAAGCGTTCACATTCACAAGCACACTGATGTACCACCAAGAGAGGTAGCAGCCATGGACTGGCGTCACAACGCCGTTTGCCGCGAGGAAGACCCCGAGCTGTTCTTCCCCATCGGCAACACCGGTCCCGCGCTGCTGCAGATCGAGGAAGCGAAGGCCGTCTGCCGTCGCTGCCCCGTCATGGAGCAGTGCTTGCAGTGGGCGCTCGAGTCCGGTCAGGACTCGGGTGTCTGGGGTGGCCTCAGCGAGGACGAGCGCCGCGCAATGAAGCGTCGTGCCGCTCGCAACCGGGCGCGGCAGGCCACCGCCTGACGCCCAGCCGCCCGTACGAGTCTCAGCCGGCGGCGCGTACAGCGAGTACGCAACTCCCGCCTCCCGAGCCGCAGCGCGTAGAACCCCGCAGTGCTCTTGCGTGAGCCCCGGATCCTGGTGATCCGGGGCTTTCCGCTTTTCCCGTGCGGGGGTGTTGCGGTTGTCCCTTGCGGTGCGCTGGGGTTGCCCGCGCCGCTTCGGGGTGTGCGCTGTTCTGCGGGGTGCGCTGCACGGTTGCGCAGTTCCCCGCGCCCCTGATCGGGGCACGCCACCCCGGAGGCCCCCCGCAGGACGCGCCCCGAAGGGGGCGCGGGGAACGGCGCGGCCAGCCACGACGCACCCGCACGGGACAGCGCACCCCCACCGGGACGAGCCCCGAAGGGGCGCGGGGAACTGCGCGGGCAACCACCGCGCACCGCGCGGAAACAGCTACGGGTGGCGGCGGACCGGGAGGTCGAGGGTGACCCGCGTGCCGCCCCCGGGCGCGGGCAGCATGCCGAACGTCCCCCCGAGCTCCCCCTCGACCAACGTCCGGACGATCTGGAGCCCCAGATTGCCGGACCGGCCGGGATCGAACCCCTCGGGCAGCCCGACCCCGTCGTCCTGGACGGTGACGAGCAACCGCTCCTGCTGCACCGTGCCCCCACGCACCGCGGACACCTCGACCGCGCCCGCGTCGAGCGGCCCGAACCCGTGCTCCAGCGCGTTCTGGAGCACCTCCGTGAGGACCATCGACAGCGGGGTGGCCACCTCCGCGTCGAGGATGCCGAAGCGACCCGTACGGCGGGCCGTGACCTTGCCGGGGGACAGTTCCGAGACCATCGCCAGGACCCGGTCCGCGATCTCGTCGAACTCCACCCGCTCGTCCAGGTTCTGGGACAGCGTCTCGTGAACGATGGCGATGGAGCCGACCCGGCGCACCGCCTCCTCCAGCGCGGCCCGGCCCCGTTCGGACTCGATGCGGCGGGCCTGGAGCCGCAGCAGGGCGGCCACCGTCTGGAGGTTGTTCTTCACCCGGTGGTGGATCTCCCGGATGGTGGCGTCCTTGGTGATGAGTTCCCGTTCGCGGCGGCGCAGTTCGGTGACGTCGCGCAGCAGGACGAGGGAACCGATGCGCGGTCCCTTGGGTTTGAGGGGGATCGCACGGAGCTGGATCACTCCCCCGTTGCCCTCGATCTCGAACTCCCGGGGGGCCCAGCCGCTGGCCATCTTGACCAGGGCCTCGTCGACGGGCCCCCGGGACGGGGCGAGTTCGGCCGTCGCGGTGCCGAGGTGATGGCCCACCAGGTCCGCGGCGAGCCCGAGGCGGTGGTAGGCGGAGAGCGCGTTGGGGGACGCGTACTGGACGATGCCGTCGGCGTCCAGGCGGATCAGTCCGTCGCCGACCCGGGGGGAGGCGTCCATGTCGACCTGCTGGCCGGGGAAGGGGAAGGAACCCGCGGCGATCATCTGCGCCAGGTCCGACGCGCTCTGGAGGTAGCTGAGTTCGAGGCGCGAGGGGGTGCGGACGGTGAGCAGGTTGGTGTTGCGGGCGATGACGCCCAGGACGCGGCCCTCCCGGCGGACCGGGATCGACTCGACCCGGACCGGGACCTCCTCGCGCCACTCCGGGTCGCCCTCGCGGACGATGCGCCCCTCGTCGAGGGCGGCGTCCAGCAGCGGGCGACGGCCGCGCGGGACGAGGTGGCCGACCATGTCGTCCTGGTACGAGGTGGGGCCGGTGTTGGGCCGCATCTGGGCGACGGAGACGTACCGGGTGCCGTCGCTGGTGGGGACCCACAGGACGAGGTCCGCGAAGGAGAGGTCGGAGAGCAGCTGCCACTCCGAGACCAGCAGGTGGAGCCACTCCAGGTCCGTGTCGGACAGGGCGGTGTGCTGGCGTACGAGATCGTTCATGGAGGGCACGTCTGTGAGCGTACCTGGCCGGATCGCGTCGACCCCCTGGCGGCGTCGGACGGGTGGGCGCGCACGGCGGTGGGGCGTCATCGGAAGCCGCCCCGGAAAGGCCCGCGGGCCACGGTGCCTGGGAGGGACCCTCAACCCTCCCGGCACCGCAGCCCGGAGCAAACCCGGCCGGCGGGTGTGCGGTCCCGGTCGGCCGTTGGGTGAGGACCCGGTGCAGTCAGGGCAGAGAGCTCCGGCTCCTCGACCGTCCTCCTGTGCGGGGAGAACGGAATGGTGGTCCCGGGGAGTCCCCGGAGGTCCATCGTTTTCATTGTGGACTAGACCATTCACGTCTGTCCATGTGTTGGCCCATGTTTGTCGTGCGGGTCCGGGCGCTGGCGGAAAACGCTCGGTCCGGGCGCTCAGCGACGGACCAACTGGACCAGGGCGAAGACCCCCACGGCCACGATCACGGCGCGCAGCACGACCGGGCTGAACCGGCGTCCGACCAGCGCCCCCGCCTGCGCGCCGAGCGTGGAGCCGACCGCGATGAGCAGGACGGCCGTCCAGTCGAAGTCGGCGACGAAGAGGAAGAACACCGCGGCGACCCCGTTGACCACGGCGGCCAGCACGTTCTTGACGGCGTTCAGGCGTTGCAGGGATTCGTCGATCAGGGAGCCCATGAGGGAGAGGTAGACGATCCCCTGGGCCGCGGCGAAGTACCCTCCGTAGACGCTGGCCAGGCCCATTCCGACCAGCAGGGGGACGCCGCCGTCGGGCCGGGGCCGGGTCCCCGCGCGTTCGCGGCGGCGCTTGACGGTCCGGGCGATCCACGGCTGGAGGACGACCAGCACCAGGGCGAGGCCCACGAGGACGGGCACGATCGTCTCGAAGGCGGTCTCCGGCAGTATCAGCAGCAGCGCCGCCCCGGCCACCGCGCCGAGTGCCGCGACGACGCCCAGCCGCAGCACCCGGTCGCGCTGTCCGGCCAGCTCCCTGCGGTAGCCGAAGGCGCCGCTCAGCGAGCCCGGGACCAGGCCGAGGGCGTTGGAGACGGTGGCGGTGACCGGGGGCAGGCCGGTGGCCAGCAGGACCGGGAAGGTGATGAGGGTGCCGGAGCCGACGACGGCGTTGATGGCTCCGGCACCCGCTCCGGCGGCGAGGACGGCGACCATCTCCCAGAGGGTCACGGGGTGACCTCCGCCGCGACGGAACGGTGGACGCGGGGCCCGACGGGGACGGGTGGCGGGAGCGGGCGGGGCTGCCGGAACGGGGGGATCATGGGGTGACGCTATCCGGGTGACGTCCGGCCCTTCCGACGGCCCCGGCCGCGCACCGGGTCAGCGGGTCTCGGTGACCTTGGCGAGGGCCCGCGGGGCGTCCGGGTCCTGGCCTCGGGCGATGGTGACCTCGTAGGCGAGCAGTTGCAGCGGGATGATCTCCAGGATCGGTTGGAGTTCCTCGGGGACGTCGTCCGTGGTGAGGACGAACCCGGCGGACGCGGCCTCCACCTGGGCCCGCGGGCCGATGACGACCAGGTCGGCGCCGCGGCCCCGGAGCCGGTCGAGGACGGGTTGCAGGGCGTCCCCGCCCTTGCCCGCGGTGACCACGGCGATCACCGGGGAGATGTTGTCGACCATGGCGAGCGGCCCGTGCAGCAGATCGGCCCCGGAGTAGGACAGGGCGGGGATGTAGCTGGTCTCCATCAACTTGAGCGCGGCCTCCTTGGCGGTGGGGTAGCCGTAGCCGCGGGAGGTGATCACCATCCGCTCGGCGAACCGGTAGCGGGCGGCCAGCGTGCGGACCTCGGGCTGACGGTCGAGCAGCCGGGCCGCCAGCTCCGGCAGCGGCAGCGCGGCGCCCCCGTCGCCGCCCGCCAGGCCCTCCACGAAGAGGTACAGGGCGAGCAGGGACGCCGTGTACGTCTTGGTGGCGGGCAGCGCGCGTTCGGGCCCGGCCATGATGTCGATGTGGAACTCGGAGACGGCCGCGAGCGCGGAGTCCGGGTTGTTGGTGACGGCGAGCGTGATCGCCCCGGACTCCCGGGCCGCCCGGGTGGAGGCCACCAGGTCGGGCGAGCCGCCGGACTGGCTGACGGTGATGACCAGGACGTCCCGCAGGTCGGGGCGGGCCCCGTAGGCGGTGGTGGTGGACATCGAGGTGAGCCCGCAGGGCAGGCCGCGCCGGATCTCCAGCAGGTACTTGGCGTACAGGGCGGCGTTGTCGGAGGTGCCGCGGGCGGTGAGCAGGACGAAGCGGGGTGCGCGGGCGGCGACCTGCTCGGCCACCCGGCGCACGGCGGGGGCCGCGGTGTCGAGGATGCGGCGCAGCACCGCGGGCTGTTCGGCCATCTCGCGGGACATGATCCGGCCCGGCCGCTCGCTCTGCGGGTCGGTGGTGGTCGTGGCGGTCATGCGGGTCTCCTCCGGTGGGTGGCGGCTCCCGGGGCGGCGGGCCCCCTTCCCATTCCACTCCCCCGGGGCGTCCGGCGCCCGCCCGGAGCATTCCGGTACCCGCCCGCGTAGCACGCCCGCCGAACCCCCGCACGGCAGGGCAGTTCTGCTAGATTGGTCTATACCACATAGCGTCATTCCATCCGTGTTCGCTCTCCAGATCGGCAGGCTCAGAGTGGAAGTTGTGATCGTCCCGGACGCGGCAGCAGGCGGCGAACTCATCGCCGAGGCCATGGCGGCGTTGCTGCGACGCAAGCCCGACGCGGTCCTCGGTGTCGCCACCGGTTCCACCCCGCTCCCCGTCTACCGGGCGCTGGAGGCCAAGGTCCGCGCCGGACGGGTCGAGGTCGGGCGGGCGCGCATAGCCCAGCTCGACGAGTACGTCGGACTGCCCGCCGAGCACCCGGAGTCCTACCGTTCCGTGCTCCGCCGGGAGGTCCTGGAGCCGCTCGGCATCGGTGCCGACGCCTTCCTGGGCCCGGACGGGGCCGCCGAGGACGTCGCCGCGGCCTGTGCCGCCTACGAGACCGCGCTCGCCGACGCGGGCGGGGTCGACCTCCAGCTGCTCGGGATCGGCACCGACGGGCACATCGGGTTCAACGAGCCCTGCTCCTCGCTCGCTTCCCGGACCCGGATCAAGACGCTCACCGAGCAGACCCGCGTCGACAACGCGCGCTTCTTCGACGGTGACATCGAGCAGGTTCCGCACCACGTGATCACCCAGGGCATCGGGACCATCCTGGACGCCCGCCACCTGGTGCTGCTCGCCACCGGCGAGGGCAAGGCGGAGGCCGTCGCCGCGACCGTCGAGGGCCCCGTCGCCGCGGTGTGCCCCGCCTCGGCGCTGCAACTGCACCCGCACGCCACGGTCGTGGTGGACGAGGCCGCCGCCTCCAAGCTGAAGCTCGCCGGCTACTTCCGGCACACCTTCGCGGCCAAGCCCGCCTGGCAGGGCATCTGACCGGCCCGCACCCGGCACGACGAAGGCGCCGGGCGCCCCCTTCAGCGG
>NZ_JBHXEN010000105.1:0-7957 GCF_042724695.1 Streptomyces sp. NPDC127068 | reverse complement strand
CCAACGACCGCGTCGGAAGCCCCCGCAACCGAACGGGCCAGCCGAGGAGCCAACCACTGCCCATCACGCAGCGCGAGCTGCGGCTCATCCACCGCCAACAACGCACCCCAATCCGGCTCCTGGTCACCCTCCACATCCACCAGAACAAACCGACCCGGATGCTCCGACTGCGCACTCCGCACCAAACCCCACACCGCAGCCTGCGCCACATCCGCAACCCCACCACCAACCGACACCACACCCCGAGTCACCACCACCAACCGCGAACCAACCAGCGCTTCACACGCCAACCACTCCCGCACCACCGACAACACCTCACCGACGGCACTCGTCGACTCCGAGGCATCAACAGCCGTGAGCACGAAGTCGGGCGCAGCAGAATCCGCAGCGATCGCACGATCCAGCGCGGCCAGGTCCTCGTACGGTTCGCCCTCAAGAGGAAGCCCACCGAGCACAGCGACCCTGGCGGACTGGGCCTGTGTGACGGTGACCGGAGTCCAGTCCAGCTGGTAGAGGGAACCCTGAGCTCCTGCGGCCCGCTTCAGCTGGGCCTGGTCGACCGGACGGAAGACGAGCTTGTCCATGCTGAGGACCAGCTCGCCTTGCTCGTCGACGATCACGATGCAGAAGGCGGCATCTCCCACGGGAGTGAGCCGTGCGCGAGCGCGCGACACACCGGTGCGATTGAGCTGAACGCCGTTCCACGAGAACGGCATGACGAGCGTGTCGTCAGGCTTCTCGCCGAACAGCGAGCTCTGTACCGCCGAGTCGAAGAGCCCCGGGTGAATTCCGAAGTCGTCCGCGCCGGCTTCGTCCGGCAAGGCCAGATCGACGTAGACGTCATCCCCGTCCTGCCAAGCCCCCACCACACCCTGGAACAAGGAACCGTAGTCGTAGCCGATGTCGGCCATTCGGGTGTAGAGCTCTTCGACGGACAGAGGATCGGCGTCTCGCGGCAGCCATTCGAGATCCCAAGTGGGCGTAGCCCCGGATTCTTCTGCCAGCCATCCGCGGCCGTGGCAGGTCGCCTCACTCTGGATGTCCACGTCCTCGCCCTCGGGACGCGAGAAGATCACGAACTCGCGACGCCCGACATCGTCGGAGTGGCCGACAATGAGCTGCACCTGGCGCGCCCCTGTCTCATCCAGGGCAAGCGGCGTCTCGATGACGAGTTCATCCAGTACAGCGCAGTCGAGCGCCAGCCCGGCGGCCAAGCTCATCTCGACCAGCGCCACACCGGGCACGATGACCGAACCCATGACGACATGGTCACGCGTCCACGGCTGGGTCTCGGTGGAGATGCGGCCAGTGAAGAGCCATTCGTCCCGGTCACCGATGAGCGCTCGACCAGCGAGTACGGGGTGGTCGACGGGTACGAGACCAGCAGCCGACACGTCACCCGTGCTCGTACCGGGAGACAGCCAGAACCGCTCCCGCTGGAAGGCATAAGTCGGCAGATCAACACGCTCAGCACCAACGCCCGCGTAGAACGCCTCCCAATCCACGACGACACCAGCCGCGTAGGCGTGGCCGAGGAACCCGGCGAACGCTTCCGGCTCGTTCTGCTTCCTCCGCAGGGCCGGGAGGAACGCGGCGTCGGTGTCCTCGGTGTCGGTGTCGAGGCATTGGCGCGCCATCGCGGTCAGGACCGCGTCGGGACCCAGTTCCAGGAAGCGGCGCACGTCCAGGTCCCACAGGGTGCGGACCCCGTCAGCGAAACGCACCGCTTCGCGTACGTGGCGGACCCAGTAGTCGGCGTCGAACGCCTCCACCACTGCGCCCGTGACATTCGAGACGACCGGAATCTGCGGCGCTGCGTACTCCAGGCTCTCCGCGACCGCCCGGAACTCGTCGAGCATCGGTTCCATCCGCGGGGAATGGAACGCATGGGACACCCGAAGCCGCGTCGCCTTGCGGCCCTCCCAGTGCGTGAGCCACTCCTCGGCTGCGTCCTCGTCACCGGAGACGACCACGGAAGTCGGACCGTTCACCGCCGCGACTTCGAGGCGACCCTCAAACCCGGCCAACGATCCGATCACTTCAGGCTCGCTGGCCTGGACCGCGACCATCACCCCACCCGCAGGCAACCCACCCATCAAACGACCCCGCGCCACCACCAACTCCGCGGCGTCACGCAACGAGAGCACCCCCGCCACATGCGCAGCAGCGATCTCCCCGACGGAGTGGCCGATCAGGTAGTCCGCGCGCAGTCCAAGCGACTCCACCAGCCGGAACAGCGCGACCTCGACCGCGAACAACACCACCTGCGTGAACTCCGTCGAATCCAACACCCCGTCGTCGGAGGCAAGGAGTTCCCGGACCGGGCGGCCCAACCGCGGGTCGAGTTCCGCACAGACCTCACGCAGTGCCTGATCGAAGGCAGGGAACTCCGCCGCCAAACCCAGCCCCATACCCACACGCTGCGAACCCTGCCCCGTAAACAGGAAAGCCGACTTCCCCGCCACGGAGCTTTCGGCTTCGCCCGTGGAGATGTCGGCCAAGCCCGCTATCAACTCATCACGACCACCAGCCACCACCACCGCACGCCGCTCCAACAACGCACGCGAACCCACCAACGAAAACGCCGCATCCAGAACAGATACCTCAGGCCGCTGGGTCACGAACGAACGCAACCGCTCCACCTGCGCACGCAACGCCGCATCCGAACGACCCGACACCACCACCGGAACCGCCGACACACCACGCCCACCACCCGCAGCAACACCCCCCGCCTCAACCACATCCTCAACCGGCGCCTCCTCCACAATGATGTGCGCATTCGTCCCACTCACACCGAACGACGACACACCCGCACGACGCGGACGACCCTCGACCGTCCACTCCCGCGCCTCCCGCAACAACTCAACCCCACCCGACGCCCAATCGACGTGCGGCGACGGCTCATCCACATGCAACGTCGACGGCAACACACCATGCCGCAACGCCATCACCATCTTGATCACACCCGCCACACCAGCCGCGGTGGAGGTGTGGCCGATGTTCGACTTGATGGAACCCAGCCACAACGGGTCCCCGTCACGCTCAGCGCCGTACGTCGCCAACAACGCCTGCGCCTCGATCGGGTCACCGAGAACGGTTCCCGTGCCGTGACCCTCGACCGCGTCCACGTCAGACGGAGACAGTCCAGCATTGGCCAGCGCCTGCCGGATCACCCGCTCCTGCGACGGACCGTTCGGCGCCGTCAATCCGTTGCTCGCACCGTCCTGATTCACCGCACTGCCACGGATCAGACCGAGGATTCGCCGGCCGTTGCGCTTGGCGTCGGACAGCCGCTCCAGCACCACCAGGCCCAAGCCGTCGGAGAACCCGGTCCCGTTGGCGGACGCCGAGTACGCCTTGCACCGCCCGTCGGGTGCCAGGCCGCGCTGCCGGCTGAACTCCATGTGCAGGAAGGGCCCGGCCAGCACGGTGACGCCGCCGGCGAGGGCGAGGGAGCACTCGCCTGCACGCAGAGCTGTCACCGCGAGGTGCAGGGCAACAGCGGAAGCGGAGCAGGCCGTGTCCACGGACACCGCGGGGCCTTCCAGACCAAGGCTGTAAGCGATGCGGCCGGACACGACGCTGGTGGTGGAGCCGGTCAGGCGGAAGCCCTCGATCTGCGGCAGCGCGCCTGCGGGCATGGAGGCGTAGTCGGACGGGCCGACACCGCAGAACACGCCCGTGTCGCTGCCGCGCAGGCGGATCGGGTCGATGCCCGCGTCCTCCAGCGCCTCCCAGGACGACTCCAGCAGCAGGCGCTGCTGCGGGTCCATCGCCGTCGCCTCACGCGGACTGATCCCGAAGAAGTCGGCATCGAACTCGGTCGCTCCGTCGACGAACCCGCCTTCCTTGGCGTACACGGTGCCGAGGTGGTCGGGGTCGGGGTCGTAGAGCCGCTCCAGATCCCAGCCACGGTCAGCAGGGAACGGGCCGATCGCGTCGCGCCCCTCAGCCACCATTTCCCACAACTCGTCCGGCGAGGTGACGCCACCCGGATACCGGCAACTCATTCCCACGATCGCGAGGGGCTCCCCGTCGCGGGACTCGTACTCACGAAGGCGCGCGCGAGCCTGGTTGAGGTCGCTCGCCATCTTCTTGAGATAGCGGGCGATCTTCTCCTGCTGTTCCGTGTTCTGTGTCATTTCCGCGCCCCTCGTCACGCTTCGCCGAATTCGGTGTCGATCATCTGGAAGACTTCATCCATCGTTGTGGCCGCTTCGATGCGCTCGGCCGTGCTCTCCGCTTCTCCGTCATCGGCAACAACGGAAAGCAGTCGGCGCAGGCGCTCGGCAACATTTCGCCGATCGGGTTCGGCGATCCCGGGCAGCATTTCTTCCAGCTTCGTCAGTTCCTTCTCGATCGGTGGTTCGGTGGCATCGCCGCCGAACTCGGCTAGCAGCAATCGTGCGATCTCCGCGGGTGTGGGGTAGTCGAAGACCAACGTGGCCGGCAGGCGCATTCCTGTGACCTGGCTGAGCCGGTTTCGAAGCTCAACGGCGCCGAGCGAGTCAAAACCGATCTCCTGGAAAGCCCGCTCCGGTTCGATGGCAGCGGCGGAGGAATGCCCCAGCACAGCGGCCACCTGGGCGCGAACCATGTCCAGGACGATGTTGTCCCGGTCGGTGGTGGAGACCCCGGCGAGCTGGTCCCTGAGGGACACCGTCGGGGTGTCAACTTGCCGAGCGCCGGGGGCCAGGCCGCGGAGTACCGCGGGGATGCTCCCGGCCCTGGCCTGGGCCCGCAACACCGCGGTGTCGAAACGAACCGGTGCCAGCAGAGCCGCGCCCGAAGCCAACGCCTGATCGAACAGGTCCAACCCCAGCTCGACCGTCAACGCCTTCGCACCCATACGCTCCAGACGAGCAAGCTCCCCCTCACCCAACCGCGCACCCATACCTCCGGCATCCGACCACAAACCCCACGCGAGGGACGTGGCGGGCAGTCCCGCGGCGCGGCGGGTCGCAGCAAGAGCGTCGAGTGCAGCGTTCGCCGCAGCGTAGTTACCCTGCCCCGGACTCCCCATCAACGCCGCCACCGACGAGAACACCACGAACGCAGCGAGATCGGCATCGGCCGTCAACTCGTGAAGGTGCAAGGCCGCATCGACCTTGGGACGCATCACACGGTCGATCTGCTCGGCAGTCAACGACTCCACCACACCGTCGTCCAACACACCCGCCGTATGCACGACCCCCGTCAACGGACGCTCCACCGCACCCAACACCGCAGCCAACTGCTCACGGTCGGACACATCACAAGCCACGACCCGAGCCCCACAACCCAACGCATCCAACTCCGCAACCAGCTCCGCAGCACCCTCAGCCGCAGGACCACGACGACTCAGCAGCAGAAGGTCACGCACACCGTGCGAGGCCGCGAGGTGACGAGCGAACACCGCACCCAAACCACCCGTACCACCAGTGACCACCACCGTCCCCGTGACATCAAAGCCTGTCACCGCGTCACCGGCAGACGCACGAGTCAGACGCGGCGCCAACAACCGACCATCACGCACCGCGAGCTGCGGCTCATCCACCGCCAACAACGCACCCCAATCCGGCTCCTGGTCACCCTCCACATCCACCAGAACAAACCGACCCGGATGCTCCGACTGCGCACTCCGCACCAAACCCCACACCGCAGCCTGCGCCACATCCGCAACCTCACCACCAACCGACACCGCACCCCGAGTCACCACCACCAACCGCGAACCAGCCAGCGCTTCACACGCCAACCACTTCTGGACCAAGGTCAGGGCGTCGGAAGCAGTCGGACGCGCGGTGGTGGCCACTTCATGGTTGAGTGCACCGACAGTGGCCAGCACCACCTCTGGTGCGCTGGCTCCGTCGGCCAGGGTCTTCTCCAACGCGGCCAGATCGGTGAAGCGATCCACCGTTCCGCCGACCGGACCGATCGCGACGATTCCGGCAGTCCGTGCGACGCCCGCGACAGCCTGGGCCGGAACCCAGTCCATCTCGTAGAGGTGGCGCTCGCTGTCCCGCCGCGCGCCTTCCAGGTGCGCCTGCTCAACAGGGCGGACGTCGAGCCGCCGCAGACAGGCCAGCGGCAAGCCGTCCTCACTCGCGATGTCCAGCCGCAGAGAGGTCGGGTCCGGCAGCGTGATCCTCACGCGGAGCCTGGTGAGGCCGAAGCGCGCCAACTGGACTCCGGACCAAGAGAACGGCAGCCCGCTGGGGTTGTCCTCACCCATGTCGAGCATTCCCAGTCCGCCGTGCAAGGCGGAGTCGAACATGGCCGGGTGGATGGCGAACCCGTCAGACGATCCGGCAGCCTCCGGCAGCGCCAGTTCGGCGAAGACCTCACCGTCCCTACGCCATGCGGACTGTACGGCGCGGAAGGCGGGACCGTAGTCGAAGCCCACGTCGGTGAGGTGGGCGTTCCGGTTGAGCAGCGTGTACAGCTCGGAGACGGCGAGGGATTCGGCTTCGGCCGGCGGCCACTGCAAGGAGAGTGCCTCCAGCGGCTCGGCCTTGGGCGCGAGCCAGCCGCGGGCGTGACACGTCAGTTCGGTGACCTCGTCCTCGGCCGCCTCGATCCGGGAGAAGAAGGCGATCTCGCGTCGACCGTCCTCACCAACCGGGCTGACCGTTACCCGGATCTGCCGCGTAACGTGATCCTCCAGGACCAGAGGCGCGGCAACGACGAGCTCGTCGACCACATCGCTACCCAACCGCCTGCCAACGGTCAGCGCCATTTCCACCATTGCAGCGCCCGGCACCAGGACGATCCCGAACACCATGTGGTCGCGGGTCCACGGCTGCGTCTCCTGGGACATGCTGCCCGTGAACACCCACTCGTCGCGGTCACCCACCTGCACCGCCGCCGCCAACACCGGATGCCGCATCCGATCCAGGCCCGCCGCCGAAGCATCACCCGCACTGGCCTTGCGGGTCAGCCAGTAGTTCTCGCGCTGGAAGGCGTAGGTGGGGAGGTCGATGCGTTGGGCGTCGGTGTCGGCGTAGAAGGTGTCCCATTCCACCGTGATGCCGGCCGCGTAGGCGTGGCCGAGGAACCCGGCGAACGCTTCCGGCTCGTTCTGCTTCCTCCGCAGGGCCGGGAGGAACGCCGCGTCGATGTCCTCGGTCTCGGTGTCGAGGCACTGGCGCGCCATCGCGGTCAGGACCGCGTCGGGACCCAGTTCCAGGAAGCGCCGTACATCCAGGTCCCACAGGGTGCGGACCCCGTCAGCGAAACGCACTGCCTCGCGTACGTGGCGGACCCAGTAGTCGGCGTCGAACACCTCCACCACTGCGCCCGTCACGTTCGACACCACCGGGGTCTGCGGCGCTGCGTACTCCAAGCTCTCCGCGACCGCCCGGAACTCGTCGAGCATCGGTTCCATCCGCGGGGAATGGAACGCATGTGACACCCGCAGTCGGGTCGTCTTGCGGTCTTCCCAGTGCTTGAGCCATTCCTCGGCTGCGTCCTCGTCACCGGAGACGACCACGGAAGTCGGGCCGTTCACCGCCGCGACTTCGAGGCGGCCCTCGAACCCGGCCAACGATCCGATCACTTCGTGCTCGCTGGCCTGGACCGCGACCATCACCCCGCCCGCAGGCAACCCACCCATCAGACGGCCGCGCGCCACCACCAGCTCTGAGGCGTCACGCAACGAGAGCACCCCTGCTACATGCGCAGCAGCGATCTCCCCGACGGAGTGGCCGATCAGGTAGTCCGCGCGCAGTCCAAGCGATTCCACCAGGCGGTACAGCGCGACCTCGACCGCGAACAACACCACCTGCGTGAACTCCGTCGCTTCCAACACCCCACCGTCGGAGGCAAGGAGTTCCCGCACCGAGCGGCCCAACCGCGGGTCGAGTTCCGCACAGACCTCACGCAGTGCCTGATCGAAGGCAGGGAACTCCGCCGCCAAACCCAGCCCCATACCCACACGCTGCGAACCCTGCCCCGTAAACAGGAACGCCGACTTCCCCGC
>NZ_JBHXEN010000104.1:0-7983 GCF_042724695.1 Streptomyces sp. NPDC127068 | reverse complement strand
CGCAACCTGCCCCAACACCCCCACCAACCGACCCACCAACAACCGCACCGACACCTCATCGAACAAATCCCACGCAAACTGCACATCACCACTGAACCCCACCGGCACACCCCGCCCATCACGCCGCTCCGCGAGGCTGAGCGACAGATCGAACCGGGCGGGCAGCACCTCGTCGGGCAGCGCTTCGGCACTCAGCGGAAGCACGGTCAGGCCCGGCAGGTCCCAGGGCTCGGCGGGGGCGTTCTGGAGCACCAACATGATCTGGAACAACGGGTGCCGGGAGAGGGAACGCACCGGGTTCAACTCGTCCACCAGCCGCTCGAACGGCACGTCCTGGTGGGTGTAGGCGGCGAGGTCGGCGTCCCGAACCCGGGCGAGCAGTTCCTCGAACGACGGGTCACCGCTGACGTCGGTGCGCAGGACCAGAGTGTTGACGAAGAAACCGGCGAGGTCGTCCAGCTCACGGTCGGCGCGCCCGGCGACCGCGGTGCCGACGGGGATGTCGGTACCGGCGCCGAGCCGGGCCAACAGCATCGCGAGGGCCGCCTGCACCACCATGAACAGCGTCGCCGAATGCTGCCGGGCGAGGTCCACCAGCGCGGCGTGGGTCGCGCCGTCGATGTCGACCGGCACGGACCCGCCCTCGTACGAGGCGACCGCCTTCCGGGGCCGGTCCACGGGGAGCGACAGCTCCTCCGGAAGGTTGGCCAGCGCCGCACGCCAGTAGTCGAGTTGGCCGCTGATCAGGCTGTCGGGGTCACTGGGGTCGCCGAGCGTGTCGTGCTGCCACAGCGCATAGTCGGCGTACTGAACGGGCAGGGGCGACCAGGCGGCCGGGGTACCGGAACGGCGTGCCTCGTACGCGGTCCGCAGGTCACGGGAGAGGACGCCCATCGACCAGCCGTCCACCGCGATGTGGTGGGCCACCAACAGCAACACGGACTCCGTGTCCGACAGCACCAGCAGGGTGACCCGCCAGGGCAGCTCCCCGGCCAGGTCGAAGCCCCGCGCGGCCTCGGCCACCAGCACCGCGGGCAGGTCGGCCTCGTCGATCGGACGCACCTCCAGCACGGGGCGACCCGCCGCACCGGTCAGGACGTGCTGTCGGGGCACCCCCGCGGTGTCGGGGAAGACCGTGCGCAGGGTCTCGTGCCGGTCGGCGAGGTCGCCCAGTGCGCCCTCCAGAGCCGATACGTCCATCACGCCGGAGAGCCGCAGCGCCAACGGCATGTTGTACGCCGCGCCGACGCCCGCTTCCTCCATCCGGTTGAGGAACCACATCCGCTGCTGTCCGAACGACAGCGGCAGCACCTCGGGACGCTCGCGTACGACGATCCCGCTCCGACCGCTCTGTCGAGCACCTTCGATCAGCCGGGCGAGGCCGGCGACGGTGGGCGTGCCGAACAGCTCGCGAATGCCGACCTCGGCGTCCAGAGCCGCACGAACCCTGGCCGTGAGGCGCATGGCGAGCAGGGAGTCACCACCGAGGTCGAAGAAGGACTCCTCGGCGCCGACCCGGTCCCGCCCCAGTACCTCGCCGAAGATCCCGCAGAGCAGTTCCTCCAGCGGGGTCGACGCGGCCCGGCCCCCTCCGTCGCCCAGGTCCGGTGCGGGGAGGGCGGCCCGGTCGAGCTTGCCGTTCACGGTGACGGGGAGGCTGTCCAGTGCGATGACCGCGGACGGCACCATGTACTCCGGCAACCGCTCGGCCACCCGGGCGAGCAGGGCTGCCGTGTCCACGTCCGCCCCTGCGGCCACCACGTACGCGACGAGCTGCTTGACGCCCGGCTGGTCCTCGCGGACGATCACCGCGGCCTGGCCCACGGACTCGTGTGCGGCGAGGACCGCTTCGACCTCACCCGGCTCGATCCGGAACCCCCGGATCTTCACCTGGTCATCGGCGCGGCCCGCGAACAGCAACTCACCGTCGGCCGTCCAGCGAGCGAGGTCACCCGTGCGGTACATGCGCCCACCGCCGTGCGGCGAGGCCACGAAACGCTCAGCGGTCAGACCCGGACGACCGTCGTAACCACGGGCGAGTCCGGCACCCGACAGGTACAGCTCGCCCGTCACACCGGGCGGGACCGGACGCAGGAACTCGTCCAGGACGTACGCCCGACTGTTGTCCATCGGCCGACCGATCGGCACGGCATCGGGCACGACGTCAGAAGAGGTGTACGGAATCTGCGTCGTGAACGCGGTCGTCTCGGTCGGACCGTACGTCGTCCGCACGATCAGATCAGGATGCGCATCGAGGAGCGCGCGGATCGCGGACGCAGAGACGACATCGCCGCCCGTCGACACCTCGCGCACCCCGGCGAAGATCTCCGGCGACTCCTCCGCCAACACCCGGAACAGACCAGCCGTCGCATGGACGTTGGTGACCCCGTAATCGGCAATCAACCGACCGCGCTCAGCCGCATCCAGATCACCCGACGGAGCAACCACCAGCTGACCGCCACGGGCCAACGGCACCCACAGCTCGTACGTCGACGCATCGAAAGCATGGCTGGCCTGCACCAACACCCGCTCCACCACATCATCACGCCACGCCCGATCCGCCACGAACGCCGCGACGTTGCGATGCGTGACCGCGACACCCTTCGGGCGACCCGTCGAACCGGACGTGTACATCACATACGCCAGCGATTCCGGAGACACCACAGGCGCCGAAGCCAGCGGGGCAGCCTCCAGAAGGTCGGCCACCGGGACCGTCTCCAGCCCCTCCCACACCCGGTCCGCAACCACCACCGACACACCGGCCTCGGACACCACACCACGCAACCGCTCCACCGGATGCCCCGCGTCCAACGGCACGTACGCCGCACCCGACTTCAGCACACCGAGCAGCACCGCCACCAACTCCGGCGAACGGTCCATCACCACACCCACCCGGCCGCCGGACGCACCCAGCCAACCCGCCACCCGGTCCGACAGGGCGCCCAGGTCCGCGTACGACCAGGACGTCTCGGCTCCGAGCACCGCCACCGCGTCGGGCGTGCGTGCCGCCTGTGCCGCGAACAGCTCGGGAAGCGTTTCGACGGGGACCTCACGGTCCGTGTCGTTCCAGCGCCGGGTCACCCGGTCGTGTTCGGAGCCGTCGAGAACGTCGAGGAGCGGCACCGGCAGGTCCGGGTCGGCGGCCACCTGTTCCAGGAGGCGCCGCACCCGCTCCCCGAGGGCGCGGACCGTCTCCTCGTCGAGGACGTCCGGCCGGTAGTCGAGCTGGAGCTCAAGTCGGTCGGAGGGCGAGACGACCAGGGTCAAGGGGTAGTGAGCGGCCTCTTCGCCGCCCCCGCCGACAATGTGCAGTCCGCCGAGGTCGCGTCCGGCGTCGGGATCGTGCGGATAGTTCTCGTACACGACCAGGGTGTCGAAGGCCGAGCCCGGGCCGGCGGTGCGCTGGATCTCGGCCAGTCCGATGTGCTGGTGGCCCATGAGTTCGGCCTGCTGCGCCTGGAGTCCGGTGAGCAGCTGGGCGATCGTGAGCCGGGCGTCGAGCGTGACCCTGACCGGGATGGTGTTCATCAGCAGGCCGAGCATCCGCTCGACCCCCGGGAGTTCGGCGGGGCGTCCGGCGACCGTGGCGCCGAACACCACGTCGCTCCTGCCCGTGAGCACGCCGAGCAGCGCGCCCCAAACCCCCTGCACCACGGTGTTGAGCGTCAGCCCGCGCACCCGCGCCGTCTCGCGCAGCGTTCGGGTCAGCGGTTCTTCCAGCTGGAGGACGACGTGTCGGGGCTGCACCGACTCGGCGTCCCGGTCCAACGGGGCCAACACGGTGGGCTCGGTGACGTCCGCGAGCAGCTCACGCCAAGCGGTCCGGGCGGCCTCCGCGTCCTGGCGGTCGAGCCAGGCGAGGTAGTCGCGGTACGGGGTGACCGGAGGCAGGGCGGACGCGTCGCCGCCGGCCGCGTGGATGTGGGAGAGCTCCTCGAAGAGCACGGGGAGCGACCAGCCGTCCATGACGATGTGGTGCATCGTGATGACCAGACGGTGCCGGGTGTCGCCCAGCTTCAGCAGGAGCAGCCGCAGCAGCGGGGGCTTCGTGAGGTCGAAGCGCTGGTGCTCCTCGTCCGTGAGAGCGCCGATCCCGGCGTCCGGGTCGGGCAGCCCGGAGAGGTCCACCTCCCGCCAGGGCAGCACCACCCCGGCGGAGACCACCTGCACCGGGTCCTCCAGGCCGGCCGGTTGCCGGAATCCGGTGCGCAGACTGGCGTGTCGGTCCAGCAGGGCCTGCCAGGACCGGCGCAGTGACTCGCCGTCCAGCTGGCCTTCGAGGTCGACGAAGCGCTGGCCCACGTAGGCGTCATCGCCCGTCTCGTCGTAGCGGGCGTGGAAGAGGAGTCCTTCCTGCAACGGGGAGAGCGACCACACGTCCACCAGATCGGGAACCGCAGCCTCCAACTCCTCCACCGCGCCCTGTCCCAGGCCAGCCACCAACGGGAAGTCCGACGGCGTATGCCCCCCACCCGACTCCTCCACCACATGCGCCACCACACCCCGCAACGCCGCCACCCACGCCTCACCCAACACCTGCAACTCCACCTCGCCCAACACCCCCACCGGGCACACCAACGACACCGTCAACACCGGACCCACACCCTCCACATCACGCACCACACCCCCCGCCTCCACCTCATGCACCAACCCCATCCCCTCCGGAGCCGTACCACCCAAACCCACCTCACCATCCGACTCCCACACACCCCCACCACCCACACCAAACCTACCCATATAGTTGAAACCAACCCGAGCATGCGACAAACCACCCAACTCGCCACCCACAAAACGCAACAACCCATAACCCAACCCCTCACCCGGCACACCCCGCACCTGCTCCTTCACCCGCTTCACCAACAACCCCACACCCACATCCACACCACCCACATCCACCCGCACCGGATACGAAGACGTAAACCAACCCACCGTCCCCGACAGATCCACCCCCTCCCCCAACGCCACCCGCCCATGACCCTCCACATCCACCAACACGGGTCCCGCAACGCCGCGCTGCTCCTTGAGCGCGACCGCCAGCCCGGCCAGCAACACGTCATCGATCCCCGCGTGGAACGCCGCGGGCACCCGGGTGAGCAGCTCCGACGTCACCTCCGTCGGCACCTGCACCTCCACCCGACGCGTCCCCGCAGCCACCGTGTCCACCAACGGATCCAACGCCCGGTCACCGAACGGGGTCGTGTCCACCCCTTGCAGGAGTTGCTTCCACGCGGGTAGTTCGGCCATCCGACCAGCGCTCACCGCCTCAGCCGACAGCGCCTCCATCCATGCGCGGAACGAGGTCCCCACCGGCTCCAGACCCGCTCCCGAACCCTGGGCGTACGCCGTGGCCACATCCGGCATCAGCACCCGCCAGGACACCCCGTCGACGGCCAGGTGGTGCACGACGAACAGCAGCCGCCCCGTCTCGTCGGGACCTCGGTCGAACCACACCACCCGCACCATCCGGCCCCCCACCGGATCCAGAAGCCTCGCCTCCTCCTCCACCCGACCCCGCACCACATCACCCAACCCACCACCCACCAGACCCCGCGCATCCACCCGCCGCACACCGGGCGTCGTCCCTGCCCCCTTCTTCGGGATGGTCAGTCGGTCCGGTACGCCGTCCACCAACTCCAGTCGGGCGCGCAGGACGTCGTGGTGGTCCACGACCGCCCGCACCGCCGCCTCCAAGCGGGGGAACTCCAGCCCGGCCGGAACCTCCACGGACATCGACTGGGAGAAGGCGCCCGTCAGCGCCACCGAACCGGCGCGCTCCAGCAACTCCCGCATCACCGGCGTCAACGGCACCGCACCCACCGCCGACACACCACCCCCGGCCGGCACCCCCACACCCGACAACTCCCGCGCCACCAACGCCAACCCAGCCACGGACTTCCGCTCGAACACCTCACGCGCCGTGATCACCACACCAGCCCGCCGCGCCCGCGCCACCACCAACATCGACATGATCGAATCGCCGCCCAGCTCGAAGAACGAGTCCTCCGCGCCCACCCACTCCAGGCCCAGCACCTCACGGAACAAGCCGCACAGCAGTTCCTCGGTCGGCGTCTGCGGACCCCGGCCGGTCGACTCGATCACCTCGGGCGCGGGGAGGGCGGCCCGGTCGAGCTTGCCGTTCACCGTGACGGGAAGGGTGTCGAGGGCGATGACCGCGGACGGCACCATGTACTCCGGCAACTTGCCCGCGACGACCTCGCGGAGCGCCTCCGTGTCGAGCGAGTCGCCCGCGGCGACCACGTACGCGACGAGTCGCTTGGCGCCCGGCTGGTCCTCCCGCACGATCACCGCGGCTTGCCCCACCGACTCGTGCGCGGCAAGGACCGACTCCACCTCACCCGGCTCGATCCGGAACCCCCGGATCTTCACCTGATCATCGGCGCGGCCCGCGAACAGCAACTCACCGTCGGCCGTCCACCGAGCCAGGTCACCCGTGCGGTACATACGCCCACCGCCGTGCGGCGAGGCCACGAAACGCTCAGCGGTGAGACCCGGGCGGCTGTCGTAGCCGCGGGCGAGTCCGGCGCCCGCGAGGTACAGCTCACCCGTCACACCGGGCGGGACCGGACGCAGGAACTCGTCCAGGACGTACGCCCGGCTGTTGTCCATCGGCCGACCGATCGGGACGGTCGCCGGAACCTCGTCGCCCGCACGGTACGGAATCTGCGTCGTGAACGCCGTCGTCTCGGTCGGACCATACGTCGTCCGCACGACCAGATCAGGGTGCGCATCGAGGAGCGCACGGATCGCGGACGCGGAGACCACGTCACCGCCTGTCGAGACCTCACGGACACCGGTGAAGATCTCCGGCGACTCCTCCGCCAACACCCGGAACAGACCAGCAGTCGCATGGACGTTGGTGACCTCGTGCTCGGCGATCAACCGACCGCGCTCAGCCGCGTCCAAGTCACCCGAGGGCGCCACGACCAACTGACCGCCACGAGCCAACGGCACCCACAGCTCGTACGTCGACGCATCGAAAGCATGGTTGGCCTGCACCAACACCCGCTCCACCACATCATCACGCCACGCCCGATCCGCCACGAACGCCGCAACATTACGATGCGTGACCGCCACACCCTTCGGGCGACCCGTCGAACCGGACGTGTACATCACATACGCCAGCGATTCCGGAGACACCACGGGAGCCGAAGCCAGCGGAGCGGCCTCCAGAAGGTCGGCCACCGGGACCGTGTCCAAGCCCTCCAGCACCCGATCCGCCACCACCACCGACACCCCGGCCTCGGACACCACACCACGCAACCGCTCCACCGGATGCCCCGCGTCCAACGGCACGTACGCCGCACCCGACTTCAGCACACCGAGCAACACCGCCACCAACTCCGGCGAACGGTCCATCACCACACCCACCCGGCCGCCGGACGCACCCAGCCAACCCGCCACCCGGTCCGACAGGGCGTCCAGCTCCGCGTACGACCAGGACGTCTCGGCGCCGATCACCGCCACCGCGTCCGGAGTCCGCGCCACCTGCGCCGCGAACATGGCCGGGACCGTCGAGGCGGGCAGTTCCCGCTCCGTGGCGTTCCACTGTTCGACCACCCGGGGGCGTTCGCCGGCCACGAGGACGTCCAGACGGCCGAGCGGTTGGGCGGGGTCCTCGGCTATCTGTTCCAGGAGCCGGACCATCCGGTCGCCCAGCGCCCGCACCGTCTCGGCGTCGAACTTGTCCAAGTGGAAGTCGAACCGGAGTTCCATCTCGTCCGTGGGGGCGACGGCGAGCGCGAGCGGGTAGTGGGCGGAGTCGTCGCCCGCCGCGCCCTCGATGCTCAGCCCGGTCAGCTCCAGCGGCCCGTTCGGGTTGCGCGGGTAGTTCTGGTAGACGAGGAGCGTGTCGAACAACTCCCCCTGCCCCACCACCCGCTGGATCTCCGCCAACCCCAAATGCTGATGCTCCAACACCCCGGCCTGCCGCTCCTGCAACTCCCCCAAGAACCCCTCCACCGA
>NZ_JBHXEN010000103.1:0-8249 GCF_042724695.1 Streptomyces sp. NPDC127068 | reverse complement strand
CGCTCCACCCGCCGATGCGCCTCCGACAACATCGCATACGTCTTCCCCACACCCGGCGCCGCACCGAGGTAGATCCGTAGCTTCCCGCGTCCCATGGCCCCATTGTCTTCCACTCGCGCCCGCGCACCGTGTCGGCCGCGCTCCGACGGTACAACCCAGAAGTCCGACAAATCGGACGCGTGATCGACTGTCGCTCCTCCTTGACGCAACCCTGATACCGGGAGTCACCTGCGTCACGCAGGTACGGAGGTGCAGGTGAGGCGGGGCGCGCCGGGCGGGAGACGGGTCGTGGACGGTCCGGGGCACTGCCCCCGGACGGCGCTCACACGCTCTCGACGATCTCCCCGTCGCTGAGTTCGAGGACCCGGTCCGCGAGGTCGAGCAGGGCCGTGTCGTGAGTGGCCACCAGCGCGGTCACGCCCTCGCTGCGGACGACCGCGCGCAGCAGTTCCATCACGGCGTGCCCGGTCTCGGCGTCCAGTTGGCCGGTGGGCTCGTCGGCGATGATCAGGGAGGGCTGGTTGGCGAGCGCCCGGGCGATGGCGACCCGCTGCCGCTGTCCGCCGGACAGCTCCCCCGGTCGCTGGAGGGCGTGGTCGGCGAGGCCGACCAGGGACAGCAACAGGGCGACCCGTTCGTCGCGCTCCCCGGGGGCGGCCTTGCGCAGTCTGAGCGGTACGCCCACGTTCTCGGCGGCGCTGAGGATCGGGATCAGCCCGAAGGACTGGAAGACGAAGCCGATCCGGTCCCGCCGCAGCTCCAGCAGGCCCTCCTCGCCGAGCGCGGCGAGGTCGTGGCCGTCGACGTGGACGGAGCCCTCGTCGGGTGCGTCGAGACCGCCGACCAGGTTGAGCAGGGTCGTCTTGCCGGAGCCGGAGCGTCCCTTGAGGGCGACCAGTTCGCCGCGCGGCACGCTGAAGGACACGCCCTTGAGCGCGTGGACGGCCGCCGCTCCGGTGCCGTAGGACCGCCGCAGGTTCTGCACCCGCACCATGGGGCGCTCGTCGACACCCTCCCTGACCTCGGCCTCAGCCGGCCCGGCTGCCCCCCGTGCCATACCCACTCCCGTACGCTCGTGCGACTCGCCCGACAGTATGGTCACGCCGTGCCACCGGGGGCAACGGGCCGTGCCCCGTGGCCGCCCCGGGCGGGGGCGGACACGGGGCACGGGCACCGTTCGGCTCCGGCGCGCGACCCGCACGTCACGGCACCGGAGCGGGTACGAGGGCTCAGCGGATCTCGGTGATCTCCGGGCCGCGGGCCAGCTGGCCCATTCCGCCGGAGAAGCGGGAACCGGCCTGGTCCTCCTGCTGCACCCCTTCGGGCACCATCTGCGCGTTGTTGGGGAGCTGGAGGACGATCGGGTCGCGGGGCGCCATCGGGCCGTCGCCCCGCACCACCACGGTGTCCCGGAAGATCTGCTCCAACAGTCCGGCGGCCTGCGGCTGCACCGCGCCCTGACCGGAGATGACCCCGCGCAGGAACCAGCGCGGGCCGTCGATGCCGACGAACCGCACGACCTGGAACCCGCCGGTGCCGTCCGGGAGTTGCACGGGGACCTGGGCCCGCAGCTCCCAGCCGAGGGGGCCCTCGACCTCGTCGATGACACCGCCCTGCTGGGTGATGCCGGAGGCGATCTCCTCGCGGACCTCGCCCCAGATGCCCTCCCGCTTCGGGGCCGCGAAGCCCTGGAGCTGGATGGCGCTGTCCTTGAGCACGACGGTCGCGGCCACGATCGCGTCGCCGGCCACCTCGACCCGCAGCTCCATGCCCTCGACACCGGGGACGAACAGTCCGCCGAGGTCGACCCGACCCTCGCTGGGGTCGCCGACCTCGGTGCTGTCCCAGGGGCCGTCGGGCCGCGGCTCGGGCTCCAGCCGTACGCGCTCCGCCTCGTCCGCCGCGTCCGCGTCGTCGACCTGCTCGGCCTCGCCCGCCGCGTCCGCCGCCGGCGCGTCTGCCGCGTCCTCGGGGGAGCTCATCTTCTTGCGACGTCCGAACACGTCATCGTCCTTCCCGGTCGGTTCCGACCGATCCGTATTGGTTCCCGCCCGCGAGCCCACCCGGGACGCCCACCGAGGCGTGACCGCCGGTGGACCCGAAGCCCCCTTCGGCCCGCGCCGAACCGGGGAGTTCCGCGACCTCGTGGAAGCGGACCCTCTCGACCTGCTGGACCACCAGTTGGGCAATCCGGTCGAAGCGCTCGAACCGCACGCTCTCGCGCGGATCGAGATTCACCACGATCACCTTGATCTCCCCACGGTACCCGGCATCAACCGTCCCCGGGGCATTCACCAAAGCAACACCGAGACGGGCCGCGAGCCCGGAACGCGGGTGCACGAAGGCCGCGTAGCCCTCGGGCAGCGCCACCGCGACCCCCGTCGGCAGGACGGCCCGTTCGCCGGGGGCGAGGACACGGGCCTCGGTGGTCCGCAGATCGGCACCGGCGTCGCCGGGCAGCGCGTACGCGGGCAGCGGCACCTCGGGGTCGAGTCGCCGCAGCAGCACGGGCAGTTCAGGTCGGGCCTGCGGGGCCGCGGGGACCGCGGGGACCGCGGGGACCGCGGGGACCGCGGCGTGCTGGTGCGTCACGGGTTCACCTCGAAGGCCCGGGTGCGGCGGCGGGCGTCCGGATCGCTCATGGCGGCCTGGATCTCCTCCGGACGACCGTTGTCGATGAAGTGGTCGACCTTGACCTCGATGAAGAGGGCGCGGGCCCGTACCGCCTCGGGGCCCTCGGGGCCGCCGATGCGTCCCGACACCCGGGAGTAGATCTTCCGCCCGGCGACCGCGACGACCTCCGCGTCGAGGTGCAGCACGGTGTCCACGGGCACCGGCAACAGGTAGTCGGTCTCCAGCCGGCCGGTGACGGCGATGACGCGCAGCAGCCAGTTCAGGGAACCGAGCGTCTCGTCGAGGGCGGTGGCGAGGACGCCGCCGTGAGCGAGTCCGGGCGCGCCCTGGTGGACGGGGCGCACCGTGAACTCGGCCGTGACCCGCACCCCGTCCTGCGCCCGGGCAGCGAGGTGCAGTCCGTGGGGTTGCTCCTCGCCGCAGCCGAAGCAGTGGGCGTAGTGGGAGCCGAGCGGTTCGCCGGGCGCGGGGGCATCGGGGTGCCGTACCGGCGCTATGGCGTCCGCGGGGGGTGTCAGGACCGTAGAAGTACCACTCACAGGCGCAGACCTTACCCGCCCTCCCGGCCGCTCCCGGACGCCCGGGCCCCCGCTCCCGACACGCCCGCCGACCGTGCCAAGCTAAGTGTTATGGACCTTTCGGCAGCGCCCTACGAAGAACGTCTCACCGCGCCCCGTACGTGGTGGCTCGTCGCCCTGTTGGCGGGGATCTCGTTCGCGTTGATCCTGTTGCCGTTCGGCGTGCTGGCGATGCTCGGCGGCCTGGCCGGCGGGACGGCGCTGGTGGCCGTGGTGACGAGTGCGTACGGCTCGGCGCGCATCCGGGTGGTGGGCGACTCCCTGGTCGCGGGCGACGCCCGCATCCCGCTGTCGGCGCTGGGCGACCCGCAGGTACTGGACGCGGAGGAGGCCCGCGCCTGGCGGACCCACAAGGCGGACCCGCGCGCGTACATGGTGCTGCGGGGGTACATCCCGACCGCGCTGCGCGTGCCGGTCACCGATCCCGAGGACCCGACGCCCTACGTGTACGTGTCCACGCGGACCCCACAGGCCCTGGCCGATGCGCTGACGTCGGCCCGCACCGCCTGACCCCCGTACGGGCCGACTCTCGTCCCCCGGCCGTCCCGGTGCGTGGGCAGTCCCGGTGCGTGCGGTCGGTTCCCCGCACGGTGGTCGCCGCGCGGGTTCCGGGTCGTCGGTGCCGGTCGCCTCAGTGTCCGAGCGCGGGGCGGGTGGGGGTGGGGCCCAGCTCGTCCGGCGCACCGGTGGCCGGCGCGGGCAGCTCCTCCCAGGCGACCTGTCTCTTGCGCAGGTCGTCCCGGATGCGGCGGGCCAGCTTGTGGGTGTCCCGTCGGTTCATCACGGCTCCGACGGCCGCGCCGACCATGAACGGCATCAGGTTCGGGAGGTTGCGCACCATCCGTTTCATGATCTGCTGGCGCAGTTCCCGTTTCATGTGCACGCCGAGCGCGGCGTTGACCGTCGACGGCTTGGTCACGTCGATGCCCCGCTCCTGTGACCAGGTGGTCAGGTAGACGGTGGTGCGCTCCTTGACGCCGCCGGGCGGACGCTGTCCGTAGACCTCGTACAGCTCGGCGATCAGCTTCAGCTCGATCGCTGCGACGCCGGTGATCTCGGCGGCCAGCTCCGCGGGCATCGCGGGCGCCACCGGGAGCATCGCCGCGGCCCCGACCCCGGCGCCCACGGTCGAGGTGGCGTTCGCGGCGCCGAAGACGAGTTTGTCCGCGAGCTTCTCCGGCGGGAGGCCGGGGAACTGTCGACGCAGGGTCTCCAGGTCGCGCACGGGTACGCGGGGCGCGTTCTCGATGATCCGGTCGGCGAGGAGCGCCAGGCCCGCCCTGGCCCGGCTGCCGCTCTTGCGGACGCCCTCGCGCACACCTTCCCGCACGGCCGCCACGCGGCCCCTGGCGGGCCCCTGACGCCCCGCGACGGGGCTGTCCCCGGGGACCGTGCCAGCGGCCACCAGGGCGTCGGTCCAGGCCGCCGCGTCGTTCTGCGGTGTGCTGTTCACGCGTATGACCTCCGTGTGCCGGGTGGCGCCGTCAGAGCCGTCCCGCGCTTCGAGCGAGGCCGGGTGGCCCCGCTCGTCGTCACGCGTGTTCGTGGACCGCTCTGTCGGTCCTGGGTCCGCTCCCCGATGCGAGAACTTCAGGAACTTCGGGGACCGGCGCTTCCGGGGTGGGGTCGAGCCAGTCACGGCCGACCCCGCCTCAGTCGCAGTCGCGGCAGATCGGCTGGCCGTTCTTCTCCCTGGCCAGCTGACTGCGGTGGTGGACGAGGAAACAGCTCATGCACGTGAACTCGTCCGCCTGCTTGGGCATGACCCGAACGGCCAGCTCCTCGTTCGACAGGTCGGCTCCGGGAAGTTCCAATCCCTCGGCCGCCTCGAACTCGTCCACGTCGACCGTGGACGCCGACTTGTCGTTCCGTCGGGACTTCAGTTCCTCAATGCTGTCCTCGTTGAGATCGTCATCGGTCTTGCGTGGGGTGTCGTAGTCCGTTGCCATATCGCTCTCCCCCTCTGGGTGTCTGCGGGTGTCTCCAGCGCTCGTAACGCGTGAGAGGCCGGACTTGTGCCCGACCTGAGGCGGAGATTTTGCCTCACATCAAGGTCTGTTACTCAATCGACACCCAACCGGACCTCCCAGGGGTGATCCGAGTGGATGGCGATCGGGACCCTATCCGGTCCGAATGCTGCTGCTCACGGGTGCCACCCCGTGTACTTCCCGTGATCAGGACCCCCGAAAACCCGGACTTTCCCGGCCTCCTGGCGACCTGCTTGATCACGCAGAGTAGAAAGATGGAGTTTCGCTCTTGTGATCGATCACACACGGATTTCTTCGGAACGGGTCCCGAAAATTCCGCTTAAAGCGAACATCTCCTGCGTGTCGGGGGGCAGTGTGTCAGATCGGGAGCGTGACGCGCATCACGAGCCCTCCACCCTCCCGAGGCTCCGCGATGATACGGCCCCCGTGCGCCCGCGCCACCGATCGCGCGATCGAGAGGCCGAGACCCACGCCCTTGTCGCTCCCCGTCCGCTCGGTCCGCAACCGGCGGAAGGGCTCGAAGAGGTTGTCGATCTCGTAGGCGGGCACCACCGGCCCCGTGTTCGACACCACGAGCACCGCCTGCCCGTGCTGCTCCCCGGTGACGACCTCCACCCAGCCGTCCTCGGGGACGTTGTAGCGGACGGCGTTCTGCACCAGGTTCAGCGCGATCCGCTCCAGGAGGACGCCGTTGCCCTGGACCACCACCGGCTGGCACGTCCCGCGCAGCTCCACGCCCCGCTGCTCCGCCTCGGCGTGCACCTGCTCGACGGCCCGGGAGGCGACCTCCGCGAGGTCGACCGGTTTGCGCTCCACTATCTGGTTGTCACTGCGGGCGAGCAGCAGCAAGCCCTCCACCAGCTGTTCGCTGCGCTCGTTGGTGGCCAACAGGGTCTTGCCCAGTTGGTGCAGCTCCGGTGGGGCCCCGGGGTCGGAGAGGTGGACCTCCAGCAGGGTGCGGTTGATGGCGAGCGGGGTGCGCAGCTCGTGCGAGGCGTTGCCGACGAACCGCTGCTGGGCGGTGAAGGCCCGTTCCAGGCGCTCAAGCATGTCGTCGAAGGTGTCCGCCAGCTCCTTCAGCTCGTCGTCCGGGCCGTCCAGCTCGATCCGTCGGCTGAGGTCGGAGCCGGCGACCTGGCGGGCCGTGCGGGTGATGCGGCCGAGCGGCGACAGGACCCGTCCGGCCATGGCGTACCCGAAGGCGAAGGCGATGACGCTGAGGCCCAGCAGGGCCATCAGGGACCGGCTCAGCAGGTCGTCCAGGGCGTGCTGGCGCTGCCGGTTCATGCAGACGTCCAGGGCGCTCTTGAACTCCTCCGGGCTCTTCCACGTGTTCTTCAGCTCCGGACAGGTGGCGCTGATGTTGTCCACCTTGCCTTCGAGCAGCGTGAACGGCAGGGCGTTGCCCACGTGGACGGCCTGCGCGGCCAGCAGGTAGATGATCGACAGCAGCAGGATGCCCGCGATCAGGAACATGCCGCCGTACAGCAGGGTGAGCCTTATCCGGATCGTCGGCCGCAACCAGGGGAAGGGCACGTCGGGGCGCCGGGGCGCCCAGGTGGGCTTCGGGGGCGCCCCGGGCGGGGGCGGGATCGCGGCCACGTGGATCAGATCCGGTAACCGGAGCCGGGCACCGTGATGATCACCGCGGGCTCACCGAGCTTGCGGCGCAGGGTCATCACGGTGACGCGGACCACGTTGGTGAACGGGTCGGTGTTCTCGTCCCAGGCCTTCTCCAGGAGCTGTTCGGCCGAGACGACGGCCCCCTCGCTGCGCAGCAGCACCTCCAGGACCGCGAACTCCTTGGGTGCCAACTGCACCTCGCGTCCGTCGCGGAACACCTCGCGACGGTTGGGGTCGAGCTTGATCCCGGCGCGTTCCAGCACGGGCGGCAGCGGCACGCTGGTGCGCCGGCCGAGTGCCCGGACCCGGGCGATCAGCTCGCTGAACGCGAACGGCTTGGGCAGGTAGTCGTCGGCGCCGATCTCCAGGCCCTCGACGCGGTCGCTGACGTCACCGGAGGCGGTGAGCATCAGCACCCGGGTCGGCATGCCCAGCTCGACGACCTTGCGACAGACGTCGTCCCCGTGGACGAGCGGCAGGTCACGGTCGAGCACGATGACGTCGTAGTCGTTCACCCCGATGCGCTCCAGGGCGGCGGCGCCGTCGTACACCACGTCGACCGCCATGGCCTCCCGGCGCAGTCCGGTGGCCACGGCATCGGCGAGCAGCTGCTCGTCCTCGACGACGAGTACGCGCACGTCGTTAGTCCTTCCTCTGGCGCCCGGGCGCCAGAGGGCGCGGCCGGGCGACACGAATCGTGGGGTGAGGGCTCCATCCTGCCTCTTTCGGTCATAAACCGGCGGTAAGGCGGGAGGGGCCGTGGGGGTAACGCGGGAGGGAGCGCGGGGGTGCCCGGGAGGGTGATCGGGAGGACGGCCCGGAAGGGCGGCGCCTTCCCGCGAATCTCGCGATTCTCGGCCCGTGGAGGTTTCCCCGCGCGGGTGCGGGGGGAGGACGACCACACACCCGCGATCACATCGTGCAGTGGCACGTCCCGACCGGCTTCCGCAGAGCCGTGTTCGAACTCCCCTAGAGCCGTGTTCGACGTGATCGCCCCTCCCCAGGGCACATCCCCGTGCCGCCGACCCACGACCCAGGACGAGGGGGCGCACCCATGGACGCATTCACCGCAGGACTTCTGCAGCGCATCAGGACGACCGAGTCCGACCTGACCCGTGCCCGCGAAACGGGCGACGACTTCCTTGTCGAGGTGGAACAGTCCGAGCTGGACGACCTCCGCCGGCTGGCCGCCGAACACGGCGTCGCCGTCGAACAGGGCTCCGCACGCGTCTGAGCCGCCTTCGCGGGAGCCCGGGAGCCCTTCGTGGGAGCCCTTCCCCCGGTGCCGTTCGGCTCCCCGTACCGCTCGACGGCGGGTTCCCGCCGTACGGAATCACCCCTGAGACACCCTGAGGCACCCTTCGACGGGCCCGGCACGCGTGCCGGGCCCGTCGTCGTGGCCCGGGAGGCCGGCAGGGCCCTGTGG
>NZ_JBHXEN010000102.1:0-8261 GCF_042724695.1 Streptomyces sp. NPDC127068 | reverse complement strand
ACCCTGCTCCCCGGCTGCGACGGAGACGTCTCCGACCTCCAGGGCCAGATCTACGCCGACGGCACCCGCGGCACCAGCCGCGGCAAGGCACTCCAGGGCGTCGCCTACGTCATCGGGGCCAACCACAACTTCTTCAACACCGAGTGGACCCCCGGCCAAGCCGTCGCCCCCGCCTGGGACGACTGGGGCGGCGAGGGCAACGCCTACTGCGACGCCGGTACGGCCGCCCGGCTGAAGGCGACCCAGCAGCAGAAGGCCGGGTCGACGTACATCGCCGCCGCGGCCCGGCTGTTCGTCGCCGGTGACGACAAGGTCCGCCCCCTACTGGACGGTTCGCACCGCAGCGCGCCCTCGGCGGGCCCGGCCCGCGTCCTCACCCACGCGGTCGGCGCCCACCGCAAGCCCGCGGTCCTGCCCACCACCTCCACCAAGGTCACCGGCGGCAAGGTCTGCAACCAGGTCGACCACGACGAGACGAAGAGCTGCCTGCCCTGGGACGGGAAGGGGACCTCACCGCACTTCGCGTACTGGCACCTGCCCCGGGAGACGGGCCGGTACGCGGTGACGGCCACGTGGTCCCGCGCCGGCACTCCCGTGCGGGTGACGCCGTCCCGCCCGTTCTCGGTGAAGGGCTCCGACGCCCTCGCGCTGCGCGTGATCGTGCCGCCCAACACCGCGGGCACCAAGCTGGACGTCCGCATCACCGACACCAACGGCCGGCGGGCCCGCCTCGGTCAGGCCACGGTGGACGGGCTGCCGGGCAACTCCATGACCTCCTCCGCCTGGGCCCGTGAGGTCCGCGTCCCGCTGAAGTCCGCAGTGCGCGCAGGGCTGGACCTCACCAAGGTCAAGTCGCTGGAGCTGGTCCCGCGCAGCACCAAGGGGAAGTTGTGGCTGATGGACGCCTGGGGCTGGCGCCCCGGCACCCCGGCGCCCGACCCGGCGAAGAACATGCCGCGCGTCGACTTCGGCCGCCTCGTCGTCAAGGAGGGGAACTCCGGCTCCCGCACCGTCCGCGTTCCGGTGCACGTCTCGGGACAGGGCAGTGGCCAGATCCGGCTGTACTCCGACCCGGCCGGCCCGGCGCCGCTCGCCCCCCGCACGGTGACCGTCAAGCCGGGCACGCAGCACCTGGACATCCCCGTCACCGTGCACGGCAACACCCGTTACGGCAACGACATGGCGCACGAGGTCTTCGCCAAGGCCGTGCGGGGCGCCGTCGTCGGCAGCGACCGGGGCGGAGTGACCGTCGAGAACGACGACCCGAAGCCCACGTTCACCGTGCGGCCCGTCACGGACCGGGTGACCGAGGGGAGCCCCCTCGCCTGGCGGATGACCCTGTCCGCGCCCGCCGACACGGAGGTGTACGGGCCGGAGCTCCGCGTCCTGCCGGTGACCGGCGGCACCGAGCTGTCCACCAAGGACGTCCCGGCCGACTGGCTGGCCACGCACTTCGGTGCCGAGCCCGACCCGCAACGGCCCCTGTCCCAGCTGGACGGCAGCAACCTGTGGCTGTCGGTGCCCGCCGGTCAGCTGAGTGCGGACGTGTCCGTTCCGACGGTCCGCGACACCGTCGCGGAAGGCACGGAGTCGATCCGGCTCCAGCTGACCACCTACGACGAGGAGGGCATCCCGACCGGGGGGTCCGTGCTGACCGGAACGGTCACCGACGCCTCCTGAACCGACCTGCACCCGCCGCGCGGGACCGTCCCTGCGGTCCCGCGCGGCGGCCGTTTGCCCGACCTCAGACAGGGGAGGAGTCCCCCGATGTCCACCACTTTTCGGTCATGACGGAGCGTCAGGCACGCGTGCGCGCCGCCCACACGCCCGCGCGCCCCGCACAACGGCCGGCAGCGCCGACCCGAGCGACGCGACCGACGCGCCGCACGGTCCGAGCCGTTCGGAACCGGGCGCGCCCACCGGGAACCTCCGGTGCGCGTACGGGTGTCTCCCCTGGGTACGACAGCCCGTGCAGATCCCCGCACCGGGGGGTCCCGCCCGGGCCCGAGCACTGTGACGGGTGCATATCAATGCTGCCGCTTCCCGTGCGGACAAGGCACACTGACGGAACCCAGACATCGCCTCAGGCAGGACAGGTGGACGCATGGACGGAGCACCGCGAGTCCCGGATCAGCGCCGTCCGGTGGCACCCGCTTCCGGCCGGCCCGCGGTCCCCCGGATCGGCGGGGGCCGGGTGCCCGGCCCCGGCGGTGCGGACCGCGCCCCGGACGCCGTGACGGGCCCCCCGAACAGCGCGGACGGAGCGTCGGACGGGCCCCGTACGGGTGTGGACGGACCCCCCACCGGTACGGGTCACGGGGCGGGGCCCGGACGGGTGGTGTCGGGCCCGCACCCCACCCCGGCCGCCGCACCCAGCACGCACCAGGCGACCAGCAGCAGCACGCCCGGCGCCGAAGCGAGCCCCCCGCCGACCGCGGGCCCGACCCGGGTGCCCCCGCCCCGCCCGACCGGCCCCGGAACCACCGGAACCACCGGACCCGGCGCCGCCCGGCCGTCCGAAACCTCCCGACGGTCCGGAGCCGACGGGTCGTCCGACGACACCTCCGAGGCGACCACCGCGGCGGACACGGTGAGCACCGGCACCCCGGGGGACACCACCCCGACGGCGGCCCTCACCCCCACCGCGGCCGACGGCTCCCCGGGCCTGCGGTTCGGCGTCCTCGGCTCCGTACGGGCCTGGCGCGGCCCCACCCCGCTCCCGATGGGCTCGCCCCAGCAACGCGCCCTGCTCGCCGCGCTGTTGCTGCGCGACGGCCGGATGGCGACGGCGGCCCAGCTGATCGACGCGCTGTGGGGCGACGATCCCCCCTCCCAGGCCCTGGCCGCCGTCCGCACCTACGCCTCCCGACTGCGCAAGGCCCTCGGCCCCGGCGTCCTCGTCACCGAGGCCGGCGGCTACGCCATCCGGATGCCGTCCGAAGCGCTGGACCTGACGCACGCCGAGGACCTCGCCGCCGGCGCCGAGAAGGCACGCGCCGAGGGTGACCTCCAGCGGGCGCGGACCCTGCTGAACCAGGCCCTCACCCAGTGGGACGGCGAGCCGCTGGCGAGCGTGCCCGGACCCTACGCGGACACCCAGCGGACCCGGCTGGAGGAACTGCGGCTCCAACTCCTGGAGACCCGGCTCGACCTGGACCTCGAACAGGGCTGCCACGCCGAGGCCGTCTCGGAGCTGACCGCGCTGACCGCCGCGCACCCGCTGCGCGAACGGCTGCGGGAACTGCTGATGCTGGCGCTGTACCGCAGTGGCCGCCAGGCGGAGGCGCTGGCCGTGTACGCGGACACCCGACGCCTGCTCGCCGACGAACTGGGCGTCGATCCGCGGCCCGGCCTCAGCGAACTGCAACAGGGCATCCTGCGCGCCGACCCGGCGCTCGCCGAACCCGTGACGGCCACGCCCGAACCGGTCGCCGCACCCGTCAGACCTGCTCAACTCCCCGCCACCGTACCCGATTTCACCGGCCGCGCGGCCTTCGTCTCGGAGCTGAGCGAGGTGCTGGCCACCGCCGAGGGACGGGTGATGGCGGTCTCCGCGGTCGCGGGCATCGGCGGGGTCGGCAAGACGACCCTCGCGGTGCACGTCGCCCACGCCTCACGGACCCGGTTCCCGGACGGCCAGCTGTACGTCGACCTCCAGGGCGCCGGCCCCCGGTCCGCCGAACCCGAGGCGGTCCTCGGCGCGTTCCTGCGCGCCCTGGGCACCCCGGACCCGTCGATCCCCGAGACCCTGGAGGAGCGCGCCGCGCTGTACCGGACGCTGCTCGACGGGCGGCGCGTCCTCGTGCTGCTCGACAACGCCCGGGACGCGGCCCAGGTGCGGCCCCTGCTGCCCGGCACCGAAGGGTGCGCGACGCTCGTCACGTCCCGGGTGCGGATGGTGGACCTCGCGGGCGCCCACCTGGTGGACCTCGACGTGATGTCCCCCGAGGAGGCCATGCAGCTGTTCACCCGGATCGTCGGCGAGGAGCGCGTCGGCTCCGAACGGGAAGCCGCGCTCGACGTGGTCGCCGCATGCGGGTTCCTGCCGCTGGCCATCCGGATCGCCGCGTCCCGGCTGGCCGCCCGGCGCACCTGGACGGTGTCCACCCTCGCCGCCAAGCTCGCCGACGAGCGCCGCCGGCTCGACGAACTCCAGGCCGGGGACCTCGCGGTGAAGGCGACCTTCGAACTGGGCTACGGGCAGTTGGAGCCCGCGCAGGCCCGCGCGTTCCGGCTGCTCGGCATCGCCGACGGCCCCGACGTCTCCCTCGCCGCCGCGGCGGCGGCGCTCGACCTGTGCGAGGACGACACCGAGGACCTCCTCGAAGCGCTGGTCGACACGTCGCTGTTGGAGTCGGCGGCGCCCGGCCGCTACCGCTTCCACGACCTGCTGCGGCTGTACGCGCGCTCCTGCGCCGAACGCGACGAACAGCCGCCCGCCGAACGCACCGCCGCCCTCGCCCGGCTCCTCGACTTCTACCTCGCCACGGCGGCCGGCGTGTACGCCCTGGAACGGCCCGGGGACCGCACCGTCGACCACCTCGAACGCACCGCCCGCCCCGGCCTGTCGTTCACCGACCGGGGCGCCGCGCTCGACTGGCTGTACACCGAGGCCGAATGCCTGCTGGCCGCCGTCCGACAGGGCGAGCGGTGCGGCTCCCGGCGCAGCGCCGTCGACCTGCTGATGGCGGCGAAGGCGCTCGCCGAGACGGGGGTGTGCGCCCGTCGCTACGAGGCCGCGGCGACCGCGCTGCGGGACGCGGCGGCCCGCGACGGCGACCCCCGGGTGGAGGCCCGGGCCCGGCTGACGCTGTCCCTGGTGCACAGCACCGCCGGCCGGTTCACCGCGGCCGAGCAGGAGGCGCGCCGCGCCCTGGCGCTCGCCGACGCCGCGGACGACCCCTGGGTGCGCTGCAACGCGCCGAACGACCTGGGGATCATCGCCCTGTACGAGGGGCGGCACGCGGAGGGCGAGCGGTACCTGGGCGACTCGATCGCGGCGTTCCGCGCGGACGGCAACCGGCCCGGGGAGGCCAGTGCCCTGTGCAACCTGTCGCGCATCCAACTCGCCGCGGGCCGCACCGAGACGGCCGTGCGGCTCGCCGAGGAGGGCGTGGCGATCTACGACCGGATCGGTCTGACCCTGCGGCTGGCGAACGGCCGCTACGCGCTGGGCATGGCCCTCACCCAGGCGGGACGGCTCGCCGAGGCCCTGGACCAGCTGACCGAGGCGCTGGCCGTATTCCGGGAGTCGCGGCAGCGGCTGTGGGAGGGCATGAGCCTGTTCCGGCTGGCGGAGGCCCACCTCACGGCCGGTCGACCCGCCCGGTCCGCAGCCCTCGCCGAACAGGCGTTGGTGGCGCTGCGGGAGATCGGCGGTCCCTGGCGCCGGGGCAACGTGCTGACGCTGCTGGGCCGGTCCCTGGCCCGGCTCGGGCAGTCCGACCGGGCCCGCGCCTGCTGGGCGGAGGCCCTGGCCATCTACGAGGAGTTGGGTTCGCGCGAGGCCGACGAGGTGCGGTCCCTGTTGAGCCCCGCAGCCGTGGCGTGACACCGTCCCCGGGTGCGCCCGGGGACGGTCGGTCGCCCGGCCGCGCGCCGGGCCGGGCCGCGGGCGCCCTGACGACCGCTCGGCTCCGGCGGGGATCAGGCCGGAATTGGTCTGCCCGGACGGCAACCAGGACACGTCCATGATCGTCTCCCTTCCCGAGGGGGCTGCGCGGGATGCACCCGGCCCGCCCGCGGAATCCCGTCGTTCGGCGAGAAACCGCCGGTCACCGGCCCGTTCATCGTTCGTTTATCTCGCTCGGCCACCATCTATCGCATCGGCTCGTCCCAGCGGGGGGCAGGCGAGCCGATCAGGCCACGCCGATGACGGTGTCGGCCGCACGCCCGTCCGGCAGCCCACGGGGGAGCTGCCGGACGGGCCGTCTCAACGGCTCCCAGGAACAGGAGTTCAGCACCATGAGCAGCACCGACAAGACCGGCAAGGCCCAGCCCCAGGACGCCGTCTCGACGGACGACCAGATCCTGGCCGCCAAGGACAACCACGCCACCGGCGGCAAGGTCAAGCCGCTCGACAACCACGCCACCGGGGGCACCGCGAGGCCCGCGGACAACCACGCCACGGGCGGCAAGCCGTAAGGCGCCCGTAGCACCAGGGGGAACGGGGGAACGGCGAGCCGCGGCGGCACCCAGGGGGAAGCCGCCGCGGCTCGCCGCCGCCGTTTCCGGCACGAGCGGTTCCACCGCATCCGGCCGGTGCGACCGACGCCCGGCCACTGACCGCATGGGAGATCAGTTACATGACCCGCGCAAAGAAGCTCCTTCTCGTCGCCGTCCTGGCCGCGGGAGCCGCGCTCGGCGCCGCCGGAGCCGCGTTGGCCGCGGACACCCACGCCACGGGCAGCAAGCCGCAGGACACCCATGCGACGGGTGGCGGGCTGCGGCCCGCGGACACCCACGCCACCGGTGTGCGTCCCTTCGACACCCACGCCACCGACACCCACGCCACCGACACGCGCCCCTGACCGGATGACGCCTGCGCGACCGGCGCGCGCCCGACCGGATGACGCCTGCGCCACCGTGCCGACGCGTACGGTGAACGGCCCGCGCCGCTCGGGGCACCCGTCTGGCGGAGCCCGGACACCGGGCGTAGCGTCGGTGGCGTAGGCCGCGAAGGAGGCGACACGATGGCACGCAACGTGCTCGGGTCGCTCCTCGCGCTCATCGGTGCGGCGGCCGCCGTCTGGAGCCCCTTCCGTGCCTGGTACGACGGCCGCCTCGGGCGGTACTACGAGGTCGGGGAGCTGTTCACGGGTCCGGGCGTGACGGACGCCCGCGCGGAGCTGTTCCTCTCGCTGTTCCTGCCGTTCCTCGGGGCGGCCCTGGTGGTCCTGGCGGGAGTGGTGTTCAGGTCCCGGCCGGCGGTGGCGCTGGCGGGCCTGGTGGTCCTCGGCCTCACCGTCCTGTGGATGGTCCGGGTCGGGCAGGCGCTGGGCGAGTTGGCGGTGCGCGGCGACGGCTCGGGCCTGGGCTGGGGGGTGGTCGGCGCCCTGGGCGGCGGCCTGTTGATCCTGCTGGGCGCACTCGTCATGGCCGGTCGGCCCACCCGTTCCACCGCGCCCGCCGCGCAGCCGCCCCCGCCGCCCTCGGACGCCGCCGAGACCCGTACCTGGGACCGGCCCCCGGACCCGCCGAGCCCCGGCTGAGCGCGCGCTGCCGGTTCACGCCTCGTCGTCCGGCGGCGGCCCGCCCTCCACCAGGCGTTCCGCGATCTCGTCGCCCCACTCCTGCGCCCACGCGCGCAGCGCCGCGGTCTCGACGCGGCCGATCCCGTACGCGCGGAACTCCCGTTCGTCCATCCACTCCGCACCCGAGAGCCGGGCCTGGAGGTCACGCGGGTCGAAGGTGTCGGGGGCGTGCCGGCGGCCCAGTTCCTCCAGGTCCGGGCGGCTCCAGCGGTCGGCGACGGCGTGCACGTGCACCAGGTCGCGGGCCAGGCCCCGATCGGCGAGCGCGCGGACCTTCGTCCCGGTCAGGTCCTCCAGGGCGAGGGCGAGCCCGATCGGGGTGGCGACCGGCGGATGCCACAACGCCTCCTTGTAGAGGACGACGCCGACCGGGGCGGGGCGGGCCGTTCCCGGGAGGTCCACGGTGACCGGCCGCGTGGTGGCACCGTCGACGGGCGCCTCCACGGTGAACCGGGCGGACAGCGGCCCGCGCTCCCCCGCCCGGACGGTCCAGCCCCGGCGTTCCAGTTCCCCGCGGACGTCGGCGGCGATCTCCGGGAGGGGCACGGGGCTGGCCGTCGCGAGGTCCACGTCACGGCTCGCCCGGGCCACCAGGCCGTGCGCGCGGGCGGCCCAGCCTCCGGTCAGGGCGAGCCGGTGGGGGCGGCCCGCGGCGAGGAGGTCGGGCAGCAGCCGGTCGTACGGGGTGCCGGGGGCCGGACCGGGAGTGGGTGCCATGGCCCCGATTGTCCCCGCGCCGGGCCACCCCCGCAGGTCAACGCGGGGTACGGCGCCACCATGCTGGACAGCATCACGTCGCACAGCTCGTGCTGGACGTCCTCCCAGGTGTGGCTGTTGCCCTTGCGCGGGTTGGCGTTGAGGGTCATGTGGGGGTGTGCCTGACGTGGGTGCTGAGGGGATCACCGCACCCAATCGAACGGACCGGGTGTGAGATCGAGGCCGCGACCTTGGTCAGCAGGGCAGTGTTCGCCGGCACGTCGTGGCTGAGCCGGACCGCGCGGTGCGGCA
>NZ_JBHXEN010000101.1:0-8514 GCF_042724695.1 Streptomyces sp. NPDC127068 | reverse complement strand
GGGGCCCCGGGGCGGGCGGGGGGGGGGTGCCCCCCCCCCCGCCCCCCCCCCGCGGGGGGGGGGGGGGGGGGGGGGCCCCCGGGCCCCCCCCCCCCACCGGCCGCCGGGGCCGTCGCTCCCGCCGCCACGTTCCGACGGCCCCGGCGGGGATCAGGCCACCTGCCGGCTGCCCGGTGCCGGGGCGCCCGGTCGCCCGGCGCGGTCCGTACCCGAGCCGGTGACGCGCGTCGACCGGGGGCGCGGGTCGATGCCGGCGGCGCGCAGGAAGTCCGCCGACGACTGGGCCGCCGCCAGCGAGCGCCGGACCCGCGGCCGGGGCACCGCGGTCGCCAGACAGATGCGCTCGATGCGCCAACCGTGCCAGGCCAACTGCCAGACGACGGAACCCAGGTGTTCCGGCGGCACCAACAGCCGTTCACCGGTCAGCAGCCGTCGCACCAGGGCGTCGTCCGCCCCGTACAGGGTGCGCAGGGCACGCCGGAACCTGCGGCGTTCCGCGGGGGTGAGACCTCCCCACACCCCGTCGGCCTCGGAGTTGTCGACCGCGTGCCGTAGGCAGTCGACCCGTATCGTGCAGCCCCCGCAGATGTGTTTGGCCTTCTCGATGGACTGTTCCCAACGCTCCGATTCCCCCCGGGGGAAGAACAGTTCGGGCTCGTGGCCGATACAGGCGGCACCCAGGAAGGCGGAGTCGAGAACGGGAACGCGGTCGCGTGGCGGCCGGGAGACGGTCATGGTGCGGTGTCCCTTCGGGCGTACGGTCTGCTACCCGGCCCCTGACGGACTCGCTTCCGGGTGTGTGCAAGCCCGAGGCCGAGTGGCTCGGCGCGCGTCGGGAGCCCGGCCCCAGGAGACCCCCGGGGCCGCTTGCGCACCGAGCCTTCGTCCCCAACAACGGATGGCGGGGCGCACCTGTTCACCACGATGGGCGAGGAACTCGTCACGTACCCCAAGGGCTTCACACCACCGCACCGGCGGACGCTCGGGGCGCACCGGACGCTTCGGGTGCCTCGGTCCGGCTCAGTCGGTGCCGGCGGCGGCCCGCTTGATCTCCGGGTGGTCGGTCGTCGCACCGTCGAGGCCGAGCGCCCGGGCCAGGGCCAGGTGCTCCGGGGTGTTGACGACCCATCCGATGATCCGCAGGTCGGCCTTGCGGGCGCGCTCCACCAGTTCGAGGGTGAGACGGCGGATGTTCAGGACGAGCGTGCCCGCGCCGACCGCGGTGGCCCGGTCCACCACGTCGAGTCCGTACCGGCTCGCCACCAGCGCGGTGCGCACCCCGGGGACCAGCTGGGCGACCTCCGCCAGGGCCGCGTCGTGGAAGGACAGCACCTCGACCCGCTGGACCAGGTCGCGGGCGTGCATCACGGCGGCGAGGGAGCGGGCCGCGGCGACGTCCTTGATCTCCGCCTGGAGCGGGGCGCGCACCGCGTCCAGGACCTCTTCGAAGACGGGGACGCGCTCCCCGCGCCCCGCGTCCAGGGCGCGCAACTGGGCCAGGGTGTGTTCGGCGATGGGACCGCTGCCGTCGGTGGTCCGGTCGACGTCGGTGTCGTGCATGACGACGAGGGCGCCGTCCTTGCTGAGGTGGAGGTCCAACTCGATGACGTCGAGACCGGCCTCCTCGGCGGCGACGAAGGACCGGAGGGTGTTCTCGGGCTCGACGCCCATGATGCCGCGGTGACCGATGGTGAGGAGGTGCACGGGTGCTCGCTTCCGTCGACGGCGGACGGTCCCGTGCGGTCCACCGGGCAGCGCCCGGCCGCCGCCGGGGTGCCGCCCTGGGGCTCGGCGCAGCCTATCCGCCACCGTGGGCGGGGCCGGAGCACGGTTCCCCGGACGGACGGGGTCGGCCCTCGCCCTTTGAATGACGGGCTGGAGGCAGGAAGAATCACGGTTGTAGTGACTCTGGACCGGATATTTTCCGGCACCCCCTCTTGCTGTGGAGATCCTTGCCCGCATACGGTGTCCATACGGAAGGTTTTCCCGTGGAGGGTGAGATATGACGGATGTTCTTGTGCAGACGGGTGCGGAGGGGCGGGTTTCTCCGTCGGAGCGGGTGGTCGACCACCCGTCCTGGCCCCTGCTCAAGGCCGCCGTGGAGGAGATCAGGGCCTGGCAGTCGAAGGACGGGTCGATCGACTTCGACGCCGACCACGCGCCGGACCCGGCCGGAGCCGCCACCGCGGTGGAGCGCGTCACCGCTGCCGTCGAGGCCCTCTCGCCGCTGCTGGAGCACGACGCCGCCTACCACGCCGCCCTGGTCGCCGATCTGCGACGGTGGGCCGCCGACGGCTTCCGGGTTCCCGACTTCCTCGACTCGCTGTTGGCCTTCCAACCGGCCGCGCGCCGTGAGCACGGCCTCCAGCACCTGGTCGTCTTCCCCATGTACACGCAGAACGGCAATCCGGACCGCAACCTCGAAGCGGTCGTCCTGCGCATGGTGTGGCCCGACTGGCTCGCCGAGCTGGAGCGCACCCGCTACGACAACCCGCTGTTCTGCGGGATCACCTTCGAGGACTTCACCGCCGGCTACGACACCAACTCCGCGGTGCTCTTCCCCGAGACCATAGCCGTGCGCGAGGCCCCCGAGCGGTTCACCTGGGGCGGCATCTTCTGCGACCGCGAGGCCGCCCGCTTCCGCCGGGTCACCAGCGCCTCCGTGGACCTGCTCGGGCTGGAGCTGCCCCCGGACATCGACGCGATGATCGGCGACCAGGCACGCTGCGAGCAGGCGTTCGTCCTGTGGGACATGGTCCACGACCGCACCCACAGCCACGGCGACCTGCCCTTCGACCCGTTCATGATCAAGCAGCGCCAGCCGTTCTGGATGTACGGCCTGGAGGAGCTGCGCTGTGACCTCACGGCCTTCAAGGAGGCCGTCAAGCTGGAGGCCGACGGCTTCCCGCAGGGGCGTGACGTGCAGTTCGCCGTCCTGTTCGACCGGATGTTCCGCTTCCCGGTGACCGGTGAGCGCGTCCGCAACTACGACGGCCTCGGCGGTCAGCTGCTCTTCGCGTACCTCCACAAGCACGACGTGGTGCGCTGGACCGACAACAAGCTGCACATCGACTGGGACCGGGCACCGCAGGTCACCAACCAGCTGTGCGCCGACATCGAGAAGCTGTACCGGGACGGCATCGACCGCCCGAAGCTCGTCCACTGGTTCGCCGGCTACGAACTGGTGTCCGCCTATCTCGCCCCGCACCCCGGCTCCCGCTGGGCCAAGGGCCCCGACGCCCTCGACCTCACCCTGCCGCCCCGCAAGCTCGTGGACGACGTGCTTCCGGACGAGTTTCCCCTGAGCATGTTCTATGAGGCGCTTGCCAAGAAACTCAAGAACGTGATCGCCTCGACCAGGGGCATCACCGCGTCCACCATGGACACCGGGTCCGCCGACCCCGTCGGCGCCCGCGAGGTGGCCGCGTGAACCCGGAGGGCAGCCCGGAGGTGAGCACGATGGACGGCAAGGACGCGCTGGACGGTGCGGTGATCGCAGTGGCCGGAGCGGCGGGCCCGGCGGGACGGGCGACACTGCTGCGCCTCGCCGAGGCCGGAGCCACGGTGGTCGGCGCCGACGCCGACGTGGAACGACTGGCCGAGGCGGTCGACGCGGCGCGCTACGCACACGGCGGAGCCACCGTCACCGGTGAGACCGTCGACCTCCTCGACCAGCCGGCCACCCACGCCTGGGCCGAGCGGATCGAGCAGGAGTACGGGCGGATCGACGGCCTGGTGCACCTCGTCGGCGGTTGGCGGGGCGGCCGGTCGTTCGCCGAGACGGACCTGGCCGACTGGGACCTGCTGGAGAAGCTCCTCATCCGCACCGTCCAGCACACCTCGCTGGCCTTCGAGGGGGCCCTCAAGCGCAGCGACCGGGGACGTTTCCTGCTCATCAGCGCCGCGGGCGCCAGCAGCCCCACCGCGGGGAACGCCGCCTACGCCGCCGCCAAGGCCGCGGCCGAAGCGTGGACGCTCGCCCTCGGCGACGACTTCCGCAAGGCGGGGGGCGAGGACGGCCCCGCCGCGGCGGCTGCGATCCTGGTGGTCAAGGCACTGGTGCACGACGCGATGCGCGCCGAGCGCCCCAGCGCGAAGTTCGCGGGCTTCACCGACGTCAAGGACCTGGCCGACCGGATCGTCGGGGTCTGGGAGCGGCCCGCCAGTGAAGTGAACGGAACCCGTCTGTGGCTCACCGAGAAGCCGTGAACCCTCCCCGCACCGACGCGAAGCGCCATCACGATCCGGAGGTCCGCGGTTTCGCCAGTGACAACTACGCGGGTGCCCACCCGGAGGTCATGGCGGCGCTCGCCCTCGCGAACGGCGGCCACCAGGTCGCCTACGGCGAGGACGACTACACCGCACACCTCCAGGGAGTCATCCGCAGCCACTTCGGTGCCACCGCCGAGGCGTTCCCGGTCTTCAACGGGACGGGCGCCAACGTCGTCGCGCTCCAGGCGGTCACCGACCGCTGGGGTGCGGTGATCTGCGCGGAGAGCGCACACATCAACGTGGACGAGGGCGGCGCACCGGAGCGGGTCGGCGGGCTCAAGCTGCTCACCGTTCCCACCCCCGACGGCAAGCTCACCCCGGAGCTGATCGACCGTCAGGCGTGGGGCTTCGAGGACGAGCACCGCGCGATGCCGCAGGTCGTCTCCCTCACCCAGAACACCGAACTGGGCACCGTCTACACGCCCGACGAGATCCGGGCGATCTGTGACCACGCGCACGGCCTGGGCCTGGTCGTCCACCTCGACGGCGCCCGGATAGCCAATGCCGCGGCCTCGCTGGACGTGCCGATGCGCACCTTCACCAACGCCGTCGGCATCGACCTGCTGTCCCTCGGCGGCACGAAGAACGGCGCGCTGTTCGGCGAGGCCGTGGTGGTGCTGAACCCCGACGCGGTGCGCCGGATGAAGCACCTGCGCAAGCTGTCCATGCAACTCGCCTCCAAGATGCGGTTCGTGTCGGTGCAGCTCGAAGCGCTGCTCGCCAAGGACCTGTGGCTGCGCAACGCCCGGCACGCCAACGAGATGGCCCGGCGGCTGGCCGAGGGCGTCCGGTCGGTGCCCGGGGTGGAGATCCTCCACCCGGTGCAGGCCAATGCGGTGTTCGCCCGGCTGCCGCACGACGTGAGCGAGCGGCTACAGAAGCGCTACCGCTTCTACTTCTGGGACGAGACCGCCGGGGACGTGCGGTGGATGTGCTCGTTCGACACCCGTGCGGACGACGTCGACGGGTTCCTGGCGGCGCTCAAGGAGGAGATGGCGCGCTAGACGCGGCAGGCGGTGCCGTGACGCCGTCCACCGCACCCGCCCCGGTTTATGCATTGAAGTTCCATGAGCTGCATACCTATGCTTAGGTATGCAGCTCATGGAGGATTCCCGGGAACTGTCCGCCTATCTCGCGGCCGACGAGGCCGTCGACCATCACCATCCACGGGTGCGCCGGTGGGCCGCCGAGTGGGGTGCTGGGACACGCGAACCGCATGACTATGCGAGGGCGGCCTACGAGTACGTACGGGACCGGATTCCGCATTCGGCGGACGCGGGGGATCTACGGGTCACCTGGCGCGCCTCCGACGTGCTCGCCTTGCGGACGGGCATCTGTCACGCCAAGTCGCACGCCCTGGTCGCCCTGTTGCGGGCCGGCGACGTCCCGGCCGGCCTCTGCTACCAGCGGCTCACCGAGGACGACGGCACCGCCCCGCTCGTCCACGGCCTGGTGGCCCTGAAGCTGCCGGGGTGCGACGGCTGGCTCCGGCAGGACCCCCGCGGCAACACCGGGGACATCGACGCACAGTTCTCCCTGGAGCGGGAGCGGCTGGCCTTCCCTGTCCGCCCGGAGTTCAGCGAGGTGGACTATCCGGTCTTGTATGCTGCACCGCATCCGACGGTGCTGCGCGCCCTCAAGGAGGCGCCGGACCGCCCGGCGCTGTGGCAGACCCTGCCCACCGCACTGTGAGGCGCACCCGCCGTCCCGAACCGACCCAGGGCAGACAAGGCAGACCATGACCATCACGCTCACCGTGTCCGACGAGGTCCACGCTCTCGTTCCGGGCTTCACCCGTGTCGCCATCGAGGCACAGGGACTCGTCAACACCCCCAGCACCGAGGCGACCTCGGCCCTGCTGGACGACGCGGCCCGGCGCCTCGCGATCCGGCTCGACGGGCGGGCGCCCCACGAGGACCCCCACATGGTCGCCTGGCGCACGGCGTACAGCGCCTTCGGCGCCAAGCCCTCCCGCACCCGCAACTCCGCGGAGGCGCTGGCCAAGCGTGCCCTCTCGGCGGCCGGACTGCCCCGGATCAACGCACTGGTCGACGTGTACAACGCGATCAGCATGGCCCATCTCGTACCCGTCGGAGGGGAGGACGCCGACCGTATCGAGGGCGGGATGCGACTGCTCCGGGCGCGGGGCGACGAGGAGTTCCCGACCGCCGCCGGCGGCGAGCGGGTGATCGAACACCCGGAGCCCGGCGAGGTCGTCTGGTGCGACGACGCCGGGGTCACCTGCCGCCGCTGGAACTGGCGTCAGGGCGCACGCACCCGACTCACCGAGGAGTCCGGCTCCGTGCTGTTCCTGCTGGAGGCCCTGGAGCCGATGGGCGCCGCCGGTGCCGAGGCGGCCGGCGCCGAGCTGGCGGAACTGGTCCAGAAGGTGAGCCCCGGCGCACGGCTCACCGTCCACCCGCCGCTCACCGGCTGACTCGACCGGGCCCGGCCGGCCCGTCGTCCCGGCACCCGGTCGGTGCGGGCGGCGGAGGGCGGTGACGGCCGAGGTCAGCTGGCTTCCGCCGCCTTGACCGCCTCCGGGGTGGGTGCGGTGCCGCCGAGGTGTGCGGGCATCCACCAGGTGTCGTCCGGACCCTTGGGGCGAACCGGGTAGGCGCGCTGTGCGGCTTCGAGCAGTTCCTGCACGTGACCGCGCAGCCGGCGGGTGATCGCACCCGCGTACTGGTCGCGCGGGGCCTCCAGAGGTTCGCCCACGCGCATGGTGACGGGAATGTGCTCACGCCGGAAGTTGCGCGGGTGCCCCTTGGTCCACAGCCGCTGCGTCCCCCACAGTGCCATCGGGACCAGCGGCACGCCCGCATCCTGAGCGAGCCGTGCGGCACCGGACTTGAAGCTCTTGAGCGTGAACGACTGCGAGATGGTCGCCTCCGGGAACACCCCGATGATCTCGCCGTTCCGCAGTGACTCCAGTGCGTGCTGGTAGGCGTCCTCGCCCTTCTTGCGGTCCACCGGGATGTGCTTCATCCCGCGCATCAGGGGTCCCCCCACCTTGTGGCGGAACACCGACTCCTTCGCCATGAAGCGCACCAGCCGCTTCTGCGGGAGCGCAGTGAGCCCACTGAAGATGAAGTCCAGGTAGCTGATGTGGTTGCTGACCAGCACCGCCCCTCCGGTACGCGGAATGTTCTCCGAACCCTTGCAGTCGATCTTGAGGTCAAGGGCTTTGAACATCGTCAGGGCCATGCCGATGACGGGGCGGTACACAAGCTCTGCCATGGGACGAGGAAGGCCCTTCTGTCTGCCTGGGAGGGGAGATCCCGGCGGGAAGTTACGCAGCCGTAGGTTTTCCGGCCTGCGCAGATCGTGCCCGAAGAACGGTGCGGGGGCCAGTCCTGGCGCCCGCGCAGCGCGAGATCCTCGTCACGTTGCTGAAAGGTACTGTTTACCGGGTTCGGGCGACCACGAGGGGGGTTCGGGTTCGGCCGTTCGGGGGGTGCGCGGGCCCGGCGGACGGAGGGCGGGGAATCCGGCTGCCGCATGGGATGTTTTCGCAGGTGGAGGGCGCGCGAACGGGCGCGGGCCCATCGAGCGGGGCGTCGAACCGCCCGCTTCGCAACAGGAGGCGCGGGAGTGCGGGACATGGACGGCGCGGCCCCGGAGAGCACTCCGGGAAGCCTTGACGCGGCGCAACTCGGGGCGGCCCTGGGGGAGCGGGCGACACTGGTCCAGTTCTCCTCTGCCTTCTGTCAGCCCTGCCGCGCCACGCGTCGGGTGCTCGCCCGGGTGGCGGACATGGTCCCGGGCGTGCGCCACGTCGAGATCGACGCCGAGGAGCACCTCGCGCTGGTCCGGGCCCTCGGCATCGTCCGTACGCCGACCGTGCTCGTCCTCGACTCCGGCGGGGCGGTCATCCGCCGGGCGACCGGCCAGCCCCGCCCGGCCGATGTGATCGCCGCCATCGCCGAGACCGTCTGACGCTCCGGTGCGCTCCGGAGCGCACCGGGGCCGCCCCGGGTGCCGGTTCGGCGGGGCATTGCCCACCTCACATTCCCAGCGCTTGCTCGGCCCCTCCTCCCGATGTCTACTGGTGAGTAATATCGTGCGGGATGCGGCCCTGCCGCGACCGGAAATGGCTACTTCCGGCACCTATGCTGCGGAAGTCCAGCCGGAAGTGACGACGTGCTAGGAGTGTTCGCTGTGAGCTTGCGGATCGTTGTGTGTGTGAAGTACGTGCCGGATGCTGCGGGTGAGCGGGGGTTCACGAAGGAGGGTGTGGTG
>NZ_JBHXEN010000100.1:0-10286 GCF_042724695.1 Streptomyces sp. NPDC127068 | reverse complement strand
GGAGATACGCGACGACATCCACGAAGCCTTCCTCACCCTCGGATGCGCACTCATCTGCTGGCGACGCCTGAAGTCATTCCGATAGGAGTTCTTAGCCACGCCATGACAGCGACCACAACCCCGTCCTGCACTCGCTACCAGGACATCCACTCCACGATTCCGCTGACGCCCACCCACCGCCTGCTCACAAGCGCAAACACCAAACGATCCACTACAGGCTAGAGCTACCTACAACAGACCCATCCGCCCTCAACGCATAACCCCAGCCCACACACCCCCGATCACCCCGACCGAACCACCCAATCAGCCTCGCAGCAGACCAGCCACCACCCCATACACCAACAGCCCCTCCCCCACGTGTTACCGGGGAAGGCTTGGTACCGGCATGTCACCCGCCTGCTTCTTCACTTCAGCGTCCGGTGGGAGCGTGGACGGGGAGGGGACGGAGCGGCCTCGGGGCCACCAGTTGGCCCGGCCGGCCAGGCACATGGCAGCCGGTACGAGGATGGTGCGGACGAGGGTGGCGTCGATGACGACGCCGACCGTGAGTCCGAATCCCAGGACTTTCAGCAGGGTGATGCCGGAGGTGGCGAGGCCCGCCATGGCGGTCGCCACGGCGAGGGCGGCGACGGTGACGAGGCGTCCGGTGTGTGCGATACCGGTTTCGACGGCGAGGCGATTGTCGCCGCAAGCTCGGTACTCCTCCTGGATACACGACAGGAGAAAGGCCTCGTAGTCCATGGACAGTCCGAAGGCGACGCAGAACAGCAGGATCAGAATGCTGACGTTGACGGTTCCGGTGACGGTGAAGGCACCGAGCGCGGTGCCGAGACGGCCGTCCTGGAAGACCCAGGTCACCGCGCCGAAGCAGGCGGACATGCTCAGCGCGGCCACCACGACCGCCTTGAGGGGCAGGAAGACGCTTCCGGTGAAGCAGAACAGCAGGAACACCGTGCCGGCGGTGACGACGAGGGCTGCCGCCGGCAGAGTACGGCGCAGAGCGTCCTGCGTGTCGTCGAAGTGCGCGGCGTTCCCGCCCACCATGTGCCCACCCGGCGCGTCGAGCTCTCGGGCCTGTTGCACGGCGTCGGCGGCCGCGCTGCTTTCGGGCGGGTGGGGAACGACGGCGTTGAACCAGGCACCGCTGGACCGCTGCATGGTGGGGTCACCAGGACCGACCGTGCGACCCGCCCGGTAGCGGGCGCGAGGGGTGGTGATGGCCCCGTCGGGCTGCGCCCGGGACCAGGAGCGCGCGTAGCGCTCCCAGCCGTTCGCGTGGTGCGCGTAGGAGCTCATGGGCAGTGCGATGGTTAGCGTGCTTCCCTGGGTGTCGGGCAGTGCTTCCCGCAGGGCGTCGGCCACGGCGTGTGCTTCAGTGCTGCTCGGCAGGATCCGTTCGTCGACGGGCCCCGGTTGCAGGTGCAGAGCAGGCACGAGCAATCCGGTCAGGACGAGCAGAGCACCGGCTCCCCACACGGCGGGGCGGCGAGTGACGGCTCGCGCGGTGGCCGGCCAGAACCGTCCGGCGCGCAACGGGTCGCGCGGTGGCCCGCTTCCGGTGTGTGCCGGGCGGACGAGGCGGTGGTCGAGGAGCAGGAGGAGTCTCGGCACGACGACGAGGCTGGCAGCCGCCGCGCACAGTGCGACAAGGATTCCTGCGTACGCCATGGAGCGCAGGAAGGGGAGGGGGAGGAACAGGAGGGCCGCCATGACGGAGGCGATGACGACGGAGGAGAAAGCAGCGGCGCGCCCGGCGGTCTGCAGCGTCGTGCGGACCGCGTGCCGCGGATCGCTGCCGGTGGTGCGCTCGGTTCGGTAGCGGGTGACGAGGAAGAGGCAGTAGTCGACGGTGAGGCCAAAGCCGAGGGCTGCGGTGAGGTTGGTGGAGAACACGGACAGCGGGACGAGTGCCGCGAGCGGTCGTAGCAGGGCCAGTGTGACGGCGACGGCGACGGCGGCGACGGCCAGGGGAACGAGCGCGGCGATCACCGATCGGAACACACCGACAAGGGCGAGCAGCACCAGTGGCGCACTCAGGAGTTCGGCCTTCAGGAGGTCGCGCGCACTGCCATCGGTGGCTTGGGCGCTGGTCCACGCGGGACCGGTGGCTCCGACGTGCACGCCCGGGGAGTCGCCGGTGACGAGCGGCACGACGCGGCGGGCCGTGGCGACGCGCTGGTTCTCGTCGCCGGCCAGCAGCGCGGTGATCACCGTGTAGCGGGCGGACGGGGAGTGCTGGGCCGGGTCGCGAGGTTCCCCGTAGGAGTGCACGGACGCGACTCCAGGTTGGCCGCGCAGGCGCTGGGTCAAGCCGGCCGCTGTCACTCGCACCGAGGTTGCGTCAACGGAGGTGTCCTTGGAGCCGATCAGGAACGTGAGATCGGGCGGGCCCGAGGTCAGATCCCGGCGCAGCAGGGCGTCGGCCTGGGTGGCCTCCGTGCCGTCGGCGTCGAAGCCACCGCTGACCATGACCTTCCAGGTTTCGACCGCCACGAACGTGCAGACGACGGTGCACAGAAGAGTGAGCCAAAGCACGGCCCACGCTCGCCTCCGCTGCTGCTGCTGCTGCTGCGAAAGCATTTGGGCGGGCATGGCCTTGGCCATCTCTCTCCTGACGCAATGCGTGGCCGTTATCCGTGCACAGGTCTCACTCGGCTGAAACATCCGGGCCCACGGTTCGTCCGGAGTTACGAATTGTGCCTTGGCACGATGCGGGAACGCGTCAGGAAGGTTTCTGGTGTGGCGAATTGCGGCCGGATTGTACTTCCTATGACCAGGCCCTGCGGTCGGGTCGGACAGAGGAGGAGAACGGGCCCGTGTCCGGGCGGCGGTTTGCCGTGCTCTTTGGTCTGCCGGTCTCTACAGTGCAGCGGAGCCGAACGTGGTAGAGGAGCGATGTATGAGCGCTGGGCCTGATCTTTCCGGGCGGCCACCGTCCCCGGGGACGAGCGGCGGCCCACGCGTCGCGGCAGTGCGAGTCACCGTCCCTGAACATCGCTACGAACAGGATCTTCTCACCTCCGCGTTTGCCGAAGGGGTTCTCAAGGACAGGCCGGAAGCAGGACGGGTCCTGTCCAAGATCTCTGCCAATTCGGGGGTGCGCACCCGCAATGTGGCATTGCCGGTGGAGGACTATCCTGCGTTGGCCGGATTCACCCACAGCAATGACACGTGGCTGGAACACGCGATGCAACTGACCGAGCGGGCGCTACGGGATGCGCTGGCAGTTGCCGGGATCGCGCCGCACGAGGTTGATGTCGTCTTCAGCACCACGGTGACGGGTCTGGTCGTGCCGTCGCTGGAGGCACGGCTGGCTCAGCGGGTCGGGCTGCGGGAAGACGTCAAACGGGTACCGCTGTTCGGTCTGGGATGCGCGGCGGGCGCCGCGGGCGTGGCACGCCTACACGACTACCTGCGGGGTTTTCCTGGCCAGGTCGGTGTACTGCTCGCTGTCGAGCTCTGTTCGCTGACCGTGCAGCACGAGGACCGGTCGATGGCCGGCCTGGTGGCCGCCAGCCTCTTCGGCGACGGTGCGGCGGCCGTGGTGATGCTCGGCGAGCAGCGGGGCGGCTCTCACGCGGGGCCACACGTACTGGCGACGCGAAGCCGTCTCTACCCCGACAGCACGGACGCGCTGGGCTGGCGCATCGGCGCCAACGGCTTCACCCTCGTGCTCTCGCCCGACGTACCGCGAATCGCTGAACAGGGGCTCCCCGAGGACGTGGCCGCCTTCCTAGCCGATCACGGGCTGGCACCGGACCAGGTGGGTCGGTGGATGTGCCATCCCGGCGGCCCCAAGGTCATCGACGTGGTCGAGCGCGCCTTCGAGCTGCCGCAGCAGGCATTGGCCCACTCCCGGCAGTCACTGGCCGCGCACGGAAACATGTCCTCCGTATCCGTACTCGACGTGCTGCGCATGTCGCTGGAATCCGCGCCCGCGAACGGCTCGGTCGGTCTGATGCTGGCAATGGGCCCCGGTTTCGCCAGCGAGCTGGTCCTCCTTCGGTGGTGATTCCGACGACCCACGCCCGTCGGCGGATCGGTTCCCATCGGCGGACCGAGGCCCGTAGGCGAAGGACGGCTTTCATCACGCCACATTCCCTCGACGAGTGATCCGGGATCATTTCGATGACAGCTCATATCTTTTGGAGCCACATGTGAACAGTTCTCCCGAGGAGATGCAGCAGCAGCTGATCTCTGTTCTGGCGCACCAGATCGACCGTGATCCCGATTCGCTCCGTCCGGAGATGACCTTTCGCGAACTCGAGGTGGATTCCCTGACCCTCATCGAAGTGATCGTCACGCTCGAATCGGATCTGGGTATCGATCTGCCTGCCGACCTGGACGGGGTCACAGCGGAGACCACGCTCGGCCGGGCCGCGGAAATCATCCAGACCACCGCCGCCGGGGAGCGCCGCCCCGCCGTCGACGTGGCGTCGGCGGCGCGGGAAGCTCGCACGCCGTGATCCGTCCGACGCGCGTCCTGGACTCCCTCCCGTTTCGGAGTCTCCCATGGTGAACGGCGAGACGCGTCCCGGAGACATCGCGGTCACGGGCGTGGGCCTGATCACCGCACCGGGGACAGGGGCCGAGGACTTCTGGCAGGGGATGTGCGCCGCGCGCCCCGAGGTGACGGAGGACCCCGTGCTCACGGGCCTGCCGGTCAACAGCTCGTGCCGCCCGGAGAAGTTCGACCCCGAGCAGCTGCTCGGCGGCCGGCTGAGCAGGCGCCTGGACCGCTTCACCCAGCTGGCCCTGGCCGCCGCCGACCAGGCGCTGCTCGACGCCCGACTCGACGCGTCGCAGTGGCGCGCACCCCGCGTGGGAGTCGTGCTCGGGGTGGGGAGCAACAGCATCGAACGCTACGGCGAGCAGTTCCGCCTGCTGGACGAGGGCCGGGCAGCGCACGTGTCGCCCCGGGCGCTCCCCCGCAGTGTGCCGAACATGGCTGCGGGCGAAGTGGCGATGCGGGTGAACGCCCAGGGCCCCAACTTCGTCACCAGCAGCGCGTGCGCCTCGGGAGCCACGGCCATCGGGGTGGCCCGCGATCTGCTGCGCGCGGGCACCTGCGACGTCGTGCTGACCGGAGGAAGCGAGTCGGTGCGCACGGCGATGACCGCCGCCTGCTTCGCCCAGTTGGGTGTGCTGTCCGACGGTTCACGCGGTCCGGTGGGCTGCCGCCCCTTCGACCGCGACCGCACGGGATTCGTCCTCGGCGAGGGCGCTGCCGTCCTGGTGCTGGAGACCCTGGAGCACGCCCGGAACCGCCGGGCTCCCGTGCGTGCCCGGCTGTGCGGGTACGGGGCCTCCACGGACGCATACCACCCCACCTCGCCGCATCCCGAGGGGCGCGGGGCGGAGGCGGCCGTGCTCGGCGCGCTGGCGGACGCCGGGCTCGTCCCCGCTGACATCCATCACGTCAACGCGCACGGCACCGCCACCAGGGCCGGCGACCTGATCGAGGCCGCCATGATCGGCCGCGTGTTCGCGGCGGCTCCGCCCGTCACCGCCAGCAAGGCCATGACCGGTCACTGCATGGGTGCCTCGGCCGCCATCGAGGCGGTCGTCACCGTGCTGACGCTGCAACACCAGACGATCCCGCCGGTCGCGGGAACGACCTGCGTCGATCCCCAGGCGGACCTGAACGTGGTCCTCGACGTCCCCCGGGCCGTCCCCATGCGCACCGCGCTGAGCACGTCATTCGGCTTCGGAGGTCAAAATGCCGCTCTTGTGTTCTCTGTCTGAACCTGGCCTGCGTCCCGGGTCGGCACCGGCTCCTCACCGAGGAGAGCACCGCGATGCACGCTGATCTCACGGCCGTACCCGGATGGCTGGTGGTCTTGGTGGCCGCCGTGGCCGCGGAGCGGGTGCTGGAACTCGTGGTCGCGCGCCGGCACTCCCGGTGGGCCAGGGCGGCCGGCGGCGTCGAGTTCGGCAGCGGTCACTATCCGGCGATGGTCGCGGTGCACACCCTGCTCCTCGTGGGCATCCTGCTCGAGGTCAGCCTGGCACAGCGCCCGTTCGTACCGGTCGTGGGCTGGGCGGCGCTGGGACTCGTACTCCTCGCGCAAGGGGTGCGCTGGTGGTGCGTCAGCGCTCTGGGGCCGCGCTGGAACACTCGCGTCATCGTGGTGCCGGGGCTCCCGCTCGTGCGGCGCGGCCCCTATCGATGGCTGCGCCATCCCAACTACGTCGTGGTGGTCGTGGAAGGACTGGCACTGCCCCTCGTGCATAACGCCTGGACGACGGCGCTGCTGTTCACCGTCGCCAACGGCTTCGTGCTGGCCGTACGTCTGCGCGTGGAGAACACGGCGCTGGGCGCCGTCACGTGACGCGCCCGCGATACGACACCGACCTCGTCGTCGTGGGCGGCGGGCCGGCCGGCCTGGCCACCTCCGTGCACGCGGCGCGGGCCGGGCTGTCCGTCACGCTCTTCGAGCGACGGCCGGGCCCGGTCGACAAGGCGTGTGGCGAGGGGCTCATGCCGGCGGGGGTCCGGCGTCTGCACGCCCTGGGGGTGTACCCGCCAGGGGTACCGCTCGCGGGGATCGACTACCTCGACCTGTCGGGCCGGCGCGCGCACGCTCCCTTCCCGCAGGGCCACGGCCTGGGCGTGCGCCGCACCGACCTGCACACCGCGCTGCTCGCCGCCGCCCAGTCGGCCGGGGTGCGGTGCGAACAGGCCCGGGTCACCGGGATCGCCCAGGAAACCGCGTCCGTCACCGTCCTCGGCCTGCGGGCGCGGTGGCTCGTGGCGGCGGACGGACTCCACTCCCCCATGCGCCGTCAGCTCGGTATGGCCGTCAGGACGGGCCGCCGACGACGTTTCGGGCTCCGTCGCCACTGGCGTATCCGGCCGTGGAGCGACCGCGTCGAGGTGTCCTGGGGTCCACAGGCGGAGGCCTACGTCACCCCGGTCGCCGCCGATCAGGTCGGGGTGGCCTTCTTGTACCGCCCGGACAAACTCGCCTCCGTCCCAGGCCCGCAGGACGCCTACGCCATGCTGCTGGACCGCTTCCCCGAGCTGGGGCGGCGACTAGAAACGGCGGTACCCGCTTCCGCTGTGCGAGGTGCGGGGCCTCTGAGACAGGTCACCCAACAGCGCGTCAGCGGCCGGATCCTGTTCGTCGGCGACTCCGCCGGCTACGAAGACGCCCTTACCGGCGAGGGCATCAGCCTTGCCCTGTCCCAGGCCCGAGCCGCAGCTCAGGCCCTGATCGCGGGAGATCCGACGCAGTACGAGCGGCAGTGGCTCCCCCTCACCCGCCGCTACCGCTGGCTCACCCGTGGTCTGGTGAGCGCCACCTCTCACACCGTCCCGCGCGCACTTCTGGTCCCCGGCTGCAAGGCCTCACCCGGCCTCTTCCGAGCCGTCGTGGGCCAGCTCGCCCAGTGAGTCCGCAGCCCGCCCCGCCCGACGAGACAACCCGCTCCCCGGGGACGGAGCGATCCGCCCCTCTGCGACAAAGCAAGGTGAACTGCCGTGCTCAGCGACACTCTGCCCCGCGGGGGTCCCGACGCCACCTGGTGGGACCGCCTCTACGAGACCGACCGGACGGAGTGGATCGACCTCATCGACCAACCCGGCGCGACGGCACGCGCCCGCCGCGGACTCGACGGCCTCGCCCGCTTCCAGCGGCTATCCCGGGCGTACCGCACCTTCTCCCGGCTCACCCTCGCCCAGGTCGGACACCTGGACGAGCCGCGTATCCTCGAACTGGGCGCCGGCCGCGGGCACCTGGCCCAGCACCTCCTGCGGGACCACCCTCGCGCCCACGTGACGTTCAGCGACCTCAGCCCGGACTCCGTGCGCGCCTTCCGGAGCGGCCCGCTGGCGGATCACCCGAGAGTGGCCTCACAGATCCTCGACGCCACCGAGATGGACGTCCCGGAGGGGTCGTGGGACGTCGCGGTCTTCGCCATGTCCCTGCACCACCTCCAGCCCGCACAGGTCCGCATGGTCCTATCCGAGGGCACCCGGGTCGCCCACAAGCTGCTGATCGTGGACGCGTGGCGGAACCCGGCCCTTCTCTCGGTCGTCCCGCTGCTGCTGCTCGTCGGCGGCGCGTGCACGGCGCACGACGGCGTCATCAGCCTCCGCAAGGCCTACAGCCCCTCCGCGCTCCGGGCGCTGGCACGTCACGGGGCCGCGCCGATCCGCGTCGACTGCCGCTTCCAACTGCCGGGCTACCTGGTCGCCACGGCCGAACGGGCGCGCAAGACGCCGAACCTGGAAGGATCCGGGACCAACAGCGCCCTTCGGTCGCCAATGCCTTGAGAGGAATCACCACGCCGACCACGAGGGGCCAAGCCCCTCCCTGTGCTATGTGGCCTTCCTCAAGGCGAAGAAGATCGACGACGTGGCGGTCGAATCCGCCACCGTCCTCGCCTACCTCACCTGTCCAGGCCTCCGGGAGAAGCAGCGAACAGCAGTGACGCCGCATACGAGTCGACTGTCCGGGAGATGGTCTCCGTCTCCCGGATCACCGTCCACCCATGTCCCACGCCGCGACCGGTAACGACACTGCGCAAGGTGGCCAAGATCCAGTGACGGTGTGAAGTCCCGCAGGGGTGGACCGGTCGACCGCCAGCGCGATGCCAGTGCTCTACGTGTGCTTCCTGCGCAAGTGGGGTGGACCGAGCTGGCTCTTGACGCCGTAACCCGAGGGGTCATGAGGCATGTGATCCCGTTCCTGCTCGATCAGCTCGCAGCCGGGGCAGCGCAGCGTGTCGGTGACGTACGCGTGCGGGTCGCCTCCGCGCTGTCGGTCCCACTCCTCCAGCCGGTTATGGCACTGCGGACAGACCGATCGACGCCACTCCGCCCAGGCCAGGGCCTTCGCCTGGTCCGGCTGCGTCCACCGTCCGTCGCCGCCGAGGAAGGCCGAGTGCGGACTGCGGAAGCGCTCGCATACCTCCAGCTCGGCCCGCAGATTCGGGGCACGGCTCAGTCTCTTCCCAGGTCGATCCGCGTCTCCCACTGGACCTGCCACGCCGCTTCCCACAGCGCGTTGACGTACGGGGCCACCAGGAGGTGAGCAGTTCGGCAGCCTCCCCTCGGCTCATCCCGTCCAACGACGAGGCGGCGATCAGCGCCGACGGCAAGGTGTCGGGGGTGAACACCGACCCGTCCTCGGCTTGGTGGGCGGTGGGCAGGTGGTCGCCGATCAGGTCCTCCAGCACCGGCCGCTGCAGTGCGAGGAAGGTCAGGAAGTCCGAGGCGGCGTCCAGCTCTCGTCGCGGGCCTCTTGGAGGGCGGCCTCCGCCTTCGCCGCGTGCCGCGCGGCCCGTTCATCGTCTAGGAGTTGTCTTCAAATGTCACGCCCACATCAGGAGCGATGCCAGGGTGAGGGCTGCTTGGTAGGACTCGGCTGTCTTCTCGTAGCGGGTGGCGATGCCTCGCCATTGCTTCAGCCGGTTGAAGCACCGTTCCACCACGTTGCGGCGCTTGTAGATCCCGCGGTCGAAGGCGGGCGGGCGTCCGCCCCGGCTGCCGCGGCGGGCCCGGTTGCGGATCTGGTCGGCCCGTTCCGGAATGGTGTGGGCAATGCCCCGGCATCGTAGCCAGGTACGGATTGTCTTCGAGCTGTATCCCTTGTCGCCGATGACGTGCGCGGGGCGGGTCCGGGGACGTCCGCGCCCGTTCCTGGGCACCCCGGATGGCCTCCATGACGGCCGTGAACCGCGTGCAGTCGTTGGTGTTCCCGACGGTGAGAGTGAAGGCGAGCGGTCGCCCGGCGGCGTCGCAGGCCAGGTGGATCTTGCTAGTCAGACCGCCTCTGGACCGGCCGAGGGCCGGAGTGCGGAGCCCCCTTTACGGGCTCCGGCCGCGGGCTGGTGGGCACGTGGAGTCGACCGACACCAGCCACTCGACGTCCCCGGCCGTGTCCGCCCTGGTCTGCGCCGCCCGCAGCATCCGGTCGAACGTGCCGTCCAGGGCCCACCGGCGGAAACGGGTGTGCAGCGTCGCCCAGGACCCATACCGCTCCGGCACATCCCGCCAGGCCACCCCGGTCCGGAACTTCCACACGATCCCATTGAGGACCATCCGGTCGTCCAGCCGCCTGCGGCCCCGATCCTCCCGGGGAAGCAGCGGCTCGACGAAGGCCCACTCCGCATCGGACAGTTCATGACGACGTATCACCGCACCATGATCCACCATCCAAGATCTTTTGAAGACACCCCCTAGGCACTGTTCGAAGTTCGGATCTCTTCAAGGCTCGGTGGTGTGCTGGGTGGGGCTGGTAGAACTCGCGTGTGGCGCGTTTTGATGTGACGGATGCCGA
>NZ_JBHXEN010000099.1:0-11409 GCF_042724695.1 Streptomyces sp. NPDC127068 | reverse complement strand
GGGGGTCCGGCCTGCGGACCGCGGTGCTCTGCGGGTGCGCTGTGGCCGCGCGCGCAGGTCCCCGCGCCCCCTTCGGGGCGCCCCACAGGGGCGCGGGGAACTGCGCGAGCAACCACGACGGACCCGTCGCCCGACGGACGAGGCAAGGGGCGCGGGGAACTGCGCGAAACCACCGAGCAACGCACCACACCGCAGCCACCTGGAAGGACGGACCGATGACCGTACGCGCCCCCCACCCGGCAAGGGTCTTGGCCGTGGTCCCCGCCCGGGGCGGCTCCAAGGGAGTCCCGGGCAAGAACCTCGCCACGGTCGGCGGAGTCCCGCTGGTCGTCCGAGCGGTACGCGCCTGCCGCGCCGCCCCGCACGTCACGGACGTCATCGTCTCCACCGACGACCCCGCGATCGCCGAGGCCGCCCGCCTCGCCGACGCCGAAGTGGTGCTGCGCCCCGCCGCCCTCGCGGACGACACCGCGAGCAGCGAAGCCGCCGTCCTGCACGCCCTGGACGCCCACGAGTCGCGCCACGGCCACCCCGTCGACGTCGTGCTCCTCGTCCAGTGCACCAGCCCGTTCCTGACGGGCGCCGACGTGGACGCGGTCGCCGCCGCCGTCACCCGGGGCGCCGACACGGCCGTCACCGTCGCCCCCTTCCACGGTTTCGTCTGGCGGGACGCCGCGCCCGGCGGGGCGGCCGGCGTCAACCACGACAAGGCGGTCCGACCCCGCCGCCAGGACCGCCCCCAGGACCTCCTGGAGACCGGCGCCGCCTACGCCATGGCCGCCCCCGGCTTCCGGACCGCCCGGCACCGCTTCTTCGGCCGGACCGCACTGGTGCGCACCGACGCGGCCCGCGTCCTGGAGATCGACGACCCGCACGACCTCGCCCGCGCCCGCGCCCTCGCCCCCGTGCTCGACGCGGACCGGCCCGGCGCCCTGCCACGCCGCACGGACGTGGACGCGGTCGTCCTCGACTTCGACGGCACCCAGACCGACGACCGGGTGCTCATCGACTCCGACGGACGGGAAACCGTCGCCGTGCACCGCGGCGACGGACTCGGCATCGCCGCCCTGCGCGAGGCGGGCCTGGCGCTGCTGGTCCTCTCCACGGAACGGAACCCGGTGGTCGCCGCCCGGGCCCACAAGCTCCGCATCCCGGTCCTGCACGGCATCGACCGCAAGGACCTCGCACTGAAGCAGTGGTGCGAGGAACGGGGCATCGCACCGGAACGCGTGCTCTACGCCGGCAACGACGTCAACGACCTGCCGTGCTTCGCCCTCGCGGGCTGGCCGGTGGCCGTCGCGAACGCCCACGACGTCGTCCGCGGCGCCGCCCGCGCCGTCACCACCGCCCGCGGCGGCGACGGCGCGATCCGGGAGATCGCTGCCTGGCTCCTCGGCCCCTCACTCGACGGCTCCGGCCCCGTCCCCGACAACCCCACACCCGGCAACAGCTCCACACCCGACAGCTAAGGAACCACCCCCATGTCCCAGCACCCCTCCCGTCTGCGCACCCTCGGCACCAAGACCGCCGGGCCCGGCCGCCCCGTCTACGTCACCGGTGAGATCGGCATCAACCACAACGGCGACCTGGAGAAGGCGCTCGCCCTGATCGACGCCGCCGCCGAAGCGGGCTGCGACGCCGTCAAGTTCCAGAAGCGCACCCCGGAGATCTGCACCCCGCGCGACCAGTGGGACGTCGAGCGCGACACCCCCTGGGGCCGCATGACCTACATCGACTACCGTCACCGCGTCGAGTTCGGCGAGGACGAGTACCGCGCCATAGACCAGTACTGCGCCCGGCGCGGCATCGACTGGTTCGCCTCCCCGTGGGACACCGAGGCCGTCGCGTTCCTGGAGAAGTTCGACGTCCCCGCCCACAAGGTCGCCTCCGCGTCCCTCACCGACGACGAACTGCTGCGCTCCCTGCGCGCCACCGGCCGCACCGTGATCCTGTCCACCGGCATGTCGACGCCCCAGCAGATCCGGCACGCCGTCGAGGTCCTCGGCTCCGACAACATCCTGCTCTGCCACGCCACGTCCACCTACCCGGCGAAGGCCGAGGAACTGAACCTGCGCGTGATCCACACCCTCCAGCAGGAGTACCCGAACGTCCCGATCGGCTACTCCGGGCACGAGACGGGCCTCCAGACCACCCTCGCGGCCGTCGCCCTCGGTGCGGTGTTCGTGGAGCGGCACATCACCCTGGACCGTGCCATGTGGGGTTCCGACCAGGCCGCGTCCGTCGAACCGCAGGGCCTGAGCCGACTGGTGCGGGACATCCGCACCGTCGAGGCGTCCCTCGGCGACGGCGTCAAGAAGGTCTACGACTCCGAGCTCGGTCCCATGCGCAAGCTGCGCCGCGTCCCCGGTGTCATCGTGCAGGGCGACGCCGAGACCGCTGCCGCCGAGCCCGTCACGGTCTGACGCACCCCACCCCCGCCACCCAGCCCCCCGGAGCGGTCGTTGAGTCCCCGAGTCGGGCCGCAGGGCCCCACCCGCCCTACCCGCCCCACCCCGACGCTCGCGTTCGTCGAGAGCCCCGTCCAACTCCTCAACGTGTTGGAGTGGGCGCACGGCAGCGGGCGCACCCCCGGCGCCCCGGCCGGGGACCGCCCGCCGGACGTCACCGTGGTGGTGCTGTCGCCCGGCGACCCCATGACCCGGGGCCAGCTCCGCCGGATGGCCGAGCTGGCCCGGGACGAGGGCCACCGGGTCCGCTGGGAGGAGGCCCGTGGCGGCAGCACGGCCCCCCTCCGAACGGTCCGGGGCCTCACCCCGCTGCTGCGCGAAGCGAACCGGGTCGTCATCGGCGACCCGTTCTCCCGCTACGTCCAGCTCCTGCTCACCCTGACCCGGGCCCCGGAACTGGTCGTGGTGGACGACGGGACCGCCACCATGGAGTTCACCGCCCAGCTCGCGGGCGGTGAACGCCTGGTGCGCTGGCACCGCCGCGGTGGCCGGCCGGGCCCCCGCGACCTGCTGTTCGCCCCCGTATCCGGCGCGGCCAGACGCCGGCTGACCCCCACCGGGGACCGTGCGGTCGAGGTGTTCTCCGCGATGCCGATCGCGACGGTGCCGGAGGGCGTCCGGATCACCGCCAACGACTTCTCCTGGACCCGGTCCCGCTTCGGCCCGCCCAGGATCAGCGCGGGGGCGGACCTGGTCGGCACCTCCCTGGTGGAGACGGGCGTCGTGGACCCCGACCGCTACCTGGACGCCGTCCGGGCGCTCGCCCGCGCCCACGGCGCCACCCGGTACTTCGCCCACCGCCGCGAGAGCCCCGAGAAACTGCACCGGCTGGCCACCAGCACCGGCCTGGAGGTGTGCCGCCCCGACCTGCCGTTGGAGCTGATAGCCCGCCGGGGGCCGATCGGCCGCACGGTGCTCAGTTTCCCGTCCACCGTCGTCCACACCCTGCCGCTCGCCCTCGCCGGTACGGGAGCCAGGGTCGCCGTCTGCGACATCGAACCCGACTGGCTCACCGAACGCGCCTCACCCCGGGCGCACGGCTTCCTCTCGGGGGTCACCGGCACCGCCCGTGACGTGCACCGACTGCGGTCCGTGTGCGCGGGATAACCAGGTGTCCTACCCGCTCCCCGGGGCGTTCATTCGCGCCGCACCACGAACCGTTACGCCAATCCGGCTGAACTTTCCTAGATCACGGCCCAGTTGACCCTCCCGGCGCTTTACCCTTCAAAGGGTGAACCAACTGATGTCCGCTGACACAGACTCCACGCCCGAAGCCGACCGCCCCGGCGGGACCCCCCTGGCCGGGACGCTCCCCGGCACCCTGCCCGAAGCGCTCCGTGCCGAGCTGATCGCGTTCCGCCGCGACATGCACATGCACCCGGAGCTGGGCAACCAGGAGTTCCGCACCACGGCCGCCATCAAGACCCGACTGGAACGGGCGGGCCTCGCGCCCCGGGTCCTGGCCACCGGCACCGGCCTCATCTGTGACATCGGCACCGGGGACGGGGCCCGTCCCGTGCTGGCACTGCGCGCGGACATCGACGCCCTGCCCATCCCGGACACCAAGACCGGCTGCGCCTACCGCTCCACGGTGCCCGACCGGGCGCACGCCTGCGGCCACGACGCGCACACCACCGTCGTCCTCGGCGCCGGCCTGGTCCTCGCCGAGCTGCACCGCGAGGGAACGCTCCCGCACCCCGTCCGGCTGATCTTCCAGCCCGCCGAGGAGGTCCTGCCCGGCGGGGCGCCCGACGCGATCGCCTCCGGCGCCCTCGACGGGGTCGGCCGGATCATCGGCGTCCACTGCGACCCCCGGGTCGACGCCGGCCGCATCGGGCTGCGCCACGGGCCCATCACCTCCGCCTGCGATCGCCTGGAGGTCTCCCTCGACGGCCCCGGCGGCCACACCGCGCGGCCCCACCTCACCACCGACCTGGTGGCCGCCGCGGCCCGGGTCGCCGTCGACGTGCCCGCCCTGGTCGCCCGCCGGGTCGACGCCCGCTCCGGCCTCTCCGTCACCTGGGGCCGCATCGAGTCCGGCCACACCTGCAACGTCATCCCGCAGCACGCGGAACTGTCCGGCACGGTCCGCTGCCTCGACCTCGACGCGTGGCGACGTGCGCCGGACCTGGTCCACGCGGCGATCGACGAGGTCGCGAGCATGTACCGGGCGAAGACCGAGATCACCTACGTCCGGGGCGTCCCCCCGGTCGTCAACCACCCCGACGTCACCGAGCTGCTGCGCTCCGCGATGACGGCGCGGCGGGGGGCCGGGTCCGTCGAGGACACCGTGCAGAGTCTCGGGGGCGAGGACTTCTCCTGGTACCTGGAGCACGTGCCCGGGGCGATGGCGCGGTTGGGGGTGCGGGTGCCCGGGGAGCGGGCGGTGCGGGACCTTCACCAGGGGGACTTCGATGTCGACGAGGGGGCGATCACCGTCGGTGTCGAGCTGTTCACCGCGGCTGCGCTCTTGGACGCGGCGAGTCGCTGATGCGGTTCCGGGGGCGCACGGTGCGGTGTGCGTCCCCGCGCGGTTCCCCGCGACCCCTTCGGTGCGATCACCTCGCGGTGTGCGGTTCGGCGCGGTGCGCTGTGCTGTCGCGCAGTTCCCCGCGCCCCTTGTCGGGGTACGTCCACCTGCGGGTCCGCCGTCCTGCTCGGGTGCGCTGCGGTGTTGCGCAGTTCCCCGCGCCCCTGATCGGGTGCGTCCCGGCCCGGGTGCGTTGTCCTGTGCGGTGAGTTCCCCGCGCTCCTTGTCGGGGCCTCCGGCGGGGTTGCATTCCGCGGGTCACAGACCGCGGCACCCGCAGCAGAGCGGGGAGCGCACCCCTCAAGGGGCGCGGGGAACTGCGCAAACGCACAGCGCACCCGAGCAGAACAGCGCACCGCCAGACGATCGCACCCGATGAGGGGCGCGGGGAACTGCGCGAAACGACAGCGCACCGCACGGAACAGCGCACCGCCAGGTGATCGCACCCGACAGGCCCCCGCACGGGCTGTGCGTCGATCCGATAACAGCTCCGCAAGAGCCCTTTATCTGACATCTACGCGCGTTACGATCGCGGCAAAACCAGCGCCGCAAGTGGCGCTTCGGTCAGGTTGAAGGAGCCCCCCTTGCGTCGGGTAGCCAAACTCTCCGCCGTGGTCGCCGCGACCGCCGCGCTCTCACTCACCGCCACGGCCTGTGGCAGCACGTCGTCCGAGAAGAAGGAGTCCGGTTCGGACTCGTCGTCCAGCGGGGGCAAGGGCGTCAAGATCGGTCTCGCCTACGACGTCGGCGGCCGTGGTGACTACTCGTTCAACGACTCCGCCGCCCGTGGCGCGGACAAGGCGAAGAAGGAGCTCGGCGGTGAGCTCAAGGAGCTGACCGCCAAGGTCACCGACACCGAGGCGGACCGCGAGCAGCGCCTGTCCTCCCTCGCCGATGCGGGTTACAACCCGATCATCGGTGTCGGCTACGCCTACTCCGCGTCGATGACGAAGATCGCCGCGAAGTACCCGGACACCACCTTCGGCATCGTGGACTCGGTCGTCGAGGCCAAGAACGTCGCCAGCATCACGTTCACCGAGGAGCAGGGCTCCTACCTGGCCGGCGTCGCCGCCGCGCTGAAGACGAAGAAGGACCACGTCGGCTTCATCGGCGGCGCGGACATCCCGCTGATCAAGAAGTTCGAGGCGGGCTTCGTCCAGGGCGTCAAGGAGACCAACTCCAAGATCAAGGTCGACACCCAGTACCTGAGCCGCGGCTCGGACACCTCCGGTTTCGCCAGCCCCGACAAGGGCAAGGAAGCCGCCCAGGGCATGCTGGACAACGGCGCCGACGTGGTCTACACGGCGGCCGGCTCCTCCGGCACCGGCGCCATCGAGGCCGTCGCGGGCGTCAAGGGCGCCTGGGGCATCGGCGTCGACTCGGACCAGTACAACGTCCCGGGTCTGGCGAAGTACAAGAACTCGGTGCTGACCTCGGTCGTCAAGAACGTCGACCTCGGCGTCTACGACCTGGTCAAGTCGGTCAAGGACGGCAAGCCGCTGTCCGGCATCAACTCCTACCCGCTGAAGGACGGCGGCGTCTCGCTCTCCGAGAGCGGCGGCTTCCTCAAGGACATCCAGTCCAAGCTGGACGAGGCCAAGCAGAAGATCATCGACGGCGCGGTCAAGGTCAAGACGACCCCGTAGTCACGCGGTCCGGTCCACCGGACCTGGGCTCGGCGGGGAGGGGCGGGTCGCGCCTCCCCGCCGAGCCATAACGATGTGTCAACTCTACGCGTGTAGCGTGGAGTTGGCGCGTGACGTCCCCCGACGTCCCGGCGACAGTTGCACAGGTCGCCACCCCCCGGCGGCACCGGGAACCCGCGTCGCCGACGCCCGCCCTCCCACGCCTCGCCTGCCCCTTTTCCCCGAGGAGTGCGCCATCAACGCGTCCAGCTCGTCACCGCCGCCGGCCGCTGCCGTCGAACTGCGCGGCATCACCAAGCGGTTCCCCGGCGTCGTCGCCAACCGCGACATCGACATCACCGTCCGCAAGGGCACCGTCCATGCCCTGTGCGGGGAGAACGGTGCCGGCAAGTCCACCCTGATGAAGATCCTCTACGGCATGCAGAAGCCGGACGAGGGCACCATCACGGTCGACGGCGAGCAGGTGTCGTTCCACAGCCCCTCCGACGCGATCGCGCGCGGCATCGGCATGGTGCACCAGCACTTCATGCTCGCCGACAACCTGACCGTGCTGGAGAACGTCGTCCTCGGCGCCGAGAAGCTGCACGGCATCGGCGGGAAGGCCCGCAAGCGGATCAAGGAACTGTCCGACGCGTACAGCCTCGGCGTCCGTCCCGACGTCCTCGTCGAGGAGCTCGGCGTCGCCGACCGCCAGCGGGTGGAGATCCTCAAGGTCCTCTACCGGGGCGCGCGCACCCTCATCCTCGACGAGCCCACCGCGGTGCTCGTCCCGCAGGAGGTCGACGCCCTGTTCGACAACCTGCGGGAGCTGAAGTCCGAGGGCCTGACCGTCATCTTCATCTCGCACAAGCTCGGCGAGGTGCTGTCGGTCGCCGACGACATCACCGTCATCCGGCGCGGCACCACCGTCGGCACCGCCGACCCCCGCACCACCACCTCCAAGCAGCTCGCCGAGCTGATGGTCGGCAGCGAACTGCCCTCGCCCGAGACCTCCGGGTCCACCGTCACGGACGTCCCGACCCTCGTCGTGGACTCCGTCCGGCTCACCCAGACCGACCTCGACGGCATCGAGCGGATCATCCTCGACGACATCACCCTCACCATCCACCAGGGCGAGGTCCTCGGCATCGCCGGGGTGGAGGGCAACGGCCAGGCGGAACTGGTCGAGGCGATCATGGGGATGCGCAACCCGGACAGCGGGACCATCACCCTCGGGGACGCCAACATCACCCACGCCCCCACCCGGCACCGCCGGGAACAGGGCATCGGCTACATCCCCGAGGACCGCCACCGCCACGGCCTGCTCCTCGAAGCCCCGCTCTGGGAGAACCGGATGCTCGGCCACGTCACCGAGCGCCCCAACTCCCGCGGCGGACTCCTCGACATCAAGGCCGCCCGCGCCGACACCGAGCGCATCGTCACCGAGTACGACGTCCGCACCCCCGGCATCGACGTCACCGCGGCCTCGCTGTCCGGCGGCAACCAGCAGAAGCTGATCGTCGGCCGGGAGATGAGCCACAACCCGAAGCTGCTGATCGCCGCCCACCCCACCCGGGGCGTGGACGTCGGCGCGCAGGCCCAGATCTGGGACCAGATCCGCGAGGCCCGCCGCGAGGGCCTCGCCGTGCTGCTGATCTCCGCCGACCTGGACGAGTTGATCGGCCTCTCCGACAGCCTGCGGGTGATGTTCCGCGGCAAGCTGGTCGCCGACGCCGACCCGCACTCCATCACGCCCGAGGAACTGGGCTCCGCCATGACCGGCGCGGCCACCGGCCACCTGGAACACACCGAGGACGCCCCTGGCGCCGCCCCCGCGGACCCCGAGGCGGACGGCACGGAGTCGGAGGACGACGCCCGATGAAGAAACTGACCTCCCGCCTCGACAAGGAGCGGCTGCTCCTCGCGGTGGCGGCACCGGCCCTCGCGCTGGTCGCCGCGCTGATCATCACCGCACTGGTGCTCCTGGCCACCGGCAAGGACCCGTTCGCCGCGTTCAGCGACATGATGACCTACGGCTCCGCCAGCGACAGCCAGGTCTACATCCTGAACAAGGCGACGACGTACTACCTCGCCGGCATCGCCGTCGCCATCGGCTTCCGGATGAACCTCTTCAACATCGGCGTCGACGGCCAGTACCGGCTCGCCGCGTTCGTCGCCGCCCTGCTCGGCGGGGCGCTCACCGCGCCCGGCTGGCTGGCCATCCCGCTGATGATCCTCTGCGCGATGGCGGTGGGCGCCCTGTGGGCCTCCATCGCGGGCATCCTCAAGGTGACCCGGGGCGTCAGCGAGGTCATCTCGACCATCATGCTGAACGCCATCGCCACCGCCGTGATCGGCTACCTCATCCAGCCCGAGCAGCTCGGCCAGCTGGACAAGGCGGGCACCCTGGTGTCCACCACGCCGCTGCCGGAGAGCTCCTGGTTCTTCGCCTTCGACGCCGGCCCCGCCGGTGAGGTGTGGGGCTTCGTCCTCGTCGCCATCCTCGTCGGCGTCCTGTACTGGTTCGTCCTCGGGCGCACCCGCTTCGGCTTCGACCTGCGCACCGTCGGCCAGTCCGACTCGGCCGCCGCCGCCAGCGGCGTCAGCGTCAAGAAGATGGTCGCCACCAGCATGCTCCTGTCGGGCGCGGTCGCCGGACTCATCGGCATGCCGACCCTGCTCAACGACAGCCACCAGTTCGCCAACGACTTCCCGCTGGGCATCGGCTTCACCGGCATCGCCATCGCGCTGCTCGGCCGCAACCACCCCGTCGGCATCGCCCTGGGCGCCCTGCTGTGGGGCTTCCTGGAGCGCACCACCAGCCATCTGGAACTCCAGGGCTACGACAAGGAGATCCTCGGCGTGATCCAGGGCGTCATCGTCCTGTGCGTCGTCATCGCCTACGAAGTGGTCCGTCGCTACGGCCTCCAGCGCCAGCAGCAGCGCGTCGGTGCCGAACTCGCCGCCCAGGCCGCCGCCGCCCGTACCGAGAAGCAGGAGGTGGCCCGATGACCGCCACGATGACCGACACGCCGCCGCCGGCGGCGCCCAAGGCGGACCGGGGCGCGACCAAGCGCAGCCGCTGGACGCTCTCGCGCATCCTGCTCGTCATCGCGGGCGCGCTCGTCCTGGTCTCCGCCGTCCGCGTCGTCACCGGCGCCGACCAGCTCACCTCCGAGGGCCAGATCAGCGCGGCCCTCAGGCTGGCCGTCCCGATCGGCCTCGCCGGCCTCGCCGGTCTGTGGTCCGAGCGGGCGGGCGTCGTCAACATCGGCCTCGAAGGCATGATGATCCTCGGCACCTTCGGCGCCGGCTGGATCGGCTGGCAGACCAGCCCCTGGCTCGGACTCGCCTGCGGCGTCGGCTTCGGCGTGATCGGCGGCCTCATCCACGCCGTCGCCACCGTCACCTTCGGCGTCGACCACATCGTCTCCGGTGTGGCGATCAACCTGCTGGCGCTGGGCGCCACCCAGTACCTCGCCAAGCTCTTCTTCGCCGGCGGCGACGCGGCGACCGCGGGCGGCAACCCCAAGCAGTCCCCGCCCGCCGAGTCACTGCCCGAGATCACGATCCCCGGACTGTCCGACGGCCTCCAGAGCGTCCAGGACCTGCACTGGTTCCTGATCTCCGACGTCGCCGGCATCCTCGGCGGCCTGGTCACCAACGTCTCGGTGGTCACCCTCCTCGCCGTCCTGCTCTTCTTCGCCAGCTGGTGGATCCTGTGGCGCACCCCCTTCGGGCTGCGACTGCGCTCCTGCGGAGAGAACCCGATCGCCGCCGAGTCCCTCGGCGTCAACGTCTACCAGCACAAGTACCTCGCCGTCGCCATCTCCGGCGGCCTCGCCGGCCTCGGCGGCGCCTTCCTCGCCCTGGTCACCTCGCACATCTACCTGGAGGGCCAGACCGGCGGACGCGGGTACATCGGCCTCGCCGCGATGATCTTCGGCAACTGGCGGCCCGGCGGGCTCGCCATGGGCGCCGGCCTGTTCGGCTTCTCCGACGCGCTCCAGCTGCGCAACGGCGGCGAGGTCGTCCACGCGATGCTGCTGCTCCTGGTCGTCCTGCTGGTGCTGCTCGCCGGCTGGAAGCTGTACCGCAAGGCCGTGGTGCAGGGCGTGATCAGCCTGGTCGTCGCCGCGGTGGTGCTGGTCTGGTTCCTCCTCACGGACGAGGTCCCCGGCGAGTTCGTCGGCGCCACCCCGTACGTCGTGACCCTGTTGGTCCTCTCCCTCGCGGCACAACGCCTGCGGATGCCCAAGGCTGACGGCATGAGGTACCGCAAGGGCCAAGGGAAGTGACGCCCCCCGCACCGGCGCAGGACGACCGGGTCGCCCCGGTCGACTGGGAGGCCCTGCGCGAGGCCGCCCGGGACGCCATGTCCCGGGCGTACGCCCCCTACTCGCACTACCCGGTGGGCGCCGCCGCCCGGGTGGACGACGGCCGCACCGTCACCGGCTGCAACGTCGAGAACGCCTCGTACGGGATCGGTCTGTGCGCCGAGTGCGGGCTGGTGTCCGACCTGCTCAACTCGGGCGGCGGCCGGCTGACCCACTTCACCTGCGTGGACGGACGGGGCGAGGTCCTCGTCCCGTGCGGGCGCTGCCGCCAGCTCCTGTACGAGTTCGGTGGCCCCGGGCTGCTCCTGGAGACCCCGGCGGGTCTGCTCCCCCTGTCCGAGATGCTCCCCCAGGCGTTCGGCCCGGAGCACCTCGCGTAACCGACCCGCCCGACCCGACGGCCCCCGACCCCCCGCTGCCTGGGGGAGGGGGGCCGTCGGCGTCGGGGG
>NZ_JBHXEN010000098.1:0-12960 GCF_042724695.1 Streptomyces sp. NPDC127068 | reverse complement strand
CCGATCAGATCGTGTGCCGCCCTCACCCGTACCGCGTCGGGGACCCGGAACGGTGGTCTGCGCGGTGCGGCCCGGCCCCCTCGCGTGCCCCGCAGCCGCCCGTGGGCCTCCTGCGGGCCCCTGAGCGATCAGGGGGCGCCGACCGGAGCCTCGGACAGCAAGGCCGCCGGGAACCGGCTCAGCGCTCCACGAGGCGGTCGAACTGAGTGGTGGTGTGCCGCAGGTGCGCCACCAACTCGTCGCCCACCCTCGGCTCGGGTGCGTCCGAGGGCACGAACAGGATCGACACCTGCATGTGCGGGGGCTCCGCGAACCAGCGCTGCTTGCCACCCCACACGAACGGCGAGAGGTTGCGGTTCACCGTCGCCAGTCCCGCGCGGGCCACCCCCTTGGCCCGGGGCATCACTCCGTGCAGGGCCTTCGGGGCCTCCAGGCCCACCCCGTGCGAGGTGCCACCGGCGACGACCACCAGATAGCCGTCGGAGGCCACCTTCTGCTGGCGGTAGCCGAAGCGCTCGCCCTTGGCCACCCGGGTGACGTCGAGGACCGCGCCGCGGTACTCCGTGGCGTCGTGGTCCCCCAGCCACAGGCGCGTACCGATCCGCGCGCGGAACCGGGTCTGCGGGAACTGCTGCTGGAGCCGGGCCAGCTCCTCCGCCCGCAGGTGGCTGACGAACATCGTGTGCAACGGCAGCCGGGCCGCGCGGAGTCGGTCCATCCATCCGATGACCTCCTCGACGGCGTCCGAGCCGTCGGCGCGGTCCAGCGGCAGGTGGATGGCGAAGCCCTCCAGCCGGACGTCCTCGATCGCGGCGTGCAGCTGCGGGAGGTCCTGCTCGCTCACCCCGTGCCGCTTCATCGTCGACATGACCTCGATGACGACACGGGCACCCACCAGGCCGTGCACGCCGTCCACCGAGGACACCGAACGGATCACCCGGTCGGGCAGCGGCACCGGTTCCTCGCCCCGTCGGAACGGGGTCAGGACCAGCAGGTCACCACTGAACCAGTCCTTGATCCGCGCGGCTTCGTAGGTGGTTCCCACGGCGAGGACGTCCGAGCCGAAACGGGTGGCCTCCTCGGCGAGCCGTTCGTGACCGAACCCGTATCCGTTGCCCTTGCACACCGGGACGATGCCCGGGAACTGTTCGAGCACGTGCTTGTGATGTGCCCGCCAGCGCGCGGTATCGACATTGAGCGTGAGCGCCATGGCCGGTCCCGGAACCTTTCTCGTGGCTGCCGTGAAACAGAGATAATGGACAGGATTCTGCCAAGTGCCCCGGATCGCCGGCACACCGGAGGGGACGAGCGGGCGGCTCAGCGACGCGACATGTAGATGTCGAGGGCCTTGTGGAGCAGCTTGTTCAGCGGGAAGTCCCACTCGCCCAGGTACTCGGCGGCCTGCCCGCCGGTACCGACCTTGAACTGGATCAACCCGAAGAGGTGGTCGGACTCGTCCAACGAGTCCGAAATGCCCCGCAGGTCGTAGACGGTCGCCCCGAGCGCGTAGGCGTCCCGCAGCATGCGCCACTGCATGGCGTTCGACGGACGGAACTCCCGGCCCTTGTTGTCGGACGCCCCGTACGAGTACCAGACGTGTCCGCCGACCACGAGCATCGTCGCCGCCGCCAGGTTGTCGTGACCGTGGCGCGCGAAGTACAGGCGCATGCGGTTGGGGTCCTCGGTGTTGAGGGTCGTCCACATGCGCTGGAAGTACGAAAGGGGACGCGGCCGGAAGCGGTCGCGGACGGCGGTGATCTCGTACAGCCGCTGCCACTCCTCCAGGTCGTGGTAACCGCCCTGGACGACCTCGACGCCCGCCTTCTCGGCCTTCTTGATGTTCCGTCGCCACAACTGGTTGAAGCCCTTGTGGACGTCCTCCAGGGACCGGTTCGCGAGCGGCACCTGGAAGATGTAGCGGGGCTGCACGTCACCGAAGCCGGCACCGCCGTCCTCACCCTGCTGCCACCCCATGCGACGCAGCCGGTCGGCCACCTCGAAGGCGCGCGGCTCGATGAAGTCGGCCTCGACGTCCCGCAGTCGCTTGACGTCCGGGTCCTGGATGCCCCTCTTGATGGACGTGGACTCCCAGCGGCGGATGATCACCGGCGGGCCCATCTTCACGGAGAACGCACCCTGTTGCTTCAGGTGCGCGAGCATCGGCCGCAGCCAGTCGTCCAGGTTCGGAGCGAACCAGTTGATGACCGGGCCCTCGGGCAGATACGCGAGATAGCGCTTGATCTTGGGGAGTTGCCGGTACAGCACCAGACCGGCGCCCACCATCGCACCGGTTCTCGGGTCGAACCACCCGAGACTCTCGGAGCGCCACTCGGCCTTGACGTCAGCCCAGGCCGGGACCTGCATGTGGCTTGCCGAGGGCAGGCTCTGGATGTAGGCCAGATGCTGCTCTCGGCTGATGGTCCTCAGGGTCAGGCTCATGCGGGGGCGCTCCTCGGGCTCGTATGTCCCCATGCTGACAGGGGCTCCGGCTCTCGCGCCGAAGCCTACTGCGCCCGGGGAGCGCCCCGACTGGCCCGTACTGCCTGTTCCGCGGATGCGGGCCTCGTCGACTGACGGGCGAGCGACCGCGGGCCCGTCAGCCGATGAGGCCGCCGAAGAGACCACCGTGGGCCATGCCGATGAAGAAACCGAAGGCCGAGGCGCCGAGACCCAGGATCAGGCCGAACCGTTCGCGGGTGGTCTCCGAGATGTACTGGCCGTATCCGCCCAGCAGGATGCCGGCCAGGCCGGCCCAGGAGCTGAGCAGGTGCAGATCGCTCCAGATCGAGCTGATGGCCGCCGTCAGGCCCAGGACCAGGGTGACCACGACGAGCGTGTCCTGGAGCGGATGGGGCTTGCCGTCGGTGGCGATGATCGAGACACCGGTGTTCGGTCGCATTGCCTGTGCCATGGGGCACCTCCTGCGGAAGGGCGGCGCGTGGTAGCGCCCTACTACCCGATGCATACAGAGTGCGACGGGGTACCGCCGGATTTCAACCGGAAGCGGGTGTGCGGGTAGTCTGTACCGTCTGCACCGGTGTCTGCCCGTGAGCTGCCCGGTCCCGCCGAGGGACCTGACTGTCAGTGGTGGCCGATACCGTTGCGTACGCATCACAACCCTCCTGCCACGGAACGACCGTGGCCGTTGAGTCCAGAGGAGGTGGGTTCCACATGCGTCACTACGAGGTGATGGTCATCCTCGACCCCGATCTGGAGGAGCGCGCTGTCTCCCCCCTGATCGAGAACTTCCTTTCCGTGGTCCGCGAGGGCAACGGCAAGGTGGAGAAGGTCGACACCTGGGGCCGTCGTCGGCTCTCGTACGAGATCAAGAAGAAGCCCGAGGGCATCTACTCGGTCATCGACCTCCAGGCTGAGCCTGCGGTCGTCAAGGAGCTCGACCGACAGATGAACCTGAACGAGTCGGTCCTCCGGACCAAGGTCCTCCGTCCCGAGACCCACTGAGCCACCGGCTCAGCGGTTCCGGGCATCGAGTAGCAGCACAAGCAGCCAGCAGCAATCGCCGAGAGGTTCCCCATGGCAGGCGAGACCGTCATCACGGTCGTCGGCAATCTTGTCGAAGACCCCGAGCTGCGCTTCACCCCCTCCGGTGCGGCGGTCGCGAAGTTCCGTGTCGCGTCCACGCCCCGCACCTTTGACAAGCAGACCAATGAGTGGAAGGACGGCGAGAGCCTGTTCCTCACCTGCTCGGTCTGGCGTCAGGCGGCGGAGAACGTCGCAGAGTCGCTTCAGCGAGGCATGCGCGTAGTCGTGCAGGGCCGGCTGAAGCAGCGGTCGTACGAGGACCGTGAGGGTGTCAAGCGCACGGTCTACGAGCTGGACGTCGAGGAAGTCGGCCCCAGCCTGAAGAACGCCACGGCCAAGGTCACCAAGACCACCGGTCGCGGCGGCCAGGGCGGGTACGGCGGCGGCGGTGGCGGCCAGCAGGGCGGCAACTGGGGCGGCGGCCCCGGTGGCGGTCAGCAGCAGGGCGGCGGCGCTCCCGCCGACGATCCCTGGGCGACCGGAGCTCCGTCCGGTGGCGGTCAGCAGCAGCAGGGCGGCAGCGGCGGTGGCGGTTGGGGCGGAAGCTCCAGCGGCGGCAGTGGCGGCGGCTACTCGGACGAGCCCCCCTTCTAAGGGCGGGCCCGTACCCCACTTCTTGATCACACAGGAGAATCACCATGGCGAAGCCGCCTGTGCGCAAGCCGAAGAAGAAGGTCTGCGCATTCTGCAAGGACAAGGTCACGTACGTGGACTACAAGGACACGAACATGCTGCGGAAGTTCATTTCCGACCGCGGCAAGATCCGTGCCCGCCGCGTGACCGGCAACTGCACGCAGCACCAGCGTGACGTCGCCACGGCCGTGAAGAACAGCCGTGAGATGGCGCTGCTGCCCTACACGTCCACCGCGCGATAAGGGAAGGGTGACCGACACATGAAGATCATCCTCACCCACGAGGTCTCCGGCCTCGGTACCGCTGGCGACGTCGTTGACGTCAAGGACGGTTACGCTCGCAACTACCTGATCCCGCGGAACTTCGCGATCCGCTGGACCAAGGGTGGCGAGAAGGACGTGGCGCAGATCCGCCGCGCCCGCAAGATCCACGAGATCGCCACCATCGAGCAGGCCAACGAGATCAAGGCCCGCCTCGAAGGTGTCAAGGTCCGTCTGGCCGTCCGCTCCGGCGACGCCGGTCGTCTCTTCGGTTCCGTCACCCCGGCCGACGTCGCCTCGGCGATCAAGGCTGCGGGCGGTCCCGAGGTCGACAAGCGCCGCATCGAGCTGGGCTCGCCGATCAAGACGCTGGGCGCCCACGCGACGTCCGTGCGTCTGCACCCCGAGGTGGCCGCCAAGGTCAACGTCGAGGTCGTCGCGGCCTGAGGCCGTGCTGCACTGAGCCTTCACGCTCAACGAGTGGGGCCACACCCTTCGGGGTGTGGCCCCACTCGTTCGTCCGGGCCCGCCGGCTGGCGAGGTACCCCGACGTCCGGTTTCACGTGAAACATGCGGTGCTCAGCGGGTGGCGTTTGTCGTTCAGCGGGTGGCGCCCGTCACGATCCAGCGGCCGGATCGAGAGCGCAGCCAGAGCGTTAGCATGCGCACCACCATCATCAGGCTCATCGCGACCCAGACGGCGGTGAGACCGCCGTCGAGAACCGGGACGAGGAGCACCATCGGGAGGAAGGCCACCAGGGTGATCACCATGGCGCCCGCGAGGTAGGGGCCGTCTCCGGCTCCCATGAGAACTCCATCGAGGACGAAGACGATGCCGCAGATCGGTTGGGCGACGGCGATCACGATCAGCGCGGGAAGAGCGGCGTCCCGCACCGCGGAATCGCTACTGAACAGTGGGATGTACAGCGGACTGGTGAGGACGACCAGGGCGCCCAGGACGATGCCGGAGATCACTCCCCACTCCACCATCCGACGGCAGACGGCCTTGGCCCCTTCGGGGTCGTTCGCCCCCAGATAGCGGCCGATGATGGCTTGACCGGCGATGGCGATCGCGTCGAGGGCGAAGGCGAGCAGGGTCCACAGGTTCACCACGATCTGGTGCGCTGCCACGTCCGCGTCGCCGAGCCGTGCGGCCACGGCGGTGGCGATGATCATGATCAACCGGAGCGAGAGCGTGCGTACGAGGAGCGGGGCTCCGGTCCAGGCGCTGGCGCGTATGCCCGCCGCGTCCGGCCGTAGGGAAGCACCGTGGCGCCGGGCTCCTCGGACGACCACGTAGCCGTAGACGGCGGCCATGCCCCACTGGGCGATGACCGTGCCCCAGGCGGAACCGGCGATGCCGAAGCCCGCGCCGTAGACGAGAACCACATTGAGCACCGCGTTCGCCACGAAGCCGCCGATGGCGACGTACAGCGGGGTCTTGGTGTTCTGGAGACCCCGGAGGATGCCGGTTGCGGCCAGGACGATCAGCATGGCGGGGATGCCGAGGGCCGAGATCCGTAGATAGGTCAGTGCGTAGGGAGCGGCCGTGTCGGAGGCGCCGAAGAGCTGGACCAGGGCGGGAGCCGTGGGCAGGGTGAGGGCGGTGACGACCACCCCGAGCAGGATGGCGAGCCAGACCCCGTCGACGCCCTGACGTATGGCTCCTTGGAGATCGCCCGCGCCGACCTTGCGGGAGACGGTGGCGGTGGTGGCGTACGCGAGGAAGACGAAGACGCTCACCGCGGTCAACAACAGGGCCGAGGCGATGGCGAGTCCGGCGAGTTGTGCGGTGCCGAGGTGGCCGACGATCGCACTGTCGGCCATCAGGAACAGGGGCTCGGCGACGAGTGCGCCGAAGGCGGGCACGGCCAGGGTGACGATCTCGCGGTCGTGCCGGCGCCGGGCAGCCTTGCTCGTCACGGGGGCCTGTGTCATGGGCACCAAGGTAATCGTCCACAGGTAAGAGATGCAACTAGCTATGAGTCCTTACATTGGTGAGCGTGTGGCGCCTGGTGTCGTGGAGTTTCCGCAGATCTTGGTCCGCTCGGGAAAGTTTTTCTTCTGCACAGCCGGTGGATGGTAAAAGGCCAGGTCAGGCGGGGTTGATGAAGAGGGACGAGGGCTTGTTCACAGGACTGTCCACCGGCTCGTGCACAGGTTTCGGCGGTTTCTCCACAGCGTGAGGGCTGTTATCCACAGAGCCTGTGGATAACCAGATTGGCTGACGGTGGCCGCGGGCCTACCGTGGTCCGGCGCCCGTCCTGTCCCCCGGCGTCGGAATCCTCGCAAAACCGACGCGTCGCAGCTGGAGTCGGGCCTCACATTTGTCAGTGTCGTGCCGTAGGAATGAGGGGCACGGCGAGGTCCGCTCGGCGGACGGGAGGAGGTGGCCCGGTGAGCATTTCCGAGCCCTTGGACGAGCCGTGGGCCGACAGCGGTCCCAGTGACCGTCTACCCGTCTCCCGTCAGCGTGGTGACCGAGACCGTGACCATGACGGCGGCCGGGGCCGCGGTCGCGGTCGGGACGATCGCCACGACCGCGGCGGTGAAGGAGCCTGGGACGGCGCCGGACCGGCGTTCGAACGGGTGCCGCCGCAGGACCTCGACGCCGAACAGTCCGTGCTCGGCGGCATGCTGCTGTCCAAGGACGCCATCGCCGACGTCGTCGAGGTCATCAAGGGCCACGACTTCTACCGGCCCGCGCACGAGACGATCTACCAGGCGATCCTGGACCTCTACGCCAAGGGCGAGCCGGCCGACCCCATCACCGTCGCGGCGGAGCTCGTCAAACGCGGGGAGATCACCCGGGTCGGTGGTGCCTCCTACCTGCACGGCCTGGTCCAGACGGTGCCCACCGCCGCCAACGCCGAGTACTACGCCGAGATCGTCCACGAACGGGCCGTGCTGCGCCGCCTGGTCGAGGCGGGCACCCGCATCACGCAGATGGGGTACGCGGCCGACGGGGACGTCGACGAGATCGTCAACAGCGCACAGGCGGAGATCTACGCCGTCACCGAACAGCGCACCAGCGAGGACTACCTGCCGCTCGGCGACATCATGGAGGGCGCGCTCGACGAGATCGAGGCGATCGGCTCGCGCAGCGGCGAGATGACCGGTGTGCCGACCGGCTTCACCGACTTCGACTCCCTCACCAACGGGCTGCACCCCGGCCAGATGATCGTCATCGCGGCCCGGCCCGCGATGGGAAAGTCGACGCTCGCCCTGGACTTCGCCCGTGCGGCCTCCATCAAGAACAACCTGCCGAGCGTGATCTTCTCCCTCGAAATGGGGCGCAACGAGATCGCGATGCGTCTGCTGTCCGCCGAGGCCCGGGTGGCGCTGCACCACATGCGGTCCGGCACGATGACCGACGACGACTGGACCCGGCTGGCCCGCCGGATGCCCGACGTCTCGGCGGCCCCGCTGTACATCGACGACTCGCCGAACCTGTCGATGATGGAGATCCGTGCCAAGTGCCGCCGGCTGAAGCAGCGCAACGACCTCAGACTGGTCGTCATCGACTACCTCCAGCTGATGCAGTCGGGCGGTTCGAAGCGGGCCGAGAGCCGCCAGCAGGAGGTCTCGGACATGTCCCGGAACCTGAAGCTCCTCGCCAAGGAGCTGGAGGTCCCGGTGATCGCCCTCTCCCAGCTGAACCGTGGCCCCGAGCAGCGCACCGACAAGAAGCCCATGGTGTCCGACCTCCGCGAGTCGGGCTCCATCGAGCAGGACGCCGACATGGTGATCCTGCTGCACCGGGAGGACGCCTACGAGAAGGAGTCACCCCGTGCGGGTGAGGCCGACCTGATCGTGGCCAAGCACCGAAACGGTCCCACCGCGACGATCACGGTCGCGTTCCAGGGTCACTACTCCCGCTTCGTGGACATGGCCCAGACGTAGGGCGGGAACTGTAGGACCTCAAGAGCCTTGGCAGACCCGGCATCGGTTAGGAGGCTCGGATATTGCGGCGCACGGCGTCGAGGTAGTCGGTGATGGCTCGGTGGTTCTTGGTGAGACATTCGATCTTTTCGGCCATGCGATCGCGTTCGCGTTCGAGCGTGGCGACCATGTCTGGCGTGACGTAGGGCAGGTGGATCGTGCGGGGGGTGTTCAGGCAGGGCAGGATCTGCTTGATGATCCGTGTGGGTAGCCCTACATCGAGCAGGCCTCGGACCTGGAGAACCCGGTCAACGACGTACTCCTCATAGTCCCGGTATCCGTTGGGCAGTCGATTCGCCTCGATCAGTTCCTGCTGCTCGTAGTAGCGCAGCAACCTCATCGGAGTCCGGGTGCGCGTCGACAGCTCACCGATCCGCATATCCCTCTCCTCGCCCCCTGTGGCTGGCGTTCTGTGACTCGGCGCACACCGAGTTGACCTTCACACTGATGTCACCCATCGATGGTAAGGCTATGACACGACCAGATGCTCTGACACCTCGCTCGATAACGAACGCCCGGCTCCCGCTGGCGGGTCTTCTGGCCTTGGCCGCCACCGGGTTCATCACCCTCCTGACCGAGACGATGCCCGCCGGGATGCTTCCCGAGATGAGCCGAGACCTGGGTGTGAGCGAGAGTGCTGCCGGGCAGAGCGTCACCGTCTTCGCGATCGGGGCGATCCTCGCCGCGATCCCGCTCACCAAGGCGACGATCGGCTGGCCCCGCCGACACCTGCTGCTGGTGGCGATCGCAGGACTCGCGATCGCCAACACCGCCACCGCGCTCTCCGAGAGCTTCGCACTTACGCTAGCCGCCCGGTTCCTCGGCGGCATCGTCGGCGGGTTGCTCTGGGCGCTGTTGGCCGGGTACGCGGTACGGATGGTCCTCCCCCATCAGCGCGGCAAGGCAATGGCGATCGCGATGGCGGGCGCAATCGTTGCCCTGTCCGTCGGAGTTCCTGCTGCGGCGCTTCTGGCCAAGCTCGTCGAGTGGCGATACGCGTTCGGGATCATGACCGTCCTCACGCTCGCGTTGATCGTGTGGGTCGTCGCGGCGGTGCCGAGCTTCCCCGGACAGCCCAAGGGCTCACGGCTCCCGCTCACCCGTACCTTCCGCATTCCCGGCGTAGCGCCCGTGCTCCTCGTGACCCTCACGTTCGTGCTCGCCCACAGCATCCTCTACACCTACATCGCCCCGTTCCTCACGCCGCTCGGCATGGCAGGTCAAGTCGACGCCGTGCTGCTCACCTTCGGCCTGGTGTCGCTGGTGAGCATCTGGATCGCCGGAGCGCTCGTCCATCGGCACCTGCGTCTCCTCATGATCCTCGCGTGTGCGCTCTTCGCGACATGCACGCTGCTGCTCGGCATCTTCTCCGGCGTGCCTACGCTCGTCTACGCCAGCACGGCGCTCTGGGGGCTCGCGTTCGGCGGCACCTCCACCCTGTTGCAGACCGCAGTCGCCGAAGCAGCAGGCGACGCCGGCGATGTCGCCCAAGCACTCCTCACCACCGGATGGAACGTCGGAATCGCCGGTGGTGGCATCGTCGGAGGCCTCGTCCTCAGCGGAGGGGATGCACCCTGGCTGAGCTGGGTCGCGCTCGCACTGCTCGTCCCTGCGCTCGCCACTGTGCTCACGGCGCGCGAACACGGGTTCACCAAGGGGGAACTCGGCAGGCGCTGAACCACCGCTGCCCGCGACCCAAGAAGTGCCATGGCTTGGAGACCGTCCTTCAGGACCCTGTGGTGGGACAACACCTCATCCGGGCAGGGGCCGGGAGGCGGGGGCGTCCGCTCGCCACTCCTCTTCGAGGATGCTGAACATCTCGGAGTCCCGCCAGCCGTCCCGGATCAGCGCGGTGTGACGATGACGTCCCTCGTGTGTCATGCCGAGTTTGCTGAGCACCCGTGCCGACCCGAGGTTCCGCGGGTCGCAGGTGGCGTAGACGCGGTGCAGTGCGAGTTCCTCGAACCCCCGCGCCAGTAGTTCCCGGCCGATGGCCGTTCCGACGCCCCGGCCCCAGACCCCGGGATGCACCACGTAGGTGATCTCGCCTTGGCGTTGGCCCCGGCTCCGTACGTGGAGCTCCCCCATGCCGACCGGGTCGCCGTCGACACGCGCCACGTAGGCGAACCGCTGCTGAGGTGTGCGGGACCAGGCATCGGCCGCGGTCGCCACGAACGCGCGGGTCTGCTCTTCGGAGTTCGGTCCCCAGGCCTGGAAGCGGCAGACCTGGGCCAGGGACGCCCAGGAGTGGACGGCTCGCCAGTCGGCGAACTCGATTCTGCTCAGGTGCACCGGGTGTTGAGCCACGGATCGATCCTGCCAGACACCGTCCCACCGGGTTGAAACCCGGCCCCCGGGAGCCCTCCCCCTCGGCCGTCGTATCGCCGTCGCGCGCAAGTCCCGTTGTGATAGCCATGAGTGATGAACGTCCACGGACGGGACCTGCACTACTTCGCCTCGGTCGCCGGGGAGTTGAGCTTCACCCGCGCCGCCGAGCGGCTGTTCGTCTCCCAACCCGCTCTCAGCAAGCAGATCCGGGTGCTGGAGGAGCCCTTCCGCGCGCTTCCTCCGGACGCCGGCCCGCTGCGGGACCACTGGCTCGCCCTGGACGCCCGGGGCGGTCGACCGCCCCGGATCGGCGGGGTGGTGGCCGTCCGCCGGGACGACGGACGGCCGCTGGCGCGTGCTTACCTTGCTGCTGCCCGGGAGGTCGGGGCCACCACCGGTTGATCAGGCGGTGCCGTCCGAGTCCGCTTCGGCTCCCGTGTAGAGGACTTCGCGGGCCTGCTCCGCGGCGCGGGTGATGCTTTCGCCGACGAAGTCGACGAAGCGGGCGATGCCCTCCAGGCGGGCGGCGGCCGGGGTGTCGGGGCCGAGGACGCTGACGCCCTGCCGGGCGGTCTCGGCTAGCCGGGCGTGGGACCGGGCGCCGGCCACCATCGACTGGTACCAGACGTCGTTGTCGACGGCGTAGCGCTCCCGGCGGCCTTCGTCGCGTTCCCGGCGGATGAGGCCCTGGCTTTCGAGGAACGCGACCGCTTTGGAGATGGACGCCGGGCTGACCTGGAGGTGCTGGACCAGTTCGGACGCGGTGAGGCTGCCCGCGTCGGTGGTGTAGAGGCAGGTGAGCACCCGCGCCATCATCTTGGGCAGGCCCGATTGCATGAGGAGCGTGGTGAAGGCCTCCTCGTATTCGCGCACGGCCTCGGCATCGCGGCCGTGGGCCTGCGGGGGTGCATGGTTCCCCCGGGGTGCTGCCGGCTTGCGCCGTTGGGTGCGGCGTTCGGTGGCGCGGTGGGCCAGGTCGGCGCGGTAGGTGGCGGGGCCGCCGTTGCGCATCACCTCACGCGTGATCGTCGAGGTCGGACGATCGATGCGTCTGGCGATCTCCGCGTAGGGGAGGCCGTCGGCCAGCCCCAGTGCGATCTGCTGGCGGTCCTGCTGGGTGAGCCTGCCTCCCGGCATCGCGATCTCCTTCCGTACTTCCTGAGTGCCGTCAGCATAGCGTTCAATCTCTATTCAATGCAACGGATTGGGGATCTGTCGTTGCGTTAGAAACGCAGTCGATGCAACGATATTGATGCTTCTACCTGCATTGATGTCTGTCGAGTGCAACGAATGTGTTGCTCGATCCGTGAATGCAACGTAGCGTTTGCGATGTCAGAAACGACAGGCGATCGACAAGCACAGGAGAGACCACCATGCAGAAGTTCGACACCCCCGCCCCGGTCACCGCCGTCCTCGACATCTCCGTGGGACGCATCCAGCTGATCGCTGCCGAGCGGTCCGACACCGCGGTCGAGGTCCTGCCCGCGGACCCTTCGAACGGTCGTGACGTGAAGGCGGCGGAGCGGACCACGGTCGAGTACGGCGACGGCGTCCTGCGCATCGAGTCCTCGGTGAAGAACCGGGTGCTCGGCAGCTCCGGCGTCATCGAGGTGACGGTCCAGCTGCCCGCCGGGTCCCGGGTCGAGGCGAAGGCGGCCAGCGTCGAGTTCCGGGGCGTCGGACGGCTCGGTGACGTCGTCTTCGAGGGCGCGCACGGCTCCGTCAAGCTCGACGAGACGGCGAGCGCCCACCTCACCCTCCTGGCCGGCGACGTCTCGGTCGGCTGCCTGGGCGGCCCCGCGGAGATCAGCACCCAGAAGGGCGACATCCGCGTCGCCGAGGCCATGCGCGGCCTCGTCAGGCTGAGCACCGTGGCCGGCGACGTGTCGATCGGCGCCGCCCGCGGTGTGAGCGCCGCCCTGGACGCCGGGACCGACCGCGGCCGGATCCACAACGCGCTCCGCAACGCCGACGGCACCGCCGCTCTGAACATCCACGCGACCACCACCCAGGGCGACGTCCACGCCCGCAGCCTCTGAGGACCACCGATCATGACCAAGCTGGCCATCGCGGCTGACGGACTGCGCAAGTCCTACGGTGACAAGGTCGTCCTCGACGGCGTGGACATAGCCGTCCCTGAAGGAACGGTCTTCTCCCTACTCGGCCCGAACGGTGCGGGAAAGACCACCGTCGTGAAGATCCTCTCCACCCTCGTCTCCGCCGGCCCGGGCACGGGTGCCGTGCGGGTCGGCGG
>NZ_JBHXEN010000097.1:0-13510 GCF_042724695.1 Streptomyces sp. NPDC127068 | reverse complement strand
GCAACAACAACACCCGCAACAAAGGCGGCACACCCACATCAAACCGCCGACCACCCTCCTCCTCCTTCAACCGCCCAGCCTCAACCCCCGCCTCCCCCACCGACAACCCCGAAAGATCCACCTCACGCCACGGCAACTCCACACCCTGGGCCACGACTTGCACGAACTGCTGCATTCCGGCGGGCTGCTGGAACCCCACCCGGAGGCTGGCGTGGCGGTCAAGGAGCGCTTGGAGGGACGCCCGCAGAACCGCGGGGTCCAGCGGAGCAGCCAGACCGGTCACGAACTGCTCGACGTAGACGTCCTCGGCCTGCTCGTCGTACTGGGAGTGGAACAGTAGCCCTTCCTGAAGGGAGGACAAGGGCCACACGTCCTCGATACGCAACTCGCTCACTGCGTCACTCACTCCTTCTCGCCTGAGAGCTTGCTCTGAAGCGCATCGATCTGGCTCTGTGCCAGGGCGACGAGCGGAAAGTCCGAAGGTGCCTGCTTGTCTTGGTGCGTTTCCGGATGGTGGGCCGCGAGCCCGGTGAGCATCGCCACCCACCCGTCGATCAGGTCCTGGAGGGCCGCCTGGTCGAGGGGTCCGACCGGGCAGACCAGGGAGACCGTCAGCTCGGGGCCTTCCGGCAGGTCCCGCACGATGCCGCCCGCCTCCAGCAGATGGGCGGCGGGAGTGTCCGCATCGGCCGTGCCGCCGAGCACCGAGTCCCCGGCCGGCTGCCAGGCGGTGTCCCCCTGCGGGTCCGCCTGGCCGGCGCCGAACCGGCCCAGGTAGTTGAAGCCGATCTGGGGGCTCGGTAGCCCGGCCAGCGCCTCGGAGGTCTTGGGGTTGAGGTGGCGCAGCAGCCCGAAGCCCAGTCCGTCGCCGGGCACGGCCCGCAACTGCTCCCTGACCCGGCGGACCAGTCGGGCCACCGCGGGGCCCCCGGAGCGGATCGCTGCGTACTCGGTGGTGCCGGGGTCGAGGCGCACGGGGTGGCTGCTGGTGAACCAGCCGACCGTACGGGTGAGGTCCATGTCGTCGGAGAGCGGCTCACGGCCGTGGCTCTCGATGTCGACCAGTACACCGCCCGCGAGGTTGCGCCCCTTGCGGCGCCGCCATTCGCCGATGGCTGCCACCAGGCCGGCGAGCAGCACGTCGTCGACTCCGGCGTCGAAGGCCGCCGGGACACGGGTGAGGAGGTCGTTCGTGACCGGAACCGGGAGCCTGGCCTCGATCAGCCGCACCCCGGCGGCCACGGTGTCCACCGCGGGGTCGAGTGCGCGCTTGCCGAGCAAGGGGTTGGGTCCGCGCAGAGAACGCGTCCAGGTGGACAGTTCGGCGGTCCGCTCCGCACTCAACGCCTCGTTCTCCAGGGTCCTGGCCCAGCGGCGGTAGGACGTTCCGCGCACCAGGTCCGGGGTCCCGCCGTCGGCCAGGGCCGCGGCTGCGGCGGCGAGGTCGGGCACGAGCACGCGCCAGGAGACTCCGTCGATCACCAGGTGGTGGGCCACCAGCAACAGGCGCCCGGGGGCGTCGGGTCCCGCGTCGAACCAGACCGCCTGGAGCATCGCGCCGGCCCGCGGGTCGAGCCGGTCCACCGCGCGGCGCCCCTCCACCTGGAGCAGTTCGGCGGCCGTGTCGACGTCCAGCCCGGCGGTGTCCACCCGCAGTAGGCGTTCGGCCGCCGGGACCGGTCCGGGCACCTCCAGGTAGGTGGAGTCGTCGGTGACGAGCCGGGCGCGCAGGATCTCGTGGTGGTCCAGCACTGCTTGGAGGGCCGATTCCAGCAGGGGCAGGTCGAGACCGGCGGGAGTTTCGATCAGCATCGACTGGGACAGCACCCCGGTCAGCGCCGCGGGGCCGGACCGCTCCACCAGGTCCAGCATCACCGGGGTGAGCGGGGCCCGTCCCGTGCCGATGTCGTCCTCTCGGGGGCCCGCGCCCGCCTCGTGGGCATCGGTGGTCACGGCGACCGCGGCGAGCGCGGCCGGGGTCTTCCGTTCGAACACTTGTCGAGCGGTGATCACCACGCCGGCCCGCCGGGCCCGCGCCACCATCAGCATCGACATGATCGAGTCGCCGCCGAGCTCGAAGAACGAGTCCTCCGCGCCCACCCACTCCAGGCCCAGGACGTCGCGGAACAAGCCGCAGAGCAGTTCCTCGACCGGAGTCTCCGGACCGCGACCCGCCGACACCGTCACCTCGGGCGCGGGCAGGGCCGCCCGGTCGAGCTTGCCGTTCACCGTGACGGGCAGGGTGTCGAGCGCCATGACCGCGGACGGCACCATGTACTCCGGCAACCTGCCCGCGACGAGTTCGCGGAGCGCGTTGGTGTCGAGCGAGTCGCCCGCCGCGACGACGTACGCGACGAGCCGCTTGGCCCCCGGCTGGTCCTCACGCACGATCACCGCGGCCTGCCCCACCGACTCGTGCGCGGCAAGGACCGACTCCACTTCACCCGGCTCGATCCGGAAGCCTCGAATCTTCACCTGATCGTCCGCGCGGCCCGCGAACAGCAGCTCACCGTCGGCCGTCCAACGGGCCAGGTCGCCCGTGCGGTACATGCGCCCACCGCCGAACGGCGAGGCCACGAAACGCTCAGCGGTCAAACCCGGACGACCGTCGTAACCACGGGCCAGACCAGCACCCGATAGATACAGCTCACCCGTCACACCGGGCGGGACCGGACGCAGGAACTCGTCCAGGACGTACGCCCGACTGTTGTCCATCGGCCGGCCGATCGGCACGGCATCGGGCACGACGTCGGATGAGGTGTACGGAATCTCGGTGGTGAACGCGGTCGTCTCGGTCGGTCCGTACGTCGTCCGCACGACCAGATCGGGGTGCGCATCAAGGAGAGCGCGGATCGCGGACGCAGAGACCACGTCACCGCCTGTCGAGACCTCGCGGACACCGGCGAAGATCTCCGGCGACTCCTCCGCCAACACCCGGAACAGGCCCGCAGTCGCGTGGACGTTGGTGACCCCGTGATCGGCGATCAACCGACCGCGCTGAGCCGCGTCCAGATCACCTGACGGAGCAACCACCAGCTGGCCACCACGCGTCAGCGGCACCCACAGCTCGTACGTCGACGCATCGAAGGCGTGGTTGGCCTGCACCAACACCCGCTCCACCACATCGTCGCGCCACGCCCGATCCGCCACGAACGCCGCGACGTTGCGATGCGTGACCGCGACACCCTTCGGGCGACCCGTCGAACCAGACGTGTACATCACGTACGCCAGCCCGTCCGCAGACACCACGGGCGCCGAAGCCAGCGGAGCGGCCTCCAGGAGGTCGGTCACCGGGACCGTCTCCAGCCCCTCCCACGCCCGATCCGCGACCACCACCGGAACGCCTGCCTCGGACACCACGCCCCGGAGGCGGGCAACGGGATGCGCCGCGTCCAACGGCACGTACGCCGCGCCCGACTTCAGTACGCCGAGCAGCACCGCCACCAGCTCGGGCGAGCGGTCCATCAGCACGCCCAGTCGGCCGCCCGGGCCCACACCGCGGCTCGCCAACCACCCCGCCACGCGGTCGGAGAGGGCGTCCAACTCGGCGTAGGACCAGTTCGCTTCGCCTCCCACTACGGCCGGCGCGTCGGGTGTGCGCGCCACCTGCGCCGCGAACAGGGCCGGGACCGTCGAGGCGGGCAGCTCCCGTTCCGTGGCGTTCCAGTCCTGGACGACCGTGCGTTCCTCGTGGGGTTCCAGTACGTCGAGGTCGGCGAGGCGCAGCCGCGGGTCGGCGCCGACCTGGTCCAGGACCCGTGCGAGCCGTTCGGCCAGGGTCTTGACCGTCGCTCCGTCGAACAGGTCGGCGGAGTACTGGACGCCGCCGCCGAGGCCGGCCGGTGCGCCGTGGTCGTCGTGGTGTTCGGTGAGGTTGACCGAGAGGTCGAAGCGGGACGGAAGGGCGGCGTCCGGGAGGGTTTCGGACTCCTGTTGGTGCATGGTCAGTCCGGGCAGTCCCCATTCGGCGGTGGGGATGTTCTGGAGCACCAGCATGATCTGGAACAGGGGGTGGCGGGCGAGGGAGCGTTCGACTCCGATGTCGTCGACGAGCCGCTCGAAGGGCACGTCCTGGTGGGCGTAGGCGGCGAGGTCCGCCTCCCGGACCCGGGTCAGGAGCTCCTCGAACGTCGGGTTGCCGGTCGTGTCGGCCCGCAGTACCAGGGTGTTGACGAAGAACCCGGCGAGTTCTTCGAGTGCGGAGTCGCCGCGGCCGGCGACGGCGGTGCCGACGGGGATGTCGGTGCCGGCGCCGAGTCGGGTCAGCAGCATGGCGAGGGCGGTCTGTACGACCATGAACAGGGTGGCGGAGCCTCGTCGGGCCGCGTCCAGCAGGCCCGCGTGGGTGGCCGGGCCGAGGTCGAGCGGTACGGAGCCGCCCCGGAACGTGGGGATGGCGGGGCGGGTCCGGTCGGTGGGGAGGGCCAGTTCCTCGGGGATTCCGGCGAGGGCGTCGCGCCAGTGGGCGAGTTGGGCGCTGATCAGGCTGTCCGGGTCGTCGAGGTCGCCGAGGACCTCGCGCTGCCAGATGGCGTAGTCGGCGTACTGGACGGGCAGCGGCTGCCAGTCGGGGGCGGAGCCGTCGCGGCGGGCCCCGTAGGCGGTGCGCAGGTCGCCGGCGAGTACGCCCATGGACCAGCCGTCGACGGCGATGTGGTGGGCGACCAGCATCAGGACGTACTCGGCGGCGCTTCCGGACGGTGTGTCCGTGGTGGTTCCGTCGGCGTCCGTGGTGGTGAGGTCCGTGCGGACCAGGAGTTCCGTTCGCCAGGGCAGGTCACGGGCGAGGTCGAAGCCGCGGGTGGCGGCGTCGGCCAGTGCGTCGGGCAGTTCGGCTGCGGTGACCTCGCGGACACGCAGCGGCGGCGCCGAGTCGAGCAGTCGGGGGCGCGGGCTGCCGCCGGTGGCGGGGAACACGGTGCGCAGGGTCTCGTGCCGGTCGGCGACGTCCCGCAGGGCCGCTTCGAGGGCTTCGACGTCCAGGGGGCCGGAGAACCAGAGGGCCAGCGGCACGTTGTCGGCCGACTGGGCTCCGCTCTCCTGGAGTTGGTTGAGGAACCACATGCGCTGCTGTCCGAACGACAGCGGGAGGACCTCGGGGCGTTCGCGTGCCACGAGGCCGGTGCGGGTGCCGTCCTCGTTGGCCTCGACCAGGCGGGCGAGTGCGGCGACGGTCGGGCTGCCGAACAGCTCCCGTACGGTGATCTCGGTGTCCAGGACCGCGCGGACGCGGACGACGAGCCGCATCGCCAGCAGGGAGTCTCCGCCGAGGTCGAAGAAGGAGTCGTCGGGGCCGACCCGCTCCAAGTCCAGTACCTCGGCGTAGAGCGTGCAGAGCGCTTCTTCCGCCGCGGTGGCGGGTGCCCGTCCGGCGGCGGTGGCGTACTCGGGGGCGGGCAGGGCGGCCCGGTCGAGCTTGCCGTTCACGGTGAGCGGCAGGGCGTCCAGTTCCACCACGGTGGGGACCATGTAATCGGGCAGGTGCTCGGCGGCGAACTCCCTTAGTCCGGTGAGGTCGGCGTCCGTCCTGGGCACGGCGTAGGCGACGAGGCGCTTGACGCCCGGGGTGTCCTCCCGGGCGAGCACGCCGACCTGGGCGACGGCGGGGTGCCGGGTCAGGACGGCCTCGATCTCGGCGGGCTCGATGCGGAACCCGCGGACCTTCACCTGGTCGTCGGCGCGCCCCACGAACTCCAGCGTGCCGTCGGGTAGCCACCGTACGACGTCGCCGGTGCGGTACATGCGGGTGCCGGCGGCGGGTGCGAAGGGGTCGGCGAGGAACCGTTCCGAGGTCAGGGCGGAGCGGTCGAGGTAGCCGCGGGCGAGGCCGGTCCCGGCGATGTACAGCTCGCCGGGCACCGCTTCGGGCACGGGCCGCAGGGCGCCGTCGAGCACGTACACCCGCATGTTGGCCATCGGGCGGCCGATGGGGACCGAGTCGGGCACCCGGTCGGCCCGGGTGAGGGGGTGGGCGGTGGCGAAGGTGGTGGTTTCGGTGGGGCCGTAGCCGTCGACGACGGTGGTGCCGGGGGACGCTTCGAGGACCCGGCGGACGGCTGCGGCGGGCACGGCCTCGCCGCCCGTCCACACCTCGCGGACGCCGTGGAAGCAGCCGGGGGCTTCCTCGGCGAGGAGCCGGAACAGTCCGGCGGTCAGCCACAGCGCGGTGATCCCCCGGTCGGGGACGAGGCGTTCCAGGGCGCGGGCGTCCACGTCCGGGGGTGCCACGACGAGGGTGCCGCCGCCGAGGAGGGGGACCCACAGTTCGTAGGTGGAGGCGTCGAAGAACTGCGGCGAGTGCAGCAGGACGCGTTCCCGGCTGCCGCTGCCGTCCCAGCGGGGGTCCAGGGCCAGCCCGATCACCGCGCGGTGGCTGACCGCGACGCCCTTGGGGACGCCGGTGGAGCCGGAGGTGAACATCACGTACGCGAGCCGGTCGGGGTGGCCGGGGCGGACCGGGTCGGCGGCGGGGTCGGGGGCGGTGGTCGCCGGTTCCCGGGCCGTGTCGGACGGTTCGGCGTCGATGAGGACGACGGTGTCGGCGCGCTCGGCCGCCGCGGAGGTGCGCAGGGCGCGGTCGGTCAGCAGGACGGTGGCCGAGGCGTCGTCGACGATGCGGCGGAGTCGGTCGGCGGGGGCTTCGGCGTCCAGGGGCACGTAGGTCCCGCCGGCCTTCAGCACGGCGAGGATCGACACGATCAGTTCCGGGGACCTGCGGTGCAGTACGCCGACCCGGTGTTCCGGGCCCACGCCGAGGGCGATCAGCCGGTGGGCCAGTCGGTTGGCGCGGCGGTTGAGTTCGGCGTAGGTGGTGGGGGTGCCGTCGTGGTCGACGGCGATGGCGTCCGGGGTGCGGCGTGCCCGCTCTTCGAAGAGTTCCGGCAGGGTCGCGTCGGGCAGCGGGTGCGCGGTGTCGTTCCACCGGGTGACCAGCCGCTCGTGTTCGGCTGCGGGGAGGAAGCGGATGCGGCTGGTCGGGGCGTCGGGGGCGGCGGCCATCTCGGTGAGGATGCGCCGGGTGCGGTCCACCAGGGTCTGCACGGTCGCCTCGTCGAAGAGGTCGGGCCGGTAGTCGAGGCGCAGTTCGAGTCGGTCGGCCGGGGACGCGATCAGGGTGAGCGGGTAGTGGCTGGCCTCGTCGCCGCTGCCCCCGGTGATCCGCAGTCCGCCGAGTTGTTCGCCGGAGTCCGGGTCGTGGGGGTAGTTCTCGTAGACGACGAGGGTGTCGAAGGTCGCCCCGGGGCCGGCCAGGCGTTGGATCTCGGTGAGGCCGGTGTACTGGTGGGCGATGAGTCCGGCCTGCTCGGCCTGGAGGGCGGTGAGCAGGTCGAGGACGCTCTGCCCGGGGTCGATGCGGACCCGGACGGGCACGGTGTTGATGAACAGCCCGAGCATCCGCTCGACCCCGGGTATCTCCGCCGGCCGCCCGGCGACGGTGGTCCCGAAGACGACGTCGTCGCGGCCGGTGAGCAGGGCGACGAGCACCGCCCAGGCGCCCTGGACCACGGTGTTCAGGGTGAGGCCGTGGGCCCTCGCCGTCTCCCGCAGTGCGGTGGTGACCCGGGCGTCGAGCAGGGCGGTGACGTGCTGGGAGCGCAGGGGTTCGGCGTCCCGGTCCATCCGGGTGACCAGGGTGGGTTCGGTGGCGCCGGACAGGGCGGTCCGCCACGCCTCGGCGGAGACCTCGCGGTCCTGGCGGTCCAGCCAGGCCAGGTAGTCGCGGTACGGGGTGACGGGCGGCAGTGCGGAGGCGTCGCCGCCGGCCGCGTAGACCTCGGACAGTTCGCCGAACAGCAACGGCATCGACCAGCCGTCCAGCACGATGTGGTGCATCGTCATGACGAGGCGGTGCCGGGACGGCCCGGTCCGCAGGAGCAGGAAGCGCAGCAGGGGCGGGGTGGTGAGGTCGAACCTGGTGTGTTCCTCCGCGGCGAGCCGCAGTGCCTCGGTCTGCGCCTCGGCCGGGGGCAGCGACGACAGGTCCACCTCCCGCCAGGGCGGCCGGACGCCGGTGGCGACCACCTGGACCGGGGTGCCCGCGCCGGTCCGCTGGCGGATTCCGGTGCGCAGGCTGGCGTGGCGGTCCAGCAGGGCCTGCCAGGAGGCGCGGAGGGTCGCCGGGTCGAGGTCGCCTTCGAGGTCGAGGGTCCGCTGGCCGACGTACACGTCCTTGGTGCCCTCGTCGTACCGGGCGTGGAAGAGCATTCCTTCCTGGAGCGGGGACAGCGGCCAGATGTCGGTCAGGTCGGGGACCGCTTCCTCCAGCTCTTCCACTTCGTGCTGGTCGAGGTCGACGAGCGGGAAGTCGGAGGCGGTGTGTCCGCCGCCGGCCGGGTCGGCGGCACGGGTGGCGAAACCGGTCAGCATCGCGACCCAGCGGGAGGTGAGTTCCTGGAGCGCCCGCTGCTCGAAGAGTCCGGCGGGGCTGCCCAGGCTGAGGGTCATCTCGGGCCCGTCCGCCAGGTCACGGACCAGGCCACCGGCTTCGAGGGCGTGCAGCAGGGCCATCCGGGGGTCGGCGGCGCCACCGAGGACCGCACTGGAGTCGGGACTCCAACTGCCGCCCGTGTTGCTGCTGTTGGTGGTGAAGCGGCCCAGGTAGTTGAAGCCGATCTGTGCGCTGGGCAGGGCGTCGAAGGCGGCTGCCGTCGCGGGGTTGGCGTGCCGGAGCAGGCCGTAGCCGAGGCCGTCCCCGGGGACCGCCCTGATCTGTTCCTTGACCGTCTTCAGCAGCCGGGCCGCCGCCGGGCCGCCCGCCCGGACCTCCGTGCCGTCGACGCCCTCGGCGTCCAGGCGCAGCGGGTGGGAGCTGGTGAACCAGCCGACCGTGCGGGTGAGGTCCATGAACTCGGCGAGCGGCTCCCGGCCGTGGCCCTCCACGTCGACCAGTACGGGACCGGGGGTGCCGCGCCGTTCCTGCACCGCGGCGACCAGGCCGGCCAACAGGACGTCCTCGATCCCGGCGTGGAAGGCGGCGGGCACCCGGGTCAGCAGCTCGGCGGTGACCGATGCCGGGACCCGCACCTCGACCTGGTGGGTGCCCGCGGCGGCCGTGTCGACGGCGGGGTCGAGTGCCCGGCCGCCGAGCGGGGCGTCCGAACCCGCCAGGATCGCCGTCCACTGCGGGAGTTCGGCCAGCCGGTCGGCGCTGGTGGCCTCCCGGGCGAGCGCCAGCGCCCACTGGCGGAACGACGTCCCCACCGGGTCCGGGCGGTGGTCCGCCGACGGTTCGCCCGCGGCCTCGTAGGCCGCGGCGAGGTCCGGTACGAGGACCCGCCAGGACACCCCGTCGACCGCGAGGTGGTGCACCACGAGCAGCAGTCGGCCGGTCGCGTCGGATCCCCGGTCGAACCAGACCGCGCGGATCATCGGGCCGGTGACCGGGTCCAGTCGCTCCACGGCGGTGCGCTCGGCGCCGCGGATCAGTGCGGTGAGGTCCCCGTCGGTCGCGTCGACACGGTCCACCGGCACGGTGACGGTTCCCGCGTCGGGGACGGTCAGTCGGTCCGGTGCGCCGTCCACCAGTTCCAGTCGGGCGCGCAGGACGTCGTGGTGGTCCACGACCGCGTGGAGCGCCGCCTCCAGTCGGGGCAGGTCCAAGCCCGCCGGCACCTCCACGACCGTCGACTGGGAGAAGGTGCCCGTCAACGCCACCGGCCCGGCGCGCTCGACCAGTTCGCGCATCACCGGTGTCAACGGCACCGCGCCGACCGCCGGTACCGCGGTTCCGTCCGGTGTCCCGGCGCCCGACAGTTCCCGGGCGACCACGGCGAGCCCGGCCGGGGTCTTCCGCTCGAAGACCTCACGCGCCGTGATCACCACGCCGGCCCGCCGCGCCCGCGCCACCACCAGCATCGACATGATCGAGTCGCCGCCCAGCTCGAAGAACGAGTCCTCCGCGCCGACCCGGTCCAGGCCCAGCACCTCGCCGAACAGGCCGCAGAACAGTTCCTCCACCGGGGTCCGCGGGCCCCGGCCCGCGGACACCCGGATCTCCGGGGCGGGCAGGGCGGCCCGGTCCAGCTTCCCGTTGACCGTCACCGGCAGGGCGTCCAGGACGACGAACGCGGCCGGCACCATGTACTCCGGCAGGGTCAGCGAACCGTGCTCCCGGAGCGCTTCCGTGTCGACGCCCTCGCCCGCCGGAACGACGTAGGCCACCAGGCGCTTCACACCCGGCTGGTCCTCCCGGACCACCACCGCCACCTGGCCGACCGACGGGTGCGCGGCGAGGACGGACTCCACCTCGCCCAGCTCGATGCGGAAGCCGCGGATCTTCACCTGGTCGTCGGCCCGGCCCAGATAGACCAGCTCGCCGTCCTTGGTCCAGCGCGCCAGGTCGCCCGTCCGGTACATCCGCTCGCCGGGGGCACCGAACGGGGAGGCGACGAAGCGTTCGGCCGTCAGCCCCGGGCGCCCCGCGTACCCGCGGGCGAGTTGCACGCCCGCGAGGTGGAGCTCACCCGACACTCCCGGGGGAACCGGCCGCAGGGAGTCGTCCAGTACGTACGTCTGCGTGTTCCACACCGGTCGGCCGATCGGCACGGGGCCGGCGGGTGCCCCGTCGGTGCCGTCCCAGGCGGTCACCTCGACCGCCGCCTCGGTCGGTCCGTACAGGTTGTGCAGGCGCACCCCGATCCGCTCGCGGAACTCCGCCACCAGCTCGCCCGTGAGGGCCTCGCCGCTGGCGAAGACGCGCCGCAGTCCGGGGCAGTCCTCCGGGCCGACCTCCTGGAGGAACGCCCCCAGCATCGACGGCACGAAGTGGATCACCGTCACGGCGCGGCGTCGCACGACGTCGACCAGGTAGGCCGGGTCCCGGTGCCCGCCCGGCCGCGCCATCACCAGTGCGGCGCCCGTGAGCAGCGGCCAGAACAGCTCCCACACGGAGACGTCGAAACCCGTCGGCGTCTTCTGGAGCACCCGGTCCTCGGCGGTGAGGCCGTAGGTGTCCTGCATCCACAGCAGCTTGTTGGCGATGGACCGGTGGCTGACCACCACGCCCTTCGGACGGCCGGTGGAACCCGAGGTGTAGATGACGTACGCCGCGGTGCCCGGGGTGGGCGGGGTGCCCGGTGCCGTGGTGGGGTACGAGGCCACGTCCCGGACGGTGTCGGGCGCGTCCCACACCGTCCAGCCGTCGGCACCCGCCCGGTCGCCGCCGGTGGAGGCGGTGCACAGGACCACGGCGGGCGCCGCGTCGTCCAGGACGTACGCGATGCGCTCCGCCGGATGGTCCGGGTCCACCGGAACGTACGCGGCCCCGGCCTTCAGCACGCCCCACAGCACCACCGACAGGTCGACGGACCGCTCCAGCAGCAGCGCGACCCGGCTCCCGGGGCGCACCCCGCGGGCGCCCAGCCAGTGCGCGACCTGATTGGCGCGCTCGTCCAGCTCCCGGTACGACAGGGTGGACCCCTCGTCGGTGACCGCCACCGCACCGGGGGTCCGCCGGGCCTGCGCCACGAACAGGTCCGGCAGGGTGGTGGGTTCGACGGTCCGCCCGGTGTCGTTCCAGGTCCGGACGACGAGGTCGCGCTCGTCGGCGCTCATGACCTCGAACTCGTCGGCGTGCCGGCCCGGGGCCCGGGCCACCTGGTCGAGGAGCCGTTCCAGCCGCACGGCGAGGGTGCGGGCGGTGTCCTCGTCGAACAGGTCGACCGCGTACTGGAAGCCGCCCTCGATGCCGGTGGGCGCGCCCTGCTCGTCGCGGCGTTCCACCAGCCCGAGGGAGAGGTCGAAGCGGGCCGAGAACGACTCGTCGGCCAGCACGGGACGGACGTCCAGACCGTCGAGGTCCCAAGAGGCCTCGGCGCCGGGCGTGTTGTCCACGGTGAGCAGCACCTGGAACAGGGGGTGCCGGGACAGCGACCTGGCCGGGCTGAGGTCGTCCACCAGCCTCTCGAACGGCACGTCCTGATGGGCGAAGGCAGCGAGGTCCGCCTCCCGGACCCGGGCGAGCAACTCCTCGAAGGTCGGGTTCCCCGCCGTGTCCGTGCGCAGCACCAGGGTGTTCACGAAGAACCCGGCGAGGTCGTCGAGCACCGGGTCGGGGCGCCCCGCGACGGGTGTGCCGACGGGAATGTCGGTGCCCGCGCCGAGCCGGCTGAGCAGCAGGGCCAGTGCCGCCTGCACCACCATGAACACCGTCGCCGAACCGCGGCGGGCGACGGCCGCGAGCCCGGCGTGGGTGTCCGGGCCGACCGTCATCGGGACCCAGCCGCCGCCGAACGTTCCGACAGCGGGTCGGGGCCGGTCCGCGGGGAGGTTCAACTCGTCGGGCAGTCCGGCGAGCGCCGTCCGCCAGTAGCCCAGCTGGGAGTTCAACAGGCTGTCCGGGTCCGTCAGTTCGCCGAGCGTCTCACGCTGCCACAGCGCGTAGTCCGCGTACTGGACCGGCAGCGGGGACCGGTCGGGTGCCGCACCGTCGAGGCGCGCCGCGTACGCGGTCCGCAGGTCCTCGGACAGGACGCCCATCGACCAGCCGTCGACGGCGATGTGGTGGGCGAGCAGCAGCAGAACGGACTCCGAATCGGAGACCGCCAGCAACTCGGCCCGCCACGGCAGGTCCCGAGTCAGATCGAACGGCTCATTCGCCAACTCCGCCATGACACGTGCTAGTTCGGCTTCCGTGACCGCCCGCGTACGTAAGGCGGGGCGCCCGTCGGGTCCGTCGACGACGAGTTGTCGGGCGACGCCCTCCACCGCGGGGAAGACGGTGCGCAGGGTCTCGTGCCGGTCGGCCACGTCCCCCAGGGCCGCTTCCAGCGCGGCCGTGTCCAGCACACCGGTCAGTCGCAGCGCCAACGGCATGTTGTAGGCCGCGGCGGCACCCGACTCCTCCAGGCGGTTGAGGAACCACATCCGCTGCTGTCCGAACGACAGCGGCAATTCGACGGGACGCTGCTCCCGGGCGACGATCCCGGGCCGTGCCGGACGTCCCGGGACCTCGGTGATCCGCGCGGCGAGACCGGCCACGGTCGGAGCGGTGAACAGTTCGCGGATGCCGACCTCGGTGTCCAGGGCCGCGCGGATCGACGCGACCAGCCGCATGGCGAGCAGCGAGTCACCGCCGAGTTCGAAGAACGAGTCCTCGACGCCGACCAGGTCCGCTCCGAGGACCTCGGCGAACAGTCCGGCGAGGATCTCCTCCAGGGGGGTGGTGGGCGTCCGGCCGGAGGTCGATTCCTGGTTCGGAGCGGGCAGGGCGGCCCGGTCCAGCTTGCCGTTGGGCGTCAGCGGCACGGCGTCCAGGACCACGATCGTCGACGGCACCATGTGGTCGGGCAGGGTCAGCGCCGCGAAGTTCCGCAACGCCTTGCCGTCCACCGGCGCGGGCGCGGAGGCCGCGGGCACCACGTAGGCGACGAGGCGTTTCACGTCCGGTTGGTCTTCGCGCACGACCACGACCGCCCGGCCCACCGACTCGTGCCCGGCCAACGTCGCCTCGACCTCACCCGGCTCGATACGGAACCCCCGCACCTTCACCTGATCATCCACACGCCCCACC
>NZ_JBHXEN010000096.1:0-15270 GCF_042724695.1 Streptomyces sp. NPDC127068 | reverse complement strand
GTGTTGGGTGGGGTGGGGTCGTTGCCGGGTTCGGTGGTGTCGGTGGTGGTGGCGGGTGAGGTGTGCTCGCCGGGGTTGGTGGAGCGGTGGGCCGGTGGTTTGTCGGGTGGGTTGGTTAATGCGTATGGGCCGACTGAGGTGACGGTGTGCGCGACGATGTCGGAGGCGTTGGCGCCGGCCGCGACTACCGGCGTGGGCGCTGGTGTGGGTGTGGGTGGGCCGGTGTGGGGTGTGGGTGTGGTGGTGTTGGATGAGTGGTTGCGTCCGGTGGGGCGTGGTGTGGTGGGTGAGTTGTATGTGTGGGGTGGTGGGGTTGCTCGGGGGTATGTGGGTCGTTCGGGTTTGACGTCGGAGCGGTTTGTGGCGTGCCCGTTCGGTGGTGTGGGTGAGCGGATGTATCGGACGGGGGACCTGGTCCGCTGGGCCACCGACAGCGATGGTGTTGCTGGCTTGGTCGTGGTGGGGCGTGTGGATGATCAGGTGAAGGTGCGGGGGTTCCGTATCGAGCCGGGTGAGGTCGAGGCGACGTTGGCCGGGCACGAGTCGGTGGGCCAGGCGGTCGTGGTCGTGCGCGAGGACCAACCGGACGTGAAGCAGCTCGTCGCGTACGTCGTCCCCCGTGACGGCGATGTGGATGCGGACACCCTGCTCGCGCACGCGGCCCGGACCCTCCCGGCCCACATGGTGCCGTCCGCGGTGGTGGCGCTGGACGCCCTGCCCGTCACGTCGCACGGGAAGCTGGACAAGGCGGCCCTGCCCGCGCCCGACCGGGGCCGGGACACCGGCCGTGCACCGGCGACCCCCGTAGAGGAGGTGCTCTGCGGGCTCTTCGCCGAAGCGCTGAACCTTCCGCACCTGGGTGCCGAGGACTCGTTCTTCGCCCGCGGCGGCGATTCCCTGCTCGCCATGCGCCTCATCGTCCGGGTCCGGCGGGTCCTCGGCGCGGAGATCACCGTCCGCGACCTGTTCACCGCCCCCTCGCCGGCCGGGATCGCCCGACTGGTCGAGGACGGCCGTGGAACCGCCCGCGCCGCGGTGGTCGCGGGGGACCGCCCCGACCCCCTGCCGCTGTCGTCCGGACAGCAACGCATGTGGTTCCTCAACGGACTTGAGGAGTCCGGCGGCGGTGCCGCCTACAACGTGCCGTTCGCCCTGTGGATGTCCGGCGAACTCGACCCCGACGCCCTGCGGTCGGCCCTGGGCGACCTCGCCGACCGGCACGAAACCCTGCGCACCCGCTTCCCGGCCATCGACGGAGTGCCCCGGCAGCACATCGTCCACGGGCGTGAGGCGCGTCCGTCGATGCCCGTACGGGAGCTCACGGAGAACGAGGTGCCGTCCGTACTGGCGGAGCTGGCCGCCCACCGTTTCGACCTCGCCCGCGAACTGCCGTGGCGGGTCGAGTTGTTGTCCCTGTGCGAGACCGAGCACGTACTGATGCTGGTCGCCCACCACATCGCGGTGGACGGTTGGTCGATGGGGGTCCTCGCGGGGGACCTGCGGACCGCGTACGCGGCGCGCCGGCAGGGTTCCGTACCCGACTGGTCCCCGCTACCGGTCCAGTACGCGGACTACGCCCTGTGGCAGCACGACACCCTGGGCGATCCCGCCGACCCGGACAGCCTGGTGGGCACCCAACTCGCCCACTGGCGGACCGCGCTCGCCGGCATGCCGGAGGAGGTGGCCCTCCCGGCGGACCGTCCGCGGCCGGCCGTGCCGACCTTCACCCCGGGGTCGGTACCCGTACGGCTGGACCCCCGGACCCACGCCGAGTTGGCCACCGTCGCCCGTGAGGGTTCGGCGACGGTGTTCATGGTGGTGCAGGCGGCGTTGGTGATGTTGTTGGCGCGGTTGGGTGCGGGGCGTGATGTGCCGGTGGGTACGGCGGTGGCGGGGCGTGGGGATGCGGCGTTGGAGGGGTTGGCGGGGTTCTTCGTCAATACGTTGGTGTTGCGGACGGTGTTGGAGGGTGATCCGTCGTTCGAGGAGGTGTTGGCGCAGGTCCGGGAGACGGACCTGGCCGCCTACGCACACCAGGACGTGCCGTTCGAGCGTCTGGTGGACGACCTCAACCCCACCCGCTCCCTCTCCCGCAACGCGCTCTTCCAGGTCATGTTGTTGCTCCAGAACCTCCCGGCCCCGTCCTGGGAGCTGCCTGGCCTGACCGTCCGGGCCCGGGAGGCCGTCGCCCCGCCGGCCCGCTTCGACCTGTCCTTCACCCTCACCGAGCGTCGTGATCCCGCGGGTGACGCGGCCGGGATCGACGGGGACCTCGCGTACCAGACCGACCTGTTCGACGAGTCGACCGCGCGGGCACTCGTGGACCGGCTGACCCGCGTCCTCGCCCAGGTCGCGTCCGACCCCGGCACCCGGCTCGGACGGCTCGACGTCCTGGACGGCCCCGAGCAGCGGGCCGTGGTCGAGGAGTGGAACGACACGGGGCGCACCCTCCCCGCCGCGACCCTGCACCGGCTGGTGCGGGACCGTGCCGCCCGCACCCCCGACGCCCCCGCGGTGACCGGCGACGCCACCGGCTGGACCCACGCCGAGCTGGACCGTCGCGCCAACCGGATCGCCCACGGGCTGATCGCGCGGGGGGTGCGTCCCGAGGACCGGGTCGGCGTGGTGATGGGCCGCTCCGCGGAGCTCGTCGCCGTGCTGCTCGGCGTCCTCAAGGCGGGCGCGGCCTACGTGCCCCTGGACGCCGCGCACCCCGCCGAACGGTTGCGCACGGTCGCGGCCGAGGCCGGTCTGTCGCTGACGCTGGCCGACCGGATCGTGGACGGCCTCGGCACCGTCCCCCACCCGGACCTCCTGGCGGACGACCTGCCGGACACGGACCCCGAGGTGCCGCTGTCGCCCGACGCACTCGCCTACGTGATGTACACCTCCGGTTCCACCGGGGTGCCCAAGGGCGTCGCCGTCACCCACCGCAACGTCGTCGCGTTCGTGCTCGACCGGGCGTGGGACGGCGGCCTCGCCGAACGGGTGCTCTTCCAGGCCAACCACGCCTTCGACGCCTCCACCTACGAACTGTGGGTGCCCCTGGTGCGCGGCGGCGCCCTCGTCGTCGTGCCGTCCGGGCAGGTGGACGCCGCCGAGCGGGGACGCCTGATCGCCGAGCACCGGGTCACCAACGTGCACGCGACCGCCGGACTGTTCGCCGCGCTCGCCGCGGAGGCACCGCAGATCTTCGCGGGCGTCCGCGAGGTGTCCACCGGCGGCGACGTGGTGTCCCCGTCGGCGGTGCGCGCCCTGCTGAGGGCCCACCCCGGGCTCACCGTCCGGACCACGTACGGGCCGACCGAGGCCACGGCCTTCACCACCCACCTGCCCTACGCCGCAGCCGATGACGTCCCGGAAACCGTGCCGATCGGCCGCCCGATGGACAACAGCCGGGCGTACGTCCTGGACGAGTTCCTGCACCCGGTCCCGCCCGGGGTCGTCGGGGAGCTCTACCTCGCGGGCGCCGGGCTCGCCCGCGGATACACCGGCCGGGCCGCCCTGACCTCGGAACGCTTCGTGGCCGCTCCCTTCGGCGCCGCCGGCGAGCGGATGTACCGCACGGGGGACCTGGCGCGCTGGACCGAGGACGGGGAGCTGTCGTTCGCGGGGCGGGCCGACGAACAGGTGAAGATCCGGGGGTTCCGGATCGAACCCCGGGAGATCGAGGCGGTGCTCGCCGCGCAGCCCGGCGCGGGCCGGGTCGCGGTGATCGCCCGGGAGGACCAGCCGGGCACGAAACGGCTGGTCGCCTACGTCGTCCCGGCCGCGGTGGAGACGGCCTCCCCGACGGCGGACCACGCGGGCACCGCCGCCCGGCACCCGCTGGACGCCGAGGCGCTGCGGGCCGCCGCAGCCGCCGTGCTGCCCGACTACATGGTGCCGTCCGCGGTCCTGGTCCTCGACTCCCTCCCGGTCACCGTCAACGGCAAACTCGACCGCGACGCACTGCCCGCGCCCGAGTTCACGAGCACGGAGGGCCGCGCCCCCGTGACGCCGGTCGAGGCGACCCTGTGTGACCTGTTCGCCCAGGCCCTGGGTGTGGACCGGGTCGGCGCCGACGACTCGTTCTTCGCCCTGGGCGGCGACTCGATCATGTCGATGCTGGTGGTCGCCCGGGCCCGGCGCGCCGGAGTGCTGATCACCGCCCGGCAGGTCTTCGAGCACCGGTCCCCGGCCGGACTGGCCCGGGTCGCGACCGCCCTCGCCGTCGACCGGCCCACCACGGGCGCCACGCCCACCGGGCCCGTACCGCTCACGCCCGCCATGCGGGAACTCGCCGAACGTGCCGGGCCGGTGGCACTCACCGGGACCCTCGCCCAATCCATGCTGCTGTGGGCACCGGAGGGACTCGACCCCGAGCGACTGACCGCCGCGGTGCAGACCCTCCTCGACCGCCACGGCCTGCTGCGGGCGCGCCTGGAACCCACGGCGGACGGGCCCCGGCTCGTCATCCCGGAAGACGGCGGGGGAGCGACCGCCGCCGACTGCGTGACCCGGGCCGCGACGGACGACGCGGAGGCCGAGACGGAGTCGGCCGCCCGCAGCCTCGACCCCGCGAACGGCCGGATGCTGCGGGTGGTCCTGTTCGACGCGGGCGCCGACCGGCCCGGCCGGGTGCTCCTGGTCGCCCACCACCTCGTGGTCGACGTCGTCTCCTGGCGCACCCTCGTACCCGAACTGGTCGCTGCCCACGACGGAGACCGGTCCGCCGGACCCCCGGCCGGCACCCCCTTCCCGCACTGGGCACGCGCCCTCGCCGCCCAAGCGACCAGCGGTGCCCGACGGATCGAACTCTCCTACTGGCACGATCTGTTGAGCATCGAAGAGGAGCCGCTCGCGGAACGCGCCCTCGATCCGGCCGTGGACACCGAGGGCGCCGGAACCCACCGCGTCGAACTCACCCTGCCGGCGGCGACCACCACGGACCTGCTGACCCGGGTGCCCACCGCCTTCCACGCCGGGATCGACGACGTCCTCCTGACCGGACTGGCCGCGGCCGTCGAGCACTGGCGGCGCGACCGGGGCCGCGCCGCCACCGCCGGCGGGCTCCTGGTCGACGTCGAGGGCCACGGCCGGGTGCCGCTCGGCGAGGACATGGACCTCACCGGCACGCTCGGCTGGTTCACCAGCACCTCGCCGCGCCGCCTCGACCCGGGCACCGTCGACCTCGCCCGGGTGCGCGCCGGGGGCCCGGAGGCCGGGCGACTCCTCAAAGCCGTGAAGGAACAGCTCCGGTCCGTTCCCGGCGACGGCCTCGGCTACGGACTGTTGCGGTACCTGGACCCGGAAGCGGCCCCCGCCTTCGCCGGACTGCCGTCGGCGCAGATCGGCTTCAACTACCTCGGACGGTTCCGGGACGCCGCCACCTCCTCCTCCGCACCGGCAACCCCCTGGAGCCCCGTCGACGGGACCGGCCTCGGGGTCCGCCCCGACCCCCGGATGGCCCTCGCCCACGCCCTGGAGGCCGGCGGACTGGTCAACGACCTGCCGGACGGCCCCCGACTGACCCTCTCCCTGGTCGCCCCGGCCGGACTGCTCACCGAGGACGCACTGCGCGACCTGGTCACCACCTGGTCCGAGGCGCTCACCGGCATCGCCCGCCACACCACCCTCGACGGCGGTGGCGGCCACACCCCCTCCGACTTCCCCCTCGTCACCCTGGGCCAGGACGACGTCCGGGAACTCGAAGCGGACGCCCCCGGCCTCACCGACGTCTGGCCCCTGTCACCCCTCCAGGACGGGCTGCTGTTCCACGCCTCGTACGACGAGGGCTCCCGCGACGTGTACGTGGAACAGACCGTCGTCGACCTGGACGGCCCCCTCGACCCGACACGACTGCGCACCGCCTGGCAGGCACTGGTCGACCGCCACGCCAACCTCCGCACCGGCTTCCGCCAGCCGCCCGGACTGGACCGCCCCGTCCAGGTGGTCACCGCGGCGGCCACCGTCCCCTGGCGCGAGGCCGATCTGAGCGGCAGCACCGACACCGCGGGCGAGGCCCGCCGGCTGGCCGCCGAGGACCGCGTCCGGTTCGACCTCACGGCCCCGCCCCTGCTGCGCCTGCTGCTGGTCAAACTGGCCGAGCACCGGTACCGACTCCATGTGACGCTGCACCACATCGTCCTGGACGGCTGGTCGCTGCCGGTCCTCTTCGGCGAGCTGTCGGAGCTCTACGCCACGGACGGCGACGCGGGTGCGCTGCCGCCCGTCACCCCGTACCGCGACTACCTGGCCTGGCTGGACCGCCAGGACACCGAAGCCTCCGCCGAGGCGTGGCGGGCCGCCCTGTCCGGCACCACCGAACCCACCCTCGTCGCCCCCGGTGACCCGGACGGCGAGCCCGGCACCCCGCACACCGTCACCACCTTCGCCGATCCCCGCCTCACCAGTGCCCTCCGCGAGACCGCGGGCGCCGCGGGGCTCACCGTCAACACCCTCGTCCAGGGCGCCTGGGGCATCCTCGTGGGCATGCTCACCGGCCGCAGCGATGTGGTCTTCGGCGCGACCGTGGCCGGCCGGCCCGCCGAACTCCCCGGCGCGGACCGCATGGTGGGCCTCCTGATGAACACGGTGCCCGTACGGGTGCGCCTGGACCCCGCCCGGACCGTGGTGCAGTTCCTCACCGAACTCCAGGCTCGCCAAAGCAGCCTGATCGACCATCAGCACCTCGGCCTGAGTGAGATCCAACGCGTCACGGGCGCGGGTGCCACCTTCGACACGTTCCTCGCCTACGAGAACTATCCGCGCCACCCCGAGGGCCCGATACGCCTCGAAGGAGTGACCGCGGGCCCGCTGGGCGGCGAGGACGCGGCCCACTACCCGCTCGCCCTCGGCGTCATCCCCGGCGACCGCCTCGAAATCCGGTTGGACTACCGCGCCGACCTCCTGGACGAGGACACCGTCCGTGCGCTGCCGGACCGACTGATCCGCGTACTGGAGCAGATCACCGACGACCCCGGCGGGCGGCTGGGCGGGGTCCAGGTCCTCGGGGCGGCCGAGCGCGCAGTGGTGGTCGAGCAGTGGAACGCCACGGACCGCGACGTACCGGCCGGCACGGTGCCCGAGTGGTTCACCGCACGGGCCGCCCGCACTCCGTCAGCCGTCGCGGTGGTCGCGGGTGACGCGGTCTGGTCGTACGCCGAGTTGGACGAGCGGTCCGGCCGGGTGGCGGGCTGGTTGGCAGGTCGTGGCGTGGGCCCGGGCGGTCGGGTGGGCGTGGTGATGGACCGCTCCCCGGAACTGGTGGCGGTCCTCCTCGGCGTGTGGAAGTCGGGCGCCGCGTACGTCCCGTTGGACGCGGCGCACCCGGTGGACCGGTTGCGCGGTGTGGTGTCCGAGGCCGGCGTTTCGGTGGTCGTCGCGGACCGGGTGCGGGAGGGGCTGGAGACGGTCCCGGTGGTCGATCTGCTGGCAGCGGACCCCCTCGCTTCGCCGCCCGTGGTGCCGCCGGGCGCCCTCGCCTACGTGATGTACACCTCCGGTTCGACGGGTCGACCCAAGGGCGTGGCCGTCACCCACCACAACGTGGCGGCCTTCGTCGCGGACGGGGCCTGGCGCGACGAGCTGGTGGAGCGGGTGTTGGTGCAGGCCAACCACGCCTTCGACGCGTCGACCTACGAGCTGTGGGTGCCCCTCGTGCGCGGCGGGCGGTTGGTGCTGGTGCCGCCCGGCGAGGTGGACGCGGCCGAACGGGGACGCTTGATCGCCGAGCACGCGGTGACGAACGTGCACGTGACGGCTGGTCTGTTCCGGGTGTTGGCGGAGGAGTCGCCGGAGATCTTCGCGGGTGTGCGGGAGTTGGCGACGGGCGGTGACGTGGTGTCCTCGTCGGCGGTCCGTGCGGTCCTTGCGGCCCACCCGGGCATGACGGTGGTGGCGAACTACGGCCCGACGGAGACCACGGCGTTCATCACGCGCCAGGCGTACACGGCCCAGGACGCGGTCCCGGCGGCCGTACCGATCGGTCGGCCGATGGACAACAGCCGGGTGTACGTCCTGGACGAGTTCCTGCGTCCGGTCCCGCCCGGTGTGACGGGCGAGCTGTACCTGTCGGGCGCCGGCCTGGCCCGTGGTTACGACAGCCGCCCGGGCCTCACCGCCGAACGCTTCGTGGCCTCGCCCTTCGGCGGGCGGATGTACCGCACGGGTGACCTGGCTCGTTGGACGGCCGGCGGTGAGTTGCTGTTCGGGGGCCGTGCCGATGACCAGGTGAAGATCCGGGGGTTCCGGATCGAGCCGGGCGAGGTCGAAGCGGTCCTCGCCGCACACGAGTCCGTGGGTCAGGCCGCGGTGATCGTGCGGGAGGACCAGCCGGGGACCAAACAGCTGGTCGCCTATGTCGTCGCCGCCCGCGACCAGGTGGACGCGGCGGCACTGCGTGCGCACGCCGCGGACGTCCTCCCCGACTACATGGTGCCCTCGGCGGTCGTGGTGCTGGACGCCCTTCCGGTGACGGTGAACGGCAAGCTCGACCGGGCGGCCCTGCCGGCGCCCGAGGTGACCGAGTCGACCGGCCGGGGCCCGCGGACACCGCGCGAAGAGCTGTTCTGCGCCCTGTTCGCCGAGGTGTTGGGACGGGCGCGGGTCGGTGCGGAGGACTCGTTCTTCGAGCTGGGCGGCGATTCGATCATGTCGATGTTGGTGGTGGCGCGGGCGCGGCGGGCTGGTGTGGTGATCACGGCGCGTGAGGTGTTCGAGCGGAAGTCCGTGGCTGGGTTGGCTTTGGTGGCGCGGGAGTTGTCGGGTGTGGGGGTGCCGGCCGGGGGTGGTGTGTCGGCGGTGGGTGCGGTGCCGTTGACGCCGGTGATGCGGGAGCTGGTGGAGCGTGCGGGTTCGGTGGCGCTGACGGGCGCCTTCTCCCAGTCCTTGACGGTGGAGGTCCCGGCGGGCTTGGACTTCGCCCGGCTGGAGGCGGCGGTGCGGGCGGTCGTGGACCACCACGACGTCCTGCGCGCCCGACTGGAACTGACGGAGGGCCGCCCGACCGGGCTCGTGGTACCGGAGGAGGGGGCCACCGACCAGACCGTGCGGCGGGTGGATGCGCGGGGTCTGGTGGGTGGTGGGTTGGGTGATGTGGTGCGGGGTCGGGTGGAGGAGGAGGCGGGGCTCCTGGATCCGGTGGGGGGCCGGATGGTGCGGGTGGTGTGGTTCGACCGAGGTCCCGACGAGACGGGGCGGCTGCTGTTCGTGGTGCACCACCTGGTGGCCGACGGGGTGTCCTGGCGGGTGCTGGTGCCCGAGGTGTCCGCGGCCTACGAGAGTGCGGACCCCGCGGCGGCGGAGTTCGGACCGGCGGGGACGTCCTTCCGCGCGTGGGCCACGGCGTTGGTGGCGGAGGCGTCGACACCGGAGCGGGCCGCCGAACTACCGGCCTGGACGGCCCTGTTGGAGGGCGCCGACGTCGTGATCGGCGATCGGCCGTTGGATCCGTTGGTGGACACGGTGGCTGCGGGGACGCGTCGGGTGGAGGTGCAGGTGCCGGCGGAGGTGACGTCGGAGCTGCTGACCCGGGTGCCCGCGGCGTTCCACGCGGGCGTCGACGACGTGTTGCTGGCCGGGTTCGTGGCCGCGGTGGGTGAGGTGCGCGGGGTGTCCGGTGGCCTGTTGGTGGATGTGGAGGGTCATGGGCGGGTGGCGTTGGGGGAGGGGGTGGATCTGTCGGGGACGGTGGGTTGGTTTACGTCTTCGTATCCGGTGCGGGTGGATGTGGGTGGTGTGGGTGGTGGTGATGTGGGGTTGTTGGTGAAGCGGGTGAAGGAGCAGGTGCGGGGTGTGCCGGGTGAGGGGTTGGGTTATGGGTTGTTGCGTTTTGTGGGTGGTGAGTTGGGTGGTTTGCCGATGGCTCGGGTTGGTTTCAACTATATGGGTAGGTTTGGTGTGGGTGGTGGGGGTGTGTGGGAGCCGGATGGTGAGGTGGGTTTGGGTGGTACGGCTCCGGAGGGGATGGGGTTGGTGCATGAGGTGGAGGCGGGGGGTGTGGTGCGTGATGTGGAGGGTGTGGGTCCGGTGTTGACGGTGTCGTTGGTGTGCCCGGTGGGGGTGTTGGGCGAGGCGGAGTTGCAGGTGTTGGGTGAGGCGTGGGTGGCGGCGTTGCGGGGTGTGGTGGCGCATGTGGTGGAGGAGTCGGGTGGGGGGCATACGCCGTCGGACTTCCCGTTGGTGGCTGGCCTGGGACAGGGCGCGGTGGAGGAGTTGGAGGCGGCGGTTCCCGATCTGGTGGACGTGTGGTCGCTCTCCCCGTTGCAGGAAGGACTCCTCTTCCACGCCCGCTACGAGGACACCGGCCAGGACGTCTACGTCGGCCAGTGGCACCTCGACCTCGAAGGGCCCGTCGACCCCGCGGTCCTGCACGCCTCCTGGCAGGCCCTGCTGGACCGACACGCCAGTCTGCGCACCGGATTCCGGCAACCGGCCGGCCTGGAGAACCCGGTGCAGGTGGTCTCCGCCGGGGTGGTGCTGCCCTGGCGGGAGGTGGACCTCTCCGGGCTGCCCGACCCGGACGCCGAGGTCCACAGGCTCGCACAGGAGGAGAAGGCGGCCCGGTTCGACCTGAGCCGTCCCCCCGCCCTGCGGCTGCTCCTCGCCAAGCTTGCCGACGGACGGCACCGGCTGCTGGTGACCTCGCACCACATCGTCATGGACGGCTGGTCGCTGCCCGTCCTCTTCGGCGAACTGTCACGGACGTACGCGGCCGGCGGCGACACCCGTGCGCTGCCGCCCGTCACCCCGTACCGCGACTACCTCGCCTGGCTCGACCGCCAGGACAAGGAGGCCGCCCGCGAGAGTTGGCGCGCACTCCTGGACGGCGCCGACGAGCCCACCCTCCTGGGGGTCCAGGACGGCGGCGCCGCACGGATCGCGCACGTCACCTCCCACACCGGGGAACCGCTCACCCGCGCGCTGGTGGACACCGCCCGCGGACACGGACTGACGCTGAACACCGTGATCCAGGGCGCCTGGTCGGTCCTCCTCGGCAGCCTCACCGACCGCGACGACGTGGTCTTCGGCACGACGGTCGCCGGCCGCCCCGTCGAACTGCCCGGCGTGGAACGGATGCTGGGGCTGTTCATCAACACCGTGCCCGTCCGGGTCCGCCTCCGCCCCGAACAGAGCGTCGCGGAACTGCTCACGCAACTCCAGGCACAACAGACCCGACTACTGGAACACCACCACCTCGGCCTCGCGGAGATCCAACGCATCGCCGGCGCCGGAGCGGCGTTCGACACCCTCGTCGTCTACCAGAGCTACCCGCAGGACGCCGATCCCGCCGACGTGCCCGGCGGGCTGCCGGTGACCGGGGTCGGCAACGAGGAGGCGACGCACTACCCGCTCACCCTGATCGCGACGCCCGGCCGCGACCTGGAACTGCGGCTGGAGTACCGGACCGACGTGCTCGACGAACCGGCCGCCCGCACCCTGGTCGCCCGACTCGCCCGACTGCTCGAACAGTTCACCGCGCACCCCGAGACCCGCATCAGCAGCGTCGACCTCCTGGAGCCGGCGGAACGGCACCGGGTCCTGACCCACTGGAACGACACCGGACGCCCGGTCCCGCAGCCGCTGGTCACCGAACTGTTCACCGCCCAGGCCGCCCGCACCCCCGACCTGCCCGCGGTCGTCACCGCCCGCGCCGGCCTCACCTACGCGGAGCTGGACGCCCGGGCCAACCAGGTGGCTCACCGCCTCATCACCCTCGGCATCGGCCCCGAAGACCTCGTCGGCGTCCTCATGGAACGCTCGGTCGACCTGATCGCGGTCATGCTCGGCGTCCTCAAGGCCGGCGCCGCCTACGTACCCATCGACCCCGGCTACCCCGCGGAACGCATCACGTTCATGCTGGCCGACGCCCGACCCGCCCTCCTGGTGTGCACCCGGGACGGCCAGCGGTACGCCGAAGGCTTCGACCACCTGCTGTGGGACGCCCCGGACGTCGCCGCCGAACTCGCCTCCGCGCCGACCCGCACCCCCACCGACACCGACCGGGTGGCACCGCTACGCCCCCGACACCCCGCCTACGTGATCTACACCTCCGGTTCGACCGGCACCCCCAAGGGCGTCGCCGTCCCGCACCTCGGCTTCGCCAACTACGTGACCTGGCGCATCGGCGCCTACGGCTGGGGGCCCGGGGACCGGGTCCTCCAGTTCGCCTCGGTGTCCTTCGACACCTCCGTCTCCGAGATCTACCCCACCCTGACCAGCGGTGCCACCCTCTGCCTGGCCCGCCGCGACGGGGACGTCCTGCGCGAACTGGAGACCCTGGACGTCAACGCCGTCACCTTCACCCCGAGCGTCCTGGAGACCCTCGCCGCGGAGGACCACGGCCCCGGCGGCGTCCTCGCCCGCATCGAGCACGTCGTCACCGCGGGCGAGGAGTGCAGCCCCGACGTGGTGCGCCGCTGGGCCCCCGGCCGGGCGTTCCACAACGAGTACGGGCCGACCGAGGCCACCGTCGACGTCACCAGTTGGACCGCACCCGACCCGCTCCCGGACAGCGTGCCGCTCGGCCCGCCGATCGCCAACGTCCGCGCCTACGTCCTCGACCGGCACCTGCGGCCGGTGCCCCCGGGCGTCACGGGCGAACTCCACGTCGCCGGCACCGGGCTGACCCGCGGCTACGTGCGCCGCCCGGGACTCACCGCACAGCGCTTCGTCGCCAACCCGTTCGGCGCCCCCGGCGAGCGGATGTACCGCACGGGCGACCTGGCGCGCTGGTCCGCGGACGGCCAACTGGTCTTCGCCGGACGGACCGACGACCAGGTCAAGATCCGCGGCTTCCGCATCGAACCCGGCGAGATCGAAGCCGTCCTCACCGCCCACCCCGCGGTCGCCCGGGCCGCCGTCATCGCCCGCACCGACCGGCAGGGCGGGCGCACCGTCAAACGCCTCGTCGCCTACGTCGTGCCGGAGGTCGACGCCCCGACGGCCGTCGACCCCGAGGCACTGCGCGCACACGTGGCCGCCCGGATGCCCGAACACATGGTCCCCGCCGCCGTCGTACGGCTCGACGACCTCCCCGTCACCGTGAACGGCAAGCTCGACCGGGCCGCCCTCCCCGCCCCCGAGTTCCGCGGACGCGGCGGAAGGGTCCCCACGACAGCGGCCGAAGAGATCCTGTGCGCCCTGTTCGACGAGGTCCTCGGCCTCACCGAAGCCGGCGCCGACGACTCCTTCTTCGAACTCGGCGGCGACTCGATCATGTCGATGCTGCTCGTCACCCGGGCCCGGCGCGCCGGACTGGTGATCACCGCCCGACAGGTCTTCGAACACAAGACACCGGCGGCCCTCGCCCGCAACGCCACCCCGATCGACGACGGAGCACCCCCCGCCGCCACCGAACCCGACGTCGCGGTCGGCAGGGTCCCGCTGACCCCCGTCATGCACGAACTGGTCGAACGGGCCGGCCCCTGGGCGCTCACCGGCGCCTTCGCGCAGTCCATGCTGGTACGGGTGCCCGCCGGACTGGACCTGCCCCGGCTGACCGCGGCCGTCGACGCCCTCCTCGACCACCACGACATCCTCCGCGCCCGCCTCCACCTCACCTCGGGCACACCGCAGTTCCTCACCGTCGCGGAGAAGGGTTCGGGGCCCGGCGCCGCAGACCTCGTCCACCGGGCCGGCACGCCGGACGTGGAGACCGCGTTCCGCAGGACGGTGGACGACCTCGACCCCGAGGCCGGGGCGATGATCCGGTTCGTCTGGTTCGACGCCGGCCCGACCACCCCCGGCAAGCTGCTCGTCGTCGCCCACCACCTCGTGGTCGACGGGGTCTCCTGGCGGGTCCTGCTCCCCGACCTGGCGGCGGCCTACGAAGCGCTGGAAGCCGGACGCCCCGTGACGCTCCCGCCCGTCGGCACCTCCTTCCGCACGTTCTCCCGCTTCCTGGAAGCGGAAGCAACCGACCGCGAAGCGGAACTGCCCCAGTGGACCGGGATGTTGGACGGCCCCGATCCGCTCCTCGCAGACCGGCCACTGGACCCGACCGTCGACACCGTGGCCGCGGGCGTCCACGGGGCCTCCCTGACCCTGCCCGTCCCGGTCACCTCGGACCTGCTGACCCGAGCCCCGGGGGCCTACTACGCCACCGTCGTCGACGTCCTCCTGTCCGGACTGGTCGCCGCGGTCACCGAACGGCAGCGGGCCCGGGGCCGCGACGTCGACTCCGGGATGCTCGTGGACATCGAGGGACACGGCCGGGCGCCGAGCGCACGGGGCGCCCGGGCCCGCGAACTCGACCTGACCCGCACGGTCGGCTGGTTCACCAGCGGCCACCCCGTACGGCTGGGCCCGGGCACCGAGGACCACCGCGGCGTCCGCTCCGGCGAAGCCGCCGCGGGCCTCCTCATCAAGCAGGTCAAGGAGCAGCTCAGGGCCGTACCCGGGGACGGTCTCGGCTTCGGGTTGCTGCGCTACCTGAACCCGCGCACGGGCCCCCTGCTCGCCCGGTCGTCGACCCCGCAGATCGGCTTCAACTACCTGGGACGCTTCGCCGCCGGAGATCGTCAGTTGGACGGTGACCATGACAGCGCCGGAGCGAACTGGCAGCCTGATGGAGACGTGGTCCTGGGCGGCTCGGCGGACGCCCGGATGTCCGCGTCCCACACCCTCGAAGCCGGTGGGCTCGTCCGTGACCTGCCCGAGGGTCCGCAGCTGACGCTCACCCTGACCTCCCCGGCCGGACTGCTCGACCAGGACGCCCTTGAAGAACTGGTCGCCGGCTGGGCCGCGATGCTCACCGGGCTGGCAGCCCACACCGCCGGCCCGCACCCCGTCCTCAGCGGTCACACCCCGTCCGACTTCACGATGGTGGACCTTGCCCAGGACGAGATCGACGAGTTCCAGATCATGCTCTCCGGCGAGAAGGAGTGAGTGACGCAGTGAGCCAGGTGCGGATCGAAGATGTGTGGCCGCTGTCGCCGCTTCAGGAAGGGCTCCTGTTCCACGCCGGGTACGACGAGGAGAGCCCCGACGTCTACGTGCTCCAGGGCGCCATGGAGATCCGCGGCGATCTGGACACCGCGGTCCTGCGCGCGTCCTGGCAGGCGCTCCTCGACCGCCACGCCGCCCTACGCGCCAGCTTCCAGCGGCGGGCTTCCGGCGACCCGGTGCAGCTGATCGCCTCGGGTGTGGAGTTGCCGTGGCGTGAGGTGGATCTGTCGGGGTTGTCGGTGGAGGAGGCGGGGGTTGAGGCTGGGCGGTTGAAGGAGGAGGAGGGTGGTCGGCGGTTTGATGTGGGTGTGCCGCCTTTGTTGCGGGTGTTGTTGTTGC
>NZ_JBHXEN010000095.1:0-16483 GCF_042724695.1 Streptomyces sp. NPDC127068 | reverse complement strand
ACCGGGACGCCCAGCCGGACGTCCCCGGCGTGGAACTCGACGCGCGAGTCACCGATCGGAACGGGCTTCGACGCGGTCCAGACGAGCTCCCGCTCCGGGCCCGTGCCGGATATTCGCCAGCCGTCCGGCAACTGGCCGCCGGCCGATCGTGGGGCCTGAGCGGCGTTCGCCGATGCCCCCTCCTGCGTGGCGTACGCCAACTCCGGTACGGCCGCCGCCAGTACGAGTGCCGCCGTGGTGGCGACTCCCGTACGCCAGGCTCTGGTGGTCAAGGTGGTCCTCCTTGCAGCTAGGGCACAGAGGTCCCTGGGGGATCAGGGACCCCTCCCTTCACCCAGAGGGAGGCGGGAAGCGGACACGAGGGTTGCGTTTCCGGCAGAGTTGGCGAGTTCACGACGTTTGGGGCCGGACGAGGACGCCGGGACGCGGTCCGGACGAGGACCCCGGAGACCCGGATCGACCCGGGGACCGCAGGAGGGGAGCGGTCCCCGGGCCCGACGCCGGACCCCGGACCCCGGTTTCGGGGGGCGGGGGTCCCACGCCCGCCGAAGGGGGTCCCGGCCGCGACGGATGCCGTCGCGCGCGGTGGCCGAGCGTCCCCGGCCCCCCTGCCCCGGAGGACGGACGACACGGCGCCGGGGTTGCCTGCCGGGGAACACCACCTCGACGCGGAGCGGGTGACCCGGTGGACGCGGGGGGTACGGCGACCACCCGAACGGTGCCCGGACGGGCCCGGTGTTCAGGGGACAGCCGGACGCCGATCGGGTGGGTGTCCGACGCCCGCCGTTCGCCCCGGGCGCCCCGCTGGAAGCCTCCCAGTGCCACCGAACCGGGAGGCCGCCGCCATGACCCCGCCCGCCCCGTACCCGTCCCGCACCGGTCGTCTTCTCCGGCTCCTCGCCGCCGCGGCCCTGGCCCTCGTCCCCGCCGCCCACGCCGTCCCCGCCGCCCACGCAGTCCATGCGGCCCAGGTACGCGCGGCCCCGGCGCTGCGCGGGCTGCCGCTGCCCGACACCCCGCTGCCCGCGGCCACCGCCCGCCCCGAGGCGTTCCCGCTGAGCGCCCGGGTGGCGGACGCCCCCGCCGACTACCGCCCCGGTGCGCCCCCCGCCACCTGGACGCTCACCGTGGCCAACCGCACGGCCAGCACGTTCCGTTCCGTGTACCCGATCGTCGTCCTCGCCGACGACCGGCGACAGCTGCTCCCCGCCCAGCTGCGGCTGGACTTCCACGACGGCACCCGCTGGCACCCCGCGCGGATCGAACGGACGGAGCGCGACGAGAACGTGGCCGTCCCGGACGACGCCTTCCCCGGCTTCACCATCGGGCCCCGCGGCGAGCTCGCCGTCCCGGTCCGGCTCGCCCTCGCCGCGACCGCGACCGCCGACCGGGTCACGGCCAGCGCCGCCCTGGTCCAACGCGACCACGAGGACGGTGCCTGGGTCGGCGCGGCAGCCCCGTACGCCTTCCGGGTGACCCCGGGCGGACCCGCACGCCCCGGGCACCCGTCCGACCCCCCGCCCTCCGCCGCTCCCTCCCCCACCGGACCGGTACCGTCCGACGCCCCGACGGCCGACCCCCACCAGCTGGCGATGACCGGCCAGCGGGCGTCCGCCCTCGTGGCCGCCGCGGCGGCCCTGCTGCTCGCCGGCACCACCCTCTACCTGACGGCCCGTCGCATCAGGTCGCCACGGCGATAGCCCGGACCCGCCGCATCACACCGCCCGCATCACACCGTCCGCCCGACGGTCCGCCCCTCCGTTCCGTCGTCCGACTCGTCGGACCCCTTCGACAGGCCGGGGCCGTCCGGGGCGTCGGCGTCCCGGGGGCCCGCCGCCCGGGTGACCGGGACGCCCCGCAGCCGCAGCCCGGCCCAGACGGCGGTGGCCACCGTCACCGCCCCGGCCGCCGCGGCGGTGACGTTCAGCCCGTGCGTCAACGCCTGCCGCGAGGCCGCCAACAGGGGCTCCGCCAGGCTCCCCGGCAGGTCCGCCGCGACCGACTCGGCCCCGCCCAGGGTCTTGCGCACGGCGTCCGCGGCGCCGGCCGGCAGCCCCGCCGGCAGACCGTCCCCGACCGAGGTCCGGTACACCGCCGTCCCGAGGCTGCCGAGCAGCGCGACCCCGAGCGCCACCCCCAGCTCGCCGCTGCTCTCGGACATCGCCGACGCCGCCCCCGCCCGCCGGGACGGCGCCGCACCGATCACCAGGTCCGTGCACAGGGTGATCATCGGGCTGAGACCCAGGGCCACCAACAGGTACCCGAGCACCAGGACCGTCAGATCGTGCGGCCCGGCCGCGCCCAGCACCCCGAACCCGAGGCCCGCCAGGGTCAGCCCCGCGGCGATCACCACCGAGGGCCGCCACCGCCGGACGAGCACCGGGGCCAACATCGAACCCGCGACCGTCCCCAGCGACGCCGGGACCATCCACACCCCGGCGAGCAGCGGCGACAGCCCCAACACCTCCTGGAGGTACAGGGCGATGAACACCTGCGTCCCGCCCATCGCGAACATCCCCAGCAGATACGTACCGAGCGAGGTGTTGATGACCCGGTCCCGCAGCAGCGCGAGGTCCAGCAGCGGTTCGGTCAGGGCGAGTTGCCGCCGGACGAACCAGGTGCCGAGCGCGAGCCCGGCGACGCCCGCGGCCAGGGTCGTCCAGGCGAAGCCGTGCGCGGCGGTCTCCTTGACCGCGTAGACGACGCCGATCATCGAGCCGATCGACAGCAGCACGCTCGTCGGATCGACCCGCCCGCTCTCCGGGTCCCGGTACTCGGGCAGCAGCAGCGGCCCCAGGAACAGCAACAGCAGCATCACCGGCACCCCGAGCAGGAAGACCGAGCCCCACCAGAAGAACTCCAACAGCAGCCCGCCCAGCAGGGGGCCCACGGTCGTGCCCACGGAGAAGCTGGTCATCACCACGGCGATCGCCACTCCGCGCTGCGCGGGGTCCACGAACATCACCCGGACGAGCGAGAGGGTCGACGGCATCAACGTCGCGCCCGCGAGCCCGAGCAGTGCCCGTGCAGCGATCAACGTCTGCGGGCTGTCCGCGTACGCGGCGAGCACCGAGGCGACACCGAACAGGGTGGCCCCCGCCAACAGCAGCTTCCGCCGTCCGTACCGGTCGCCCGCCACCCCCATCGGCAGCAGGGCGCCCGCGATGAGGAAGCCGTACACGTCCATGATCCACAGCAGCTCGATGGACGAGGGGCCGAGATCGGCGCTCAGCTGGGGGACCGCCAGGTACAGGACGGTCACGTCCATGGAGACGAGGAGCGTCGGCAGGGCGAGCACGGCGAGCCCGGCCCACTCCCGCCGTCCGGCGCGCGCGGGCGCCTGGCTGGTCATCAAGGTCTGCCTCCGTCGTGTGGGGGCGGGTGCGTGGGGCACCCGGGTACGGGGATGCGCCGCTGCACCTGGGCGGGCGGCACCGAGACGCGCGGCCACGGCAGGGCACTTGTACCGGCCCGGGGACGGTGCCGGATACACCGGCCCCGGGCCGTCACGTCCACTTGACCGGTGAGGGAGGGTAGTCAGCGGGCCGGGTCGGAGACGACGTGATTTCCCCGGGGGCGGGCAGGTGCGAGGTGGCGGCCCCGGAGGCACGGAATCGACGGGGCGCGGCCGGTGTTGAGCGGACAGAGCCGATGAGGAGAAGAAGATGGCCGGACTGTTGAGCAAGATCATGAGCTTTGTGCGCAGCCCGCAGGGTCAGCGGGCGGTGAGCGAGGTACGGCGGGCCGCCGCCGACCCGCGCCGCCGGGCGCAGGCCCAGCAGCTGTTGGGCAAGCTGCGCGGTCGCCGCTGAGTGCGCGCTGCGGGACCCGCGGACCTGCGGTTTCCCGGTGACCGGCAGGGTCAGTATCCGGCCGTGGTGACTAATCTGGGTGGCGTCGGCACAGAGTCGTTCCGGCGCCACACCAGCACCGCAGTCACGGATTCCCAGGAGACCGGCACATGGCAGAGCGCAAGCCCATCGAATCGTGGCTCACCGACATGGACGGGGTCCTGATCCATGAGGGCGTGCCGATTCCCGGCGCGGACGCGTTCATCAAGAAGCTGAGGGAGGGCGACCGTCCCTTCCTCGTGCTGACGAACAACTCCATCTACACCGCGCGGGACCTGCACGCGCGGCTCGCCCGCATGGGGCTCGACGTGCCCGTCGAGAACATCTGGACCTCCGCGCTCGCCACCGCGCAGTTCCTGGAGGACCAGCGGCCCGGCGGCACCGCGTACGTCATCGGCGAGGCGGGCCTGACCACCGCCCTGCACGACATCGGTTACGTGCTGACCGACCACGACCCCGACTACGTCGTCCTGGGCGAGACCCGGACGTACTCCTTCGAGGCGATGACCAAGGCCGTCCGACTGATCAACGCCGGCGCCCGGTTCATCTGCACCAACCCCGACGAGACCGGACCGTCCACGGAGGGCCCGCTGCCCGCGACCGGTTCCGTCGCCGCGCTGATCACCAAGGCCACCGGCAAGGACCCGTACTTCGCGGGCAAGCCCAACCCGCTGATGATGCGGACGGGACTGAACGCGATCGGTGCGCACTCCGAGACCAGCGCGATGATCGGCGACCGGATGGACACGGACGTCCTCGCCGGACTGGAGGCCGGGATGGAGACCTTCCTGGTGCTCACCGGACTCACCACCCGGGACCAGATCGAGAAGTTCCCGTTCCGCCCCTCCTGGGTGGTCGACTCCATCGCCGACCTGGTCGACCGCATCTGATCCGTACGTGGGTGGCGGAATGTGTCCCTCGAACGGAGCAGTGGGGGCGGGGTGGCGGGGCGGGGACCGGGTCGGCGCGTGAACCTGGGGGTACCAGGAGGTTCACGATGCGCATCCGCTTGCTCGCACAGCGTTCCACCGGGGTGGCCGTCGCCCTGGCGGCCCTGTCCCTGACCGGCACCGGCGTCGCTCCGGCAGCGACGGGCCCGGAGCGGGAACCCGCCGTCCTGGCCGTACGCCCCACGGCGGCACCCCCGGGCACCGAGGTCGCCCTGACGGTCACCGGCTGCCCGGGCACCACCGCCCGCGCCCGGTCGGACGCGTTCGTCGCCCCCGCCGACCTCGCCCCGGCCCCCCGCGGCACCGGACTGTTCGCCGAGGCGCGGCTGCGGTCCGGTGCGGCGCCCGGCCCGTACGGGATCACCGTCAGCTGCGCCGGCCGGGACCACGTCGTCCCCGCGGCCGTGCGCGTCGCCGCACCGGGCCGGCAGGGCGGCCCCGGTCAAGGGGAGCCGGACCGACCGGGCGAGCCGGCCGCCACACCGACCGCACCGGTCAGCGCGGGCGGCGGCGGAGCCCCCGGGCCCGAGGCGGAGGACCGCGAGGACACCGGCCCGGGCCTGCGGCAGGCCGTCGTCGGCCTGGTCCTCGCCTGCGTCGCGGCCCTCGTGGTGGTGGGGCGCGGCGTGCGCGCCCGCCGCCCGGACGGCGACCGGAACCCGAGCTCGTGACCGCCCGCTCCCGCGTCGCGGGCCGCCTCGCGATCGCCGCGGCCTGGGCGGTCCTGCTGTCCGGTCTGTGGCTCTGGGGCCGCGAGATCACCTCCGTGCCGCCGCCCGACCCCGACCGGGGCACCGGCCCGGTGCGGGGCGACGTGGCGGCCGTGGGCCGACCGCTCGGCGCGGGGCTCCCCGTCGCGCACCGCCCGCTGGCCCCGGCCCGGCCCGAGCGGGTGGACGTCCCCCTCGCGGGCGTCCTGGCGCCCGTGGTGCCCCGTGGACTGGACCGGGCGGGAGCCGTCGCCGCGCCGCCGCTCGACCAACCCGGCACCGTCGCCTGGTACGGCACGGGCACCGCTCCCGGAGCGGCCGGCGCGGCGCTGTTCGTCGGGCACGCGGACGGCCGCAGCGGGCCCGCCGTCTTCCACCGGCTGCGCACCCTGGTCCCCGGCGACCCGGTCCGGGTGGTCCGCTCGGACGGCACCGTCGCCGGGTTCACCGTCGAGGACGTCCGGATCGTCGACCGGGACCGCTTCGACGCGGCGCAGGTGTACGGACCGCACCGGGACGGCCGGGCCGAACTCCGACTCATCACCTGCGGCGGGAAGTTCGACCGGGCGAGCGGCACGTACCGTGCGAACGTCGTGGTGTCCGCGTACCTGACGGACGTCCAGCGCTGAACCGGGCCCCGCCGAGGAGACGGGGCGGCCCGGCGACCCGTCAGGTCGCGTATGTCAGGATTGGACCTCGGACGGCGCACCCAAGGGGGACTGGATGTACGGCAAGGTGAGGGCGTCGATAGCCGCGGTGGGGGCGACGCTGCTGCTCGTGGCGTGTTCCTCGTCCGGCGACGACTCCGGCAGCGACAAGCCGAAGCCCGTCCAGCAACAGCCGAAGGACAAGGACCCGTACTGGGTCAACCCCCAGGGCAAGGCCGCCGACCAGGTCGCCGCCTACGAGAAGGACGGCAAGGACGACGAGGCCGGCCTCATCCGGCAGATCGCCGCGCAGCCCACGGCGGACTGGGTCGGCCCCGAGAACCCGGAGGCCCAGGTCCGCGGGATCACCGAAGCGGCCGAGGCGGCCGACCGGGACGCGCTGCTCGTCCTCTACAACATCCCGCACCGCGACTGCGGCCAGTACTCCGGCGGCGGCGCGGCGGACGGCAACGCCTACCGGGCCTGGATCGACGGGGTGGTCAAGGGCATCGGCGACCGCCGGGCGACGGTCGTCCTGGAGCCCGACGCGGTCCTGCACCTGGTCGACGGCTGCACCCCGCAGCAGTTCCACGAGGAGCGGTACCACCTGCTGTGGGGCGCGGTCGAGAAGCTCAAGTCCTCCAAGAACACCAAGGTGTACGTGGACGCGGGCAACGCCGGCTGGGGCAAGCCCGACCAGATCTTCGAACCGCTGAAGCGCGCGGGCGTGCAGAAGGCGGACGGCTTCTCGGTCAACGTCTCCAACTTCTACTCCACCGCCGACAGCGTCCGCTACGGCAAGGAACTGTCCGCGAAGGTCGACGGCAAGCCCTTCGTCGTGGACACCAGCCGCAACGGCAACGGCCCCTACACCGAGGGCGAACCGGCCGAACGCTGGTGCAACCCCCCGGGCCGGGCGCTCGGCGAGGTCCCCACCACCCAGACCGGTGACCCCCTGGTCCACGCCTTCCTCTGGGTCAAGCGGCCCGGCGAGTCGGACGGCGAGTGCAAGGGCGGCCCCAAGGCGGGGGACTGGTGGCCCGAGTACGCACTGGAGCTGGCGAAGGCCGGCAAGGGCTGACCGCGCGGGTTCACGTGCCGCTGCCGCGCCCGTCCAGCAGAGCCAGTTCGGGGATTTCCTCGGCCGGGGTGAACCCGGTGAAGTCGCCCCGCTCCAGCCTGCGGAACGTCTCTTCCTGGCGGGCCAGCAGATCGGGGCGGGTCTTGAGGGCCCAGGCCGCCAGCTCTCCGTAGAGGTCCTGGGCGGGTGTGGTCTCCACGGCGCTGTCGAACTCCGGCCGCAGTTCGGACGCGAGCGCCCGCCGGATGCCTCCGACCGTCGCGGGCAGGGCGATCTCCTCGCCGCCGTCGTACACGGAGAACGAGGGTTCGTCGGGAGTCTGGGACACGGATGTTCCTCCGGGGTCGGCCGATCGATGGCTGCGTCCGGCCGGTCAGTATTCCGGCACCCACGGGCCAAGGGGAGGGCTGCGCCCGCCGGTTCACCTGGACGAGTCAGCTGCTGGAGGCCCCCGGTGGGTCCGCCCGCACCCGGTGCGCCTGTTACGTGCCCATCACCTGTTCATGGAGTCGTCACCATGCCGGGCGTGAACGATTCCGCGCATGAGTACGAGCAACCGCACGAACGCCACTTCCCGCACCCGGCGGCGGGTCCTCCCCACGCTCTCCACGCTCCTCGCGCTGTCCGCCTCGGCCGCCGCCCTCTCCGCCCCGGGCGCCGCAGCCGCCGGCACCCCCGCCCCCGCGTCGTCCGTCAAGTGGGGCGTCTGCTCCAAGTCCGAGCCGTGGTCCCCGGACCCCAGCCCCCACGCGCAGTGCGGAACGGTCAAGGTGCCGTTGGACTGGTCGAAGCCCCAGGGCCCGAAGATCGACCTCGTCGTCGCCCGGTACGCGGCCACCGACCCCGGACGGCGGATCGGCGTCCTGATGTCGAACCCGGGCGGCCCCGGAGCGTCCGGAGTCGAGGACGTGATGTACGCGGACGACCCCCACGAGGGCTACGCGCCGGCCATGCTGAAGCGCTTCGACATGGTCAGCTTCGACCCGCGCGGCGTCGGCCGCAGCCAGCCCGTCCACTGTGACGACACGATCAGCAGCCCGACCCCGATCCGCCCCCGCAGCGCCGCCGAGTTCGAGCGCCTGCGCACCCTGAACGGCAAGCTGGCGGACAGTTGCCGGGCGCGTACGGGACCGCTCGCCGGCCACCTGGACACCGAGAGCGTGGCCCGTGACGTGGACGCGATCCGCGCGGCCCTCGGTGAACGCCGGATCAGCTTCCTCGGCCACTCCTACGGCACGCTCATCGGGGAGCGGTACGCCCGCCTGTTCCCCGGCAAGCTCCGCGCCCTGGCGCTCGACAGCGCGATGGACCCGGACCGGCCGGACGCCGAGCGTTACCTCACGGAGGGCAGCGCCACCCTGGAGGGCGCGTTGCAGCGGTTCGCGGACTGGTGCGCGAAGGACACGACCTGCGTACTGAAGGGACAGGACGTCAAGGCCCTCACGGCCGAGCTGTTCGCCCGCGCCGACGCGGGCACGCTCCGCGATCCGGGCCCGAACGGTCCCACCCGGAAGAAGATCGGCCCCGATCAACTGGCGGACCAACTCACCTTCCGTGCCGGCGACTACACCCCGGAGACGCTCGCCGAGGACCTGTCCGCCCTGCGCACCGGAAAGGGCGAGGTCCACTGGATTCCCATCGGGAACCACATCGAAGCACAGCTCGTGCTGTGCCGTGACTACGACTTCCGCATCCGCGACTACGCCCACTACCGGGCCATCCTCAAGCGGGTCGCCAAGGCCGCGCCGCACGTCCGCTACAACAGCCGGTCGCTGGACCTCGTCCTCGGCTGCCAGGGCTGGACCGAGCCGCCGAAGCCGCAGCCCGCGAAGGCGAAGGGCGCACTCCCGCCCGTCCTCGTGGTCAACGCCGTCCATGACTCCGCGACCCCGCTGCCGGGCGCGCAGCGCATGGCGCGCGCCTTCCCGAAGGGGAAGCTGGCCACGTGGGACGTCGCGGGTCACTGGCTCTACGGCCTCAGCGATCTGCCCGAGGCGCGGCGGGCCATCGACGCGTACCTGACCAGCCCGAAGGGCTGAGCCCGTACGGGGTACGGGGGCGGACCGCCCGCGCCGTGCGGTGCGCCCCTGTAGGTCAGACTCCGCCGCCGCAGAGCCCGTTGACGAACCGGGTCCACGTGTCGGCGTCCAACCGGTCGTCGCTTACGCCCCGTCACTCCGAAGCTGTGAAATCAGTGTCGGGTACTCGGCGAGTACCCGACGTACGGACTCCTGGTCTGCCACGCCGAGCATGCGTCGGGCTTCCAACTGCGCGCGTTGCTCGGCCAGAAGCACCCCGGCCTCCGGTCCGCTCGCACGACTGAGGCGGGCGGAGTACGCGGCGATCATCTGGTTGATCAGGTCGTGCGCGGTCTGATACGCGTCGTTCTCCTCGGCCGTCCAGGTGCCAAGCCTCGTGACTCCGACGAGGCCACGGTCGCGTGCGCTACTCATGTCTTCCTCCTGTCGAGGTAGCCGACTTCGGCGCGCCAGCAGAGGCGGGACGCGTACCTCACCGGCCCGGAAGGGTGCGAGGGCGGACCGGCCGTGCGGTGCGCCCCCGTGCGTCAGACTCCGCCGCTTCGGACGCCGTTGACGAACCGGGTCCACGTGTCGGCGTCGACGACGAGTGCTCCCCGGCTGCGGTCCGCGGTGTCCCGTACGGCCTGGCGGCCGGAGCGGAGTGCGCCGCGTTCCACGCAGTCGTTGTCCTTGCCGCTGTAGCTGCTCTTGTGCCAGTACGCGCCTGTCAGCTCGCCCTCAGCGGTTCGGGGCGCGGAGGCCGCCGCCGTCCGCATCAGACTTCGCCGTGGGCGACTGCGGTGACGAACTCCTGCCAGGCGGCGGGAGCGAACGCGTGCGCGCCGAGCGACCGGTCCTTGCTGTCGCCGACCGCGACCTCCCCTTCCGCGGTGAGTTGTCGCTCGACACAGCTTCCCCCGTTGTTGGGGCTGTGGGACGACTTCTGCCAGCTGTCCTCAGGGAGGTTGTGCCGCATCATCTGGTGCCTACCTCTACATCTCGTTGAGATCCCGCATCACTCGCGCGATCAGGTCCATGGACTGCTGACTCGGCAGGGCCGACGCCCGCAACTGGTCGAAAGCCAGCTTGTACCGCTCAACGGTGTCATCCTCTTCCAGGTACATCAGCCCGTCGAGGTAGTCGAGGCTCACCACATCGAGGTCCATCGGATCGGGATAGCTGAAGATGCAGAACGATCCGTCGAGCCCCGCATGCCACCCCTGGCCGAACGGAATGACCTGGATCGTGAACCGTGGTGGGTTGTTCAGATCGATGAGCTTCTGGAGTTGATCCGCCATGACCTCCGGGCCACCGACTGTCCGACGGAGCACCGCTTCGTCCAGTACGCAGACCACCTGTGGCCCCTTCTCGCGCAGTATGTCCTGTCGGGCCATCCGAATGTCGATGAACGACTTGACTTGTTCGTCGGATGCCGTCCCGTCCACACCTCGGATGGCGGTCTCTGCGTACTCGGGTGTCTGGAAGAGTCCTGGCATGAGCAGGGGCTGAAACAGGAAGATGCGCACCGCGTCTGACTCGATGCTCATCTGCTCTTGGAAGGGCTCCGTGAGCATCTGGCCGTACGGTGCCCACCAGCTCTTCCGCCGGCCCTCTCGGGCCAGGGTGTTGAGCGCAGTCATGAGCTTCTCGTCCTCGACGCCGTAGAGAACGAACAGGGCCTCCAGCTCCAACTTGCTCACGCCTTGGCGGCCGTTCTCCTGCCGCGAGATCTTCGACTTGTCGCCGCCGATGCGCTCGGCGGCCCGTTCCGCCGTCACGCCTGCTGCTTCGCGGAGCTGTCGCAACTTGCGGCCGAGCTTACGGCGACGCACGGTCGGACGTGGATGACTGGGCAACGAAGCCCCCTTCCTGCGCAGGGTCGCCGCCAGTGTGGCGCATGTGACCCCACTTCCTCCAACTGTCGTCATATGACAGCTAGTTATTCCACCTCCAGCAAATCTACAACTTTGGAGTTACGTAGGTTGCGATGGGCGTAGATGTGGGTCCAATCTGGTCCCTGTGTCACTGATGGCGCTGGTCGTGCCACAGAACGTCACCCTCAATCGCTCTGCACCGACTCGCTGGAGGAGCCATGGTCGTCATGGCGGAAGAAGGGGCGCGGCAGTACCGGCAGGAGCTGACCGCCGATCCGCGCACCTTCGCCATCGTCCGTCGTACCGTCACCGCCCACGTCCGCTACTGGGGGTGGACCCAGCAGGTCGGCCCGGCCGCGATGTGCGTGACGGAGATGCTGGCGAACGTACGGGACCACGCCGGCCGTCCCGACTGCGTGTTGATACTGCGGGCGACCTCGTTCGAGCTGCGGATCACCGTGAGCGACCGCAGCCCCGTGCTGCCGGTGGTCCGCCAGCCCGACTGGTGCAGCGAGAACGGGCGCGGCATGTGGCTGCTCGGCGCCAACGCCGACGCCTGGGGCGTGGAGCCCACCGCCGAGGGCAAGGACGTGTGGGTCGCGTTCACCCGGCGGGCCGAGGTGTTCGCGACCCTGTGACGGGCCGCCGCGCGGAACCGGGTTACGGCACCCGCACCCACTGGGCCTTGCTCGGGGTGCCCCGGTCGTCGGTGACGAACAGCATGTACCAGCCGGACTGGACCAGGTTGCGGTTCTTCGGGACGGTCACCGTGATGCTGCCCTCGCCCTTCTTCACGTCCAGGGCGATGGACTTCTGGTCGATGTCCGTGACGTGCGTCGACGCGCTGGGCCGCATCAGCCGGGCCGACTTGACGGTGGAGCTGTCCCGGGTGGTGAAGGTCGCCGAGCCGCCGAGCTTGATGGTCTTGGGGCCGCCGCTCAGCGAGGGCCGCTCGTCCCGGAACAGGTAGGGCGGAGTGTAGATCTCGACGCGCTGTTCGAACGTGCCGGGCTTGGTGTTGGCCTTGTCGTCGTAGAGCGGGTCCGAGCCGAAGAACATCAGTCGGCCGTCGGGCAGCAGGACCGACCCGGAGTGGTAGTTGCGGCCGACCAGCGGATCGGCGACCCGCTCCATGCTGTTGTCCTTCGCGTCGTAGATGCGGGCCTGGAGGATGTCCGAGGCGCCGCGCCCCCGGTAGTCCTCCGAGCCGCCGGAGATGAGGACCGTGTCGTCGGGGAGGACCGACGCCTGCGGGTAGCGGGTGCCCTTCTCCAACTCGGGCCCGTCCTCGAAGCGGGGCTCGTCGGCGAGGAGGCCGACCAGTCGCGTCTTCTTGCTCGACTCCTTCGACTCGCCGACCCCGCCGCCGCCGATGACCATGTACTTCTCGTCCTGGGCGGGCGGCAGCAGCACCGTCTGCGAGGTCTCCATCAGCTTCGGGTCGCTGAGCCCGGGGACCTTGCTGAACTTGTTCGACGCGAGGTCCCAGACGCCCGGGTCGCGGCCCACGTCGGCGGGTCCGTACCCGGCGTTGGAACCGGAGTAGAAGAGCTTGCCGTTCTGCATCAGGGAGACGGCCGGGTACGTGGGGAACTGGCGCACGCCCTTCGTGTACTCCCAGCCCTTCGTCTTCGGGTCGTACACCTCGTTCTTGCCGGGGACGAGCTGACCGATCTCGTCGAGTCCGGAGAGGCTGAGGACCTTGCCGTCGGTGAGGGTGGTGAGCGTCGGGTACCAGCGCGCCTCCTTCATCGGGTCGACCTGGATGTACTTCTCGGCGATCGGGTCGAACTCGAACGAGTCCTTGATGCCCTGGAAGTCCTTCTTGTCCAGGGCGAGCTTCTCGGCCATGCCGTACGTGTTGCGGGCGTCCGTGCCCTTCAGGCCCTCGACCACGTAGTTGTCCTGGGTGCCCGTCTCGTGTTCGGCGCCGCTCTTGGCCGCCTCGACGTAGATCCGGCCGAGTCCCGGGTCGTTGCGCAGGAACCTGCCGGTCTCCTCGTCGAACACCTTCTTCGCCCGTTCCACGACCACCGGGTCCTTGGAGACGAACGTCTTGCCGTTGGTCTTGCCGGTGAAGGTGGTGCCCGCGGGAATGGTGATCGGCTTGTCCGGGTTCTCGTTGTGCACGACCATCAGCCCGCCGGCCTTGGTCACGTCGCCCTGGAGCTTCTCGTACCGCTTGGTGCCGCCCGCGATCAGCAGGTTGCCGTTGCCGAGCTGGGTGTGGCCGGAGCAGAAGAGGTCCGTCGGGGTGTCGATCTTCTTGACCTTGTTGGTCTCCGGGTCCCAGAGCCGGGTGTCGAACTGCTGGTTGTCGAAGTTCTCCTGGTTGTTCCCGGAGCCCGCGACCATCAGGACCTTGCCGGTGCGCAACAGGGCCGCGTGGATGGTGTTCTGGCGGAACTCCTCGGGGAAGTCGAGGATCTTCCAGTGCCCGTTGGCGGCTTTGTACTCCGGCTTGTTGATCGTGTACTCGTGGTACTTCTCGGATCCGAACCGGTAGAGCGCCGGGCCGTTCATGGCGGCCAGCGCGACCGCGACCGCCGCGCCTATCGCGATGCGGCGGGCGCGGCGGCGGCTGGAACGGTCTTTCACGGCTTACCCCGATGTGACTGGTAGTGGTATCGCGGACGGTGAACGGCAGGGAGGGCGGTGACGGGGGCGTCCGGCCGGACGCCCCCGTACTCAGGTGCCCGGCGGGACGTGGAACCCGGGCCCGGTCCTGCGGTGCCGCCCCGGAGCCCCGGGTGCGCCTGGCGGGTGCTGCACGGTGCGCTCGGCGCGGGTGTCCTGGGGACCAGGGGGACCCTGGGGGCTCTGGGTGAACGAGCGTCCCGGGATGGGGATCTGCATCGTCTGGTCGTCGCCGGAGGCCCAGGTGGGACGCTGCTGCGGGATGTGCGGCCCCGCGGGCGCGGAGTGCCGTCCGCGCGGACGCGGGGGCGTCGACTCCTCGGGGGCGTCACCGGTCTCCGGCCCGTCCGGGCCGGGCCCCTCCGGGCGGTCGGCGGGGGACGGGTCGTCGGAAGCGTCCGATGCGGCGGCCGGCCAGTCGGGCACGGCGGCGGGCGCGGGTGCCGGGCCCGCGGCGGGCGCGGACGCCGCGTCGGTGGCGGGCTTCGCCGCGGCCTTCTTCGCGTCCTGGCGCATCGTCCACTGCCAGGCGAAGATCGGCGCCGCGGTGATCAACAGGGCGAAGGTGGCCCAGATGATCATCGCGGGGTGCGCGTGGCCGAGGAAGAAGGAGGCGACCATCGACGCCCCGAACACCGCGATGAAGAACAGGTGGATGCGGAAGGTCCCGAACAGCGTGTCGGGGCTCGCCGAGTCGCCCTTGGGCGTCACCACGAACTTGCTCTTGCGGCGCAGCACCGCGTCCATCAGCGAACGGGCGTAGATCGGCGCGGACAGCGCGGACATCACCATGCCCGCGACGCCGCCGGACCCCTCGGGCTCGTGCGGGGAGACGTTGTGGCGGCGGTTCCAGACGTACAGGCCGATCTGGAGCGCGGAGGCGTTGCCGTACAGCATCAGCCAGATCGTCGGGTCGATGTTCACGCCCGAGGCGCCGAGACCGAGGAACAGGGCGCAGCTCAGGGCCGCGAGTATCCAGTTCAGCGCGGACATCGGATAGAAGATGATCATCATCGTGTAGTTGAAGAGCTTGCCCGGGGGCAGGGAGTAGAAGCCCTTCCAGTACTGCGTGAGGATCGTCTCGTAGGTGCCGCGCGACCAGCGGAGCTGCTGGGTGAAGAAGTCGGTCCAGGCGTTGGGGCCCTCACCGACGGCGAGCACGTCCGGGGTGTAGACGGAACGCCACTTGTTGCCGGTGGCGGGGTTCTTGTGCCGGTGGATCTCGAACCCGGTCGCCATGTCCTCGGTGATCGAGTCGTACAGGCCGCCGATCTGCTGGAGGGCCTTGATCCGGACGGCGTTGGAGGTGCCGACGAACATCGGCGCGCCGTAGGCGTTCCCGGCGCGCTGGATCAGCGCGTGGAAGAGGAACTGCTGCGATTCGGCGGCCTTGGTGACGAAGGAGTCGTAGTTGCCGTAGACCTGCGGGCCGATGACGAAGCCGACGTCCGGGTCCCGGAAGAAGCCCAGCATCCGCTCCAGGTAGTTGGGCAGCGGGATGTGGTCGGTGTCGACGGACGCGAAGTAGTCGTAGTCGTCGCCGTGCGCGTCGAGCCAGGCGTTGTAGTTGCCGTGCTTCGTCTTGGCCCGGTGGGGCCCCTTCTCCATGTTCCACTTGGCGACGCCCTTGCGGGAGAAGTGACGCACGCCGAGCCGTTCGCAGACGGCCTTGACGTCGGCGTCGTCGCCCTCGTCCAGCAACCAGACGTGCATCAGTCCGCGGTGACGGATCTTCACGGCCGCCTCCAGCGTCTTCGTCACCATCTCCAACGGCTCCTTGCCGGGCACGAAGGAGGTGAGGAAGGCGACCCGGGTGCCGGTCTCGGGGACCACGGGGATGGGGTCGCGGGCGACGATCGTGGCGTGCGCGTTGGACAGCACGTTCATGCAGCGGAAGAACTCGATCAGTCCGATCGAGACGAGCATGATGACGTCGAGGGCGGGCAGGAAGTCGTAGGCGGGGTGGTCGCGCTCGGTCCAGTGCTCGGGCTGGAGCAGCCAGAACAACAGGATCAGCGAGACGATCGGGGCGGCGCCCAACATCAGTGCGGCGCGGATGCGGTGCGGCTCCTGGGACAGGAGGGAGCGGTAGCGCACCTTGTAGGGCTGGTGGGGGTTGGGCTGCGTGAGGGGGCCCGCGAGACGGCTGTAGTGCTCGTAGTCGTAGCGTGGCAGGGACTTCTTTATTCGGCGTAGGCCACCCGTCCGGTGCACACGTAGCTGTGTCGTCTCGGTCGGGTCGAAGTTCTGCCCCGCGCCTGAAGGCGGCGACGTCATGAGCCATCCCCCCACACGCGCTGCTAGCGCGTGAGTTTCATCGTTCTCCTCCGCCCGGTCCGGTTCCCCTGTCCGGGGCCGGGCGCGCCAGTGGCAGCCGCTCTCACTTTAGACAGTGAACAGGGACTTCCGGTTGCATGATGCCCCCCTTGGTATCCGTCTGTGCACCGGGGGGCCCTTCGGCAGCTCCCGAACCACGGTGCGGTGGTCGCCCCCTCACCAGGAGTGGTTGCTCCACGGGTCCCGTGCGGGTGCGGAGGCGCTTGCCCGCGCAGTTCCCCGCGCCCCTTCGGTACGTTCACCTGGCGGTGCGCTGTCCCCTGCGGGTGCGTCCACCCCTGGGTGCGGTGTCCTGCGGACGTGCGCTGTGGTTTTGCGCAGTTCCCCGCGCCCCTGTCGGGGCGCCTGTCGACCCGTGCGCCACGGGGGCGCGCC
>NZ_JBHXEN010000094.1:0-16600 GCF_042724695.1 Streptomyces sp. NPDC127068 | reverse complement strand
GCTCCCCCGGCCCGATTTGCCCCCCCCGGCGTTCGGCCCGGACCACCTCGCGTACCCGCCCCGCCCGACCCCACGCCCCCCGCCCCCCCGCTGCCTGGGGGACGGGGGCCGTCGGCGTCGGGGGCGTGGGAGTCTGGGGCGATGGAGACTACGAGGAGGACCGTGGGTTCCGGTTCGCCCCTGGAACCGGAGATCGGCTTCTCCCGGGCGGTCCGGGTCGGTTCGCACATCGCGGTCGCCGGCACGGCCCCCCTCGGGGACGACGGGACCACCGTGGGACCGGGCGACGTCTACGCCCAGACCGTCAGGTGCCTGGACATCGCCGAAGCGGCGCTGGAGGACGCGGGGGCCTCGTGCGCGGACGTCGTCCGTACCCGCGTCATGCTCACGGACGTGACCCGCTGGCGGGAGGCGGCGCGGGCCCACGGGGAGCGCTTCGGCGCGGTGCGCCCGGCCACCACGTTCGTGGAGGTCTCGCGCTTCATCGACCCGGCCTGGCTCGTCGAGGTGGAGGTCGACGCGGTCCTCGGCTAGCCCGGTTGGGTCTCCGGTTCCCGGACCCGCTGGCCCACCAGGTGTTCGGCTCCGATCAATCCCCCGCGGGCAGCTTGTGGACCTCGGTGTCACCGGGCTCCAACCGGCGTCCGTCCGCGGCCCGGACCTCCAGCGCGCGCAGCGGACGTCCGTGCCGACGGTCGACCAACTCCGAGTGCGGCTCCCCGGGTGCGAAGAGGCTCTGTTCGCCCCACTGCCGTAGCGCCACGATCACGGGGAACAGGGCTTCGCCCTGCGGCGTCAGGACGTACTCGCGGTAGGCGCTGCCGTCGGACGCGGGGACGGAGGCGAGGACGCCACCGTCGACCAGGGCGCGCAGACGCGCGGTGAGGATGTTCTTCGCGACGCCGAGGCTGCGCTGGAACTCCCCGAAACGGCGACTCCCGTCGAACGCGTCCCGCACGATCAGCAGCGACCACCAGTCCCCGATCGCGTCGACCGACCGTGCGACCGGACAGTCACTGTCGTCGAGGCGCTTCCTTCTCACCATGCCGTTCCCCGCTCCCATGCTGGTTGCAACATGCTACCAAGCGGGCTACCGTCCCAGCTGGTGGCAAGTTGCAACCAGCTTGCCGGAGGGCGGAGGGGTGCCATGACGGGGAACCGCGAGGTCGACAGCGGAGCGACGGAGACACCGCGGCACAGGGCCGACGGCGGCGGACCCGCCCCCTCACCCGAAGGCGCTTCCCCGCCCGCACCGCCACCCCGCGGGACGGTCCCGCTCCTCGCCGTCGCCGGCGGAGCCGCAGTGGCCAACGTCTACTTCGCGCAACCGCTCCTGGTCACGATCGGCCGCGACCTCGGGATGAGCCCGGCGCTCGTCGGCGGCATCGTGACCCTCACCCAGATCGGCTACGGGCTGGGACTCCTCCTGCTGGTGCCGCTGGGGGACGTGGTCGACCGGCGGCGCCTCATCGTCACCCAACTGCTCCTGCTGGTCGGGGCCTTGGCCGTGGTCGCCGTCGCCCCCGCCGCGTCCGTGCTGCTCGCGGGCATGGCCGCCGTGGGCCTGCTCGCGGTGGTGACGCAGACCCTGGTCGTCCACGCCGCATCGCTGGCACCGCCCGACCGACGCGGGCGGGTCGTCGGCCAGGTGACCGGCGGCGTGGTCATCGGCATCCTGCTCGCCCGCACGGTCTCCGGCCTCCTCGCTGACGTCGCGGGCTGGCGGTCCGTCTACCTCGCCTCGGCGGTCCTCACCGCCCTGCTCGCCCTCGTCCTGCACCGGTCGCTCCCGCACCGCCACGGGGACGCCGCGCCGAGCACCCTGCGTTACGGTCAGCTCCTGCGCTCCACGGTCACCCTCTTCGCACGGGAACCGCTCCTCCGGCTCCGGGCCCTGCTCGCGCTCCTGGTCTTCGCCGCCTTCAGCACCCTGTGGAGCAGTGTCGCGCTGCCGCTCAGCGCGGCCCCGCACTCCCTGTCGCACACCGCGATCGGGGCGTTCGGGCTGGTCGGTGTCGTGGGCGCGCTCGCGGCCGGCGCGGCGGGGCGGCTGAACGACCGCGGACTCTCCTGTTGGACGACCGGCGGCGGCCTGGCCCTGCTCGCCGTCTCCTGGCTGCCGCTGGCCCACGTCGACGACTCGCTGTGGGCCCTGGTCGTCGGGGTGATCGTCCTGGACTTCGCCGTACAGGCGGTCCACGTCACCAACCAGACCCTCATCTACGCGCTCCACCCGGAGGCGGGCGGCCGGCTGATCGGCGGTTACATGGTCTTCTACTCGATCGGCAGCGCCACCGGTGCCCTCGCCGCGACCTCCCTCTACACGGCGTTCGGCTGGGGTGCCGTGTGCGCACTGGGCGCCGGAACCAGCGCCCTCGCGTTCCTGGTGTGGGCGCTCACCGACCGCGACCGGCTCACCGACCGCGACCGCTGAACCCGCGCAGGGCGTGCGACCCGCCCGCACGGTGCACCGGGGCCCGCCCGGGATGTCCCCAGACGTACCCAACCTCTCTCTATGCGCGTAGAGTCGCATACCCGTGCCCCGGGCCGGCGGCACGGGCGTTCTCAGCCGTTGGAAGGACATGCCATGGACGTCATCTCCGTCATCCGCGCCAAGCGGGACCGCAGCGAACTCAGCGATGAGCAGATCGACTGGGTCATCGACGCGTACACTCGCGGCACGGTCGCCGACGAGCAGATGTCCGCCCTGGCCATGGCGATCCTGCTGAACGGCATGAACCGCCGCGAGATCGCCCGCTGGACCGCCGCGATGATCGCCTCCGGCGAGCGCATGGACTTCTCGTCGCTGTCCCGGCCCACCGCCGACAAGCACTCCACCGGCGGCGTCGGCGACAAGATCACCCTGCCGCTCGCCCCGCTGGTCGCCGCGTGCGGCGCCGCCGTGCCGCAGCTCTCGGGCCGCGGCCTCGGCCACACCGGCGGCACCCTGGACAAGCTGGAGTCCATCCCCGGCTGGCGTGCGCTGCTCTCCAACGAGCAGATGCTGTCCGTCCTCGACGGGGTCGGCGCCGTGATCTGCGCGGCGGGCGACGGACTCGCCCCGGCCGACAAGAAGCTGTACGCGCTGCGGGACGTCACCGGCACCGTCGAGGCCATTCCGCTGATCGCGTCCTCGATCATGTCGAAGAAGATCGCCGAGGGCACCGGTTCCCTCGTCCTGGACGTCAAGGTCGGCACCGGCGCGTTCATGAAGAACCTGGACGACGCCCGTGAGCTGGCGTCCACCATGGTCGGCCTGGGCACCGACAGCGGAGTGCGCACGGTCGCCCTGCTCACCGACATGTCCACCCCGCTCGGCCTGACCGCGGGCAACGCACTGGAGGTCCGCGAGTCGGTCGAGGTCCTCGCGGGCGGCGGCCCGGCCGACGTCGTCGAACTCACCCTCGCGCTCGCCCGCGAGATGCTGGACGCGGCGGGGCTGCGCGACGTCGACCCGGCGAAGGCGCTCGCCGACGGTTCCGCGATGGACGTGTGGCGCCGCATGGTCGCCGCCCAGGGCGGCGACCCCGACGCGCCGCTGCCGGTCGCCCGCGAGCAGCACGTCATCACGGCGCCCGCATCCGGTGTGCTCACCCGGCTCGACGCGTACGACGTCGGCGTGGCCGCCTGGCGGCTCGGTGCCGGGCGCGCCCGCAAGGAGGACCCGGTGCAGGCCGGGGCGGGCGTCGAACTCCACGCCAAGCCCGGTGACACGGTCACCGAGGGCCAGCCGCTGCTGACCCTGCACACCGACACCCCCGAGCGCTTCGACTACGCGCTGGAGTCCTTGACGGGCGCCTACGACGTCACCGCCGCCCCGACGGACTTCGCGCCGAGCCCGATCGTCCTGGAGCGCATCTCCTAACCGTCCCGCGCCCGGCGGAACCCGCCCCGGTCGACCGTGCGTCAGCCGGGGCGGCGCGCCACGAACAGCACATGGCCGCCGTCCCCCTCGGGGACGAACTGCTCCTCCTCGACGCGGAGTCCGGCCTCGGCGAGCCACCCCCGGCTGGTGTCCGCGTCGGGGTGGCTCCACCACATGGTGACCCCGCTGCCGAGCCAGTCCTCGTCGGTGCCCGTCCAGGCGCGGTGGCCGACCGTGGCGAGGAACTGCCCGCCCGGCCGCAGCCATCCGGTGAGGCGCCGCAGCAGGGGGAGCTGCTCGTCCAGCGGGACGTGGATCAGCGAGTACAGGGCGAGCACCGCGTCGAAGGACTCCGGTGCGAAGTCGACGGCGGTGGCGTCGGCCTCGAAGAACGCGGCGTCCGGCACGAGGAGCCGGGCCCGGCGCACCTGGGTCCCGCTGATGTCGACGCCGGTGACCCGGTGCCCCGCCGCCGCCAGGTCCCGGGCGACGGGCACCCCGCTCCCGCAGCCCAGGTCGAGCACCCGGCTCCCCGGCTCCAGCCGTGCGCACAGCTCGGCGAGCCACTCCCGGTACTTGGTGTCCGCGTCGAACGCCGCCTCGTACCGCAGCGACAGCGCGTCGTAGCCGCGCCGTACGACGTCCTTGGGATCGTCCGGAACACCTTCGGCAGCACCTTCGACCGGCATGGTGCCGCACCGTAGTCGGGGCGCGGCGACCCCGCGAGGGGTTTTCGCCCGGCACCGCCCCGAGGCCCGCTGCGGTTCAGCCGGCGGACCCCTGAGCGGGCACCGCACCGAAGTCCGTGGCCGCCACGTACGCGGCGAGGCCCCGGGGCTCCCGCCCGAGCACCCGCTGCACCCCGTCGCCGAGCGCCTCACTGCGGCCCTCACGGATGTGCCGGAACAACTGCACCAGCAACTGGGCCACCTCCTCGGGCGTCCCGGCGGCCCGCTGCTCCGCCAGGTACTCCTCGTCGCTGACCGCCACGTGCCGCAGGGGCCGTCCGGCGGCGGCACCGATCTCGGCGAGGGTCTCCCCGAGGGTCAGCGCCCGCGGCCCGGACAGGACGTACGTCTCGCCCACGTGCCCGTCCTCGGTCAGAGCGACGGCGGCGACCTCGGCCAGGTCCTCCAGGTCGATGAACGCCTCCCGACCCTCGCCGGTGGGGATGCGCAGCTCGCCCGTGGTGAACACGGAGGAGAGGAACCACTCCTCCGTGAAGTTCTGGACGAACCACCCGGGGCGCAGGATCGTCCAGTCGAGGCCCGACTCGGTCACCGCGTCCTCGGTGGCGAGCAAGGCGGGGTCGTCGACCTCGCCCCAGACCCGGGCGGACAGCAACACCAGCCGCTGCACGCCCCGTTCGGCGGCGAGCCGGGTGAAGGACCGGACCTCGGTGGCGGCGTCCGGGCCCTGGGAGTCCACGAGGTAGACGGCGCGCACCCCTTCGAGGGCGGGCCCCCAGGTGTCGGGGTCGGACCAGTCGAAGCGGGTCGTGGCCTTGCGGGAGGCGGGGCGGGCGGTGAAGCCGCGTCGGGTCAGCTCGGCGGTGACCCGGCGGCCGGTCTTGCCGGTCCCGCCGAGGACGAGCACGGGCGCGGAGTTCTGTTCGGTCGTCATGCACACCAGTCAAACCGCAGGTGGCGGGGTGCGCGATGGCTGTCGCGCTCAGGTGGATGTCCATCCGTCCAGGGGGCGCCCCGGCGCCGGCGCCCGAGCCGGGAGCCGTCCGGTCGCCGGCCTGCCTAGACTCACAGGATGGATGACGCGCTGTCCGTCCTGCTGCGGGACGTCCGTCCGCAGGGGGCACTGTTCGACCAGGCCGTGTTGCGCCCGCCGTGGTCCCTCCGCTTCGAGGAGCGGAACCAGCTCGTCCTGCTCACCATGTTCAGCGGTGAGGCGTGGCTCAGCAGCGACGCGGTCGGCGGGGTGACCCCGGCGCCCGTTCTGCTGCGCCCCGGCGACGTGGCGATCGTGGTGGGCCCCGAGCCGTACGTCATCAGCGACGATCCCGGCACGGCCCCGCTCGTCGTCGTGCAGAGCCCTGCTCGCTGTACGACGCCGGGGGGCGCCCTGCTGATCGACGACTGCCCGGGGTGCCGGCACGCGACGGGCGCGCGGGACGGTCGGGGCGAGGGGTGCGAGGGCGAGGGGCCGCAGCCGGTGGCGCTCAAGGGCACGTACCGGGTGGAGAGCAGCGTGTCGCAGCGGGTGCTGGACGTCCTGCCGCGGTTCGTCCGGGTGCCGGCGCCGCCGGGCGGGTCCGCGACCCTGGAGATGATCGCCGAGGAGATCCACCGGAACACCCCCGGGCAGCAGGTGGTCCTGGACCGGCTGCTGGAGCTGCTGCTGGTGTCGAGTCTGCGGGCCTGGTTCGAACTGCCGGAGGCGTCGGCCCCGTCCTGGTACCGGGCGTACGGGGACCCGGTCGTCAGTCGGGCCCTGAAGCTGTTGCACGACGACCCGGCCCGCCCCTGGACGGTCGCCGCGCTCGCCGCGACGGTGGGGGTCTCCCGGGCGGGGCTCGCCCGGCGGTTCACCGAGCTGATGGGGAGCCCGCCGATGGCGTACCTCACGGAGTGGCGGATCTGTCTCGCAGCGGATCTGCTGTCCCGTACCGACGACACGGTCGAGGCGGTGTCCCGGCGGGTCGGCTACGCCAATGCGTATGCGCTGAGCGTGGCGTTCAAACGGACGAAGGGCGTGCGCCCCACGGAGCACCGGGCGATGTCCCGTACGCCCTGACCGGAGCGGTGCTGCTTCGCCGTCGGGCGGCCGGTCCGCGGTGGTTGCCCGCGCCCCCTTTGGTGCGCTGTCCTGCGGACCGCGGTGCTCTGCGGGTGCGCGGTGGTCGCTCGCGCCGTTCCCCGCGCCCCCTTCGGGGCGCCCTGGTGCGGGTGCGCTGCACTGCGCGGTGCGTGGTGGTTGCTCGCGCCGTTCCCCGCGCCCCTGACGGGGCGCCCCCTGGTGCGGGTGGGTTGTGCGGCCGTAGCCCGTACGGGCCCCGATAAGGGGCGCGGGGAACTGCGCAAATCCACCGCGCACCCGCACAGCACGGCGAACCCGAGCCAGGACGGCCCCGATAAGGGGCGCGGGGAACTGCGCGAAACCGACCGCGCACCCGAGAGGGACAGCGCACCCGAGCCGGGACGGGCCCCGATAGGGGCGCGGGGAACTGCGCAGAACCACCGCGCACCCGCACGGAACCGCCCACCGCCAGGTGAACGCGCGCACAGGCCGACGCCCGCCCCCGAGAGGAGGACAGGCGCCAGTGCCCGAGTACCGAAGCGCGCGCCTAGAACTGGACGTCAGAGCAGGAGTAGAACGCGTTCTCCGTGTTGTCCACGGTCCACACACCGAGGATCAGGTGCTTGCCGGACTTCTGCGGCAGAACCCCGGAGTGGCTGACGGTCCAGTCCGGCATGCGACCGCCGAACGGCACCGTCAGGAACGGCTGCGGGTCGAGATCCGCCCTGGTCAGCGGCTTGGACGGGTCATACCCGTCCTTGGTGATGTAGTAGCGGAAGTCAGTCGTGGCGTGCCGGGCGACCATGCGCCAGGTGAAGGTGTAGTTCTGGCCGCTGTTGACCTTGGTCGCAGGCCACTTGCCGCCGCGCGGGTCGTCCAGCTCGGAGAACCGGCCGATGCCGCCCGCACAGATCTGACCGTCGGCGGGGCCGCGCCCGGGGAAGCCCTTGTAGCCCTCGACGCTCCACGCCTCCCATTCGATCTGGCCGCAGTTCTGGACGCTCCCGTTCCCGCACAGCGTGGAGCGGCTGGCGGGCGAGTCCACGTAACCGTGGCCCTGAGCGCTGCCGGTGGTGGCGAAGAGCGCGGCGACGGCCAGGCCCGCGCCGAGCACGGAGGTGCTGAGTCTTTTGCGCATGGTTCACTCCTGAGGTGGGGGTGCCTCGATGTCGTGGGGGAGGCGGAGTCATCAGCGTGGTCTAGACCAGGACCCAGGGTATTTCGGCCAGTTGGACCTCTCCAACGCTGCTTTCGGTCACATGGGAACGCGGGCGAAGGCGTTCAATTCCGCCCCACACCTCGTTGAGCGTGCAACCGTCCGGGCCCCGGCGACGGGCCGCCCGCGTCGGAACCCCGCAACGTCAGGGGCGCGCGGAACCCGAACGCCCGCCGTCCGACGGGCCCGCACCGGCCTCCCGGACCCCACCGCTCCCCGATGGCTCAACTCCGGCACCCGCCGCGCTTCCCGGCCCCTCGTGACCGGCTCAGCCCGGCAGCAGGTGCCCCCGCTGCGCCAGCAGGAACCGTTTGAACGCCGCCACGGGAGGAGTGTCCGGACCGCCGCCCGCGAGCCAGGCCACCCCGATCTCGCGCACCGCGCGCGGCGCCGTCACCGTCAGCTCCACCACCCCCGGCCGGGCCACCGTGGGCGGCGGCAACAGCGCCACCCCGAGCCCCGCCTGCACCAGACCCCGCAGGGTCTCGGCCTCCTCGCCCTCGAAGGCCACCCGCGGCCGGAAGCCCGCCGCCGCGCACAGGTCGTCGGTGATGCGGCGCAGCCCGTACCCCTCCTCCAGCGTCACGAAGGTCTCGTCGGCGGCCTCCGCGAGACGGATGCGGCGCCGCCCCGCCAGGCGGTGGTCGTCCGGCACCACGAGCCGCAACCGCTGCTCGTCCAACCGCCGGGCCGCCAGATCGGGCGCGTCCGGCACCGGAGAGGTCAGGCACAGGTCCAGCTCCCCCGCGCGCAGCCGCTCCAACATGGCCTCGCCGTAGTTCTGCACCAGGCTGAAGCGGATCCGCGGGTGATCGGCACGGAAGGCGCGGATCAGTCCGGGGACCGTCTCCGTGCCCAGGGTGTGCAGGAAGCCGAAGGCGACCTTCCCGCTCGCCGGATCGGTGTCGGCGCGCACCTCCTCGGCGGCCCGCCCGATGCCGTCGAGCGCGCGCTCGACGGAGGTGAGGAAGGTGCGGCCGGCCGGGGTGAGCGCGACGGTGCGGCCCCGCCGTGCGAACAGGTCGACCCCGAGGTCCTGCTCCAGCCGGACCATCGCCCGCGACAGCGTCGACTGCGGCACCTGCATCTCCTGCGCGGCCCGCGTCACGTGCTCGGTACGGGCCACCCCGGCGAAGTACGCCAGCCGCGGCGCCAGCAGTGTGACGATGTCTTCTACGTCACCAGCAGGTGACAGCCGCGGCCCTGAGCTCTCCTTATGCACCATGGGAACGATTATGGACGTTCCATGCATTGGACGCATGAGAATCCCGGTCGTACGTTCAGAACATGCCTGCCGCAAGTACCGGGGCGGTCACACGGTCCACCGGGCGCGCCCCGGCCGCCCCCGTCGTGACCGCCGCCCCGCCCACCGCCCCGTCCCCGATCGCACCCGTCACCTCGACCGTCGCCCCGGCCACCCGCGCCGGGGCCGGGGACGCCGCGCCGCCCGCCCCGTCGGACCGGCGCCTGGCCCCCGGCGGCCCCGGCTACCGTCGGATGAGCCTCGCCCTGTTCCTCGCGGGCCTCGCGACCTTCGCCCTGCTGTACTCGACCCAGGCCCTGCTCCCGCTGATCTCCACCGAGTTCGCGGTCGGCGCGGCCGACGCCAGCTGGACGGTGTCCGCCGCCACCGGCGCCCTCGCCCTGTTCGTCCTGCCGCTGAGCGCCCTGTCCGAACGGTTCGGCCGCCGCACCCTGATGACCGTGTCGCTGGCCGTCGCGGTCGGGGTGTCCCTGCTGATCCCGTTCGCCCCCTCGCTCGGCGCGCTGATCGCCCTGCGGGCCGTGCAGGGCGCCGCACTGGCCGGCGTGCCCGCCTCCGCCATGGCGTTCCTCGCCGAGGAGGTGCGGCCCAAGGCACTGGTCGCCGCGATCGGGCTGTTCGTCGCGGGCAACAGCATCGGCGGCATGAGCGGCCGGGTCGTCACCGGCTGGGTCGCCCAGGAGTGGGGCTGGCGGGTCGCGCTCGGCGTGCTCGGCGTGTTCGCCGTACTGACCGCGCTGGCGTTCCGGGCCCTGATCCCCGCACCCCGCCACTTCACGGCCGCGCCGCTCAGCCCGCGCCACCTCGGCCGCACGGTCCGCGAGCACCTGGCGAACCCGCTGCTGCGCCGGCTGTACGCGATCGGCGCCCTCTTCATGACGGTGTTCGGCGCGGTGTACACGGTGATCGGCTACCGCCTCACCGAGGCCCCGTTCTCGCTGCCCCAGGGCGTGGTGGGTTCGATCTTCCTCGTCTACCTGGTGGGTACGGTGTCCTCGGCCGCCGCCGGTCAACTCGTCGCCCGGCTCGGCCGGCGCGGCGCCCTCTACCTGGCGGGCACGACCACCTCGATCGGGCTGTTGCTGTCGCTCGCCGGTTCGCTCGTCTGGGTGCTCGCCGGACTGGTGCTGATCACCGCCGGGTTCTTCGCGGGGCACGCCGTCGCCTCCGCGGCGGTCAGCCGCACCGCCACCCACGGACGGGCCCAGGCGTCGGCGCTGTACCAGTCGGCGTACTACCTGGGCTCCAGTGCGGGCAGCACCGTCGGAGCGCTGGCGTTCCACGCCGGAGGATGGCCGGCCGCCGTCGCCCTGGGACTGTTCGCCGTGGTCGGAGTCGTCGTGATCACCCTGGTCGGCACCCGCGCCGCCCGGGTGGCCGCCCGGACCGCCGGGCCCGCCGTCCGGCCGGCCCCCGCCCCGGTGGTGGCGGGACGGTACCGAGGGGTGGCCCGCGCGGCGCGGTGAACGCCGGCCGGGGGCGGCGTCGCGGGGCGACCGCCTCGGCACGGGCAACGGGCAGACAGGCGAACCACGTTACGCCGACCACGAGGGCCGTGCAGGCAGAAGACGCAGGCCAGCCCGATTGTCAGTGGCCTCCTGTACGTTTCCCCGTGCTGGCGCCGCACAGGGGCGACGCCGACACCACAGGGGTGGGCTGGACCATGACTGACAGTACGGCGGCTATCGACCTCGACGTCCGGTTGGAGAAGCACCGGGTGGAGCTGACGGGCTACTGCTACCGCATGCTCGGCTCGTCCTTCGAAGCGGAGGACGCCGTCCAGGACACGATGGTCCGCGCCTGGCGCAGCTTCGACAAGTTCGAGGGCCGTTCCTCGCTGCGCTCCTGGCTGTACCGCATCGCGACCAACGTCTGCCTGGACATGCTGAACGCGGGCAACCGTCGGGCCCGCCCGATGGACCTCACCGAGCCGCAGCACCACGCGACCGCGGTCCTCAAGGAGCGTGCCGAACCCACCTGGTTGGAGCCCGCGCCCGACGGCCGGGTCCTGCCCGACACCGCCGGCCCCGAACAGGCCGTGGTGGCCCGGGAGTCGGTGCGCCTCGCGTTCATGGCCGCGCTCCAGCACCTTCCGCCCAAGCAGCGGGTGGTGCTGATCCTGCGCGAGGTGCTGGCCTGGCGCGCCCAGGAGGTCGCCGACCTCCTGGGCACCTCGGTGGCCTCCGTCAACAGCGCGCTCCAGCGGGCCCGCTCGACCCTGGCCGCGGCGAACGTCCGGGAGTCCGACGCGGCCGAGCCCGCCGACGAGGAACAGCAGAAGCTCCTCAAGCGGTACGTCGAGGCGTTCGAGGGCTACGACATGAAGCTGCTCACCGCCCTCCTCCATGACGACGCGGTGCTGTCCATGCCCCCGTACGACCTCTGGCTCCAGGGCCACGACGAGATCACCGGCTGGATGCTGGGCCACGGCGCGGTCTGCCGGGGCTCGATCCTCGTCCCGACCGTCGCCAACGGCACCCCGGCGTTCGCCCAGTACCACGCCACGCAGACCCCGGGCCGCTACGAGCCGTGGGCGCTCCAGGTGGTGGAGATCTCAGACGGTCGGATCGTGGAGATCACCAACTTCCTCGACACGGCCCGGTGGTTCCCGCTGTTCGACCTCCCGCTCCACCTGGAGCGGTAGCCCGACCAACCGGATCAGTTCCCGCAGCGCGGGGGGCGGATCGCGTACGACGATCCGTCCCCCGGCGCGGCGGGCGGTCAGCTGGAGGCGGGCCAGCAGGTCGACGGCCGCGAGACCGGGGGCGACGAGCGCCCCCGCGTCGCAGACGACCCGGCCCGACCCGGTCGCCGCCAGCCGCAGCCGCACGTCCTCGCACAGCAGGATGACTTCTCCCCGCACCACCTCGGCGGGGAGAACCAGAACAGCAGGTGAATTGGCGTCCACGCACGGTAGACCCCGCTCCTCAGGAGAACTCATCGCGTTCCTGCGCGGGACGGCGCCCGGCAGCCGTAGCGCCAGGCGCTCACGGGCGGTGCGGGGTGTCGGGACGCCCTAGAGGATCACGGGATCACCAGGGTGGTGAGCACCACGACGGCGACCACCATCGACGTCACCCCCATCACCAGGCTCACCGAACCCTTGGCGAGGTTGTTGTCCACCATCCCGCCGGTCACGGCGAAGCACAGCCAGCACCCCCAGTAGAGCTCCAGCACGCCGAACGTCAGCAGTCCGGAGGCCGCGGCGGCGGCGTCCCAGCTGCTGTTGATCGCCGTCTTGTACGAGGTGTCCGGGGCGAGCGCCACGCCGAGTTGCGGCAGGGACAGGCTGGCCATCCCCGCAATGGCGGTGAACGTCAGCCACCGTCGTACCGGCGACAACAGGTGGTTCACCAAAACCGTCCTCGTTCTTCGACCGCGAACCGGGCCAGGCGGCCACGGGCGTCCTGCACCCGGTTCTGGGACCAGTGTTCTCTCTTCGACAGGTGGACGAGCACCTCTCTCAGTTCGTCCACCCGCTCGGCGACCTCCGCCAACTGCTGGTCGCGGCGCCGTGCCGCTGGACGTGCCCCGTACACCTCCAGCAGGAGGACGAGGGCCGCTGCTGCGACCAGGGCGGCCATGACCACGAGCGGGGCGCTGGTGGCGAGGAGCGTCACCAGCGGGCTCAGTGCGACGGTGCACTGGAGAGCGCGCAGCACCAGCCGGCGACGCAGGTCGCGGCCCAGGTCGTCCATCAGGGACTCCGCCTGCTGGAGCAGCAGCTCGAAGTCCCGCCCCGAGTCGGCTGCGCGTCGTGCGGGGGGAGGGTTCGTCGCAGGGGTGGGAACCGCGTTGTTCTCGTTCCGTCCATCAGGGAACGGCCAGGTCACAGCAGTTCCTTGAGGGTCCGGTACAAGTGCCCTAGGAGCGCCCCCACTCCTGTGCTGTCGAGCTGGCTGAACTGAGGCCGCAGGGTGTCGCTGAACGTGTGTCGCAGCAGCTGCGAGCTGATCGGCACCACGGCGATCCGTAGGTCGGTCTGATCCGCCAGGTCCCGCAGTGCCGTGCAGAAGGCGGACTCACCGGCGGGAGGTTGCGCCGAGGTGTCCGAGCCGGGAATGTAGTGGTCCCGGGCGTCGTGGATGCGGTCCCAGTACAGGTCGGCCTTGGACACCGCGACGACCAGCCAGCGCAGGCTCCGTTCCGCCGCGCGCGTTTCCTGAATGCGATCGCATAACTGTTCGAAGTCGGCGGCCTCCTTCTCCAGGTGCCAGGAGCGGACGCTTTCCTGGGTGAGGTTGCCGGAGCCGTCTCTCGCCGTTCTGTCCAGCACGTTCTGATTCGAACGGTTCCAGACCTTGTTGTGCCCCCAGCAGACGACATGGATGATGCCTTTGGGGGACGTGTGCTCGCTCAGGATCTGGTTCATGGCGCGGTCGCGCTCCTGCGCCACCTGCCCCGGCACCACCAGTGCGGACACCCGGATGCGCAAGGAGCCGAGGACCAGGCTGCGGTGTCCCGACTCGGCGGTGAGGCTCTTCGTCGTCTCTCCGCCACCGAGCCGGATGCCACCCTCGGACAGCGCGTCGAACAGCATCGTCTTGCCCGCACCGGGCTCACCCGTGAAGGCGAGGGTGTGTCGAACGAGCCCTGGTCTGGCCCGCCCCGCACGGATGTCACTCGACGAGGTCCGGCGCCGCCCGGTGGCATCTGCCGCGCGTACCGCGGCGTCCCAACCGGCTCTTGTTTCATCCCAGTTGTCAGACATGGGCCGTGCGCCCTCCCCCGTGGGTGACCGGGCCCTCATCGTAGGGGCGGGGCGGTGCTCATGCGAGGGATACGGAGGGATCGTCACCCGATGCCCGTTCCTCGTCCAGGGCGGGTCGAGCCCTCGGGGTCGCGTCCGACGGCCGTTGCGTCGAGGGCGTCGGCGCTACCGGCCGCCGAACCCGGAGGCCAACGGCATCCGCAGCCCCAACGGCGGCGGCGCGGCCAACGCATCGGCCACCGGCCGGGCGAACCGCACTCCGAACAGCGTGCCGAGGACGAAGTTCACGGACAGCGCCCGCACCTCGTCCTGGTACTGGCGCAACCCGTGCCCGTCCGCGTGCACCTCGAACCGGCAGATGTCCCGGTTGGCCTTCTTGGCCCGGGCCGCCAACCGGAACGACAGCTCGGGATCGTTCCGTACGTCCTTCGTGCCGTGCACGATCATCACCCGTCGTCCGGCCAGCTGCTTGACCGGCTCTGGCGGCTCCGCCCCGCCCTCCTCGGGCAGCCAGGGCGCCAGCGCCAGCACCGAGTGCACCGCCGGATGCCCGCCGGCCCGGAGCGCGGCCCGCCCGCCCATCCCGACCCCGGCGAGGCACACGGGCACGTCCCCGTACCGGCGGACGGCCTCGTCGGCGGCCCACTGGGCGTCCGAGGCCAGCAGGGCCTGCGGCCCGTTCCAGCCGCGCGCCCGGTAGCGCACCACATGCGTGACGAGCCCCTTGCCCCGGCCGCGACGGGCCAGATGCCGCCCGAGACCCCGGGCGGAGCCCACCGCCAGCCGTGAGGGCCGCCGCTCGGAGGCCTCCTCACCCGCCGGCAGCACCAGCACGACCCCGCTCACCGTCGCGCCCGCGGGCCCCCACGCCTTCTCCAACCGCGCCGCGCGCACCTGAGCCGCTCCCAGTCCCATGACAGAACACTCCCAGAAGTAGTGGTGCGTGCCACACGTCCTTGGGATCACCTTTACGTATCGGCGGATCGCCACCCTCGGCATCTACGCGCGTAGGAGGTACAGTGCGCAAATGACGAGCCAGACCAGTCAGCACCCCGAGCCCCCCAGCGCCGACCAGATCCGCCGGGCTCCCAAGGTCCTTCTGCACGACCACCTGGACGGCGGCCTGCGCCCCGGCACCGTGGTCGACCTCGCCCGTGAGAGCGGGTACGACGCCCTCCCCGAGACCGATGCCGACAAGCTCGGCGTCTGGTTCCGGGAGGCGGCCGACTCCGGTTCGCTGGAACGGTACCTGGAGACCTTCGCGCACACCTGCGCCGTCATGCAGACCAAGGAGGCGCTGTTCCGGGTCGCCGCCGAGTGCGCCGAAGACCTCGCCGAGGACGGCGTCGTCTACGCCGAGGTGCGCTACGCGCCCGAGCAGCACCTGGAGCAGGGCCTCACCCTCGAAGAGGTCGTCGAAGCCGTCAACGACGGCTTCCGCGAGGGCGAGCGCCGGGCCAGGGAGAACGGCCACCGCATCCGGGTGGGCGCCCTGCTGACCGCGATGCGCCACGCGGCCCGCGCACTGGAGATCGCCGAACTCGCCAACCGCTACCGCGACCTCGGCGTCGTCGGGTTCGACATCGCGGGCGCCGAAGCGGGGTTCCCCCCCACCCGGCACCTCGACGCCTTCGAGTACCTGAAGCGCGAGAACAACCACTTCACGATCCACGCCGGTGAGGCGTTCGGTCTGCCCTCCATCTGGCAGGCCCTCCAGTGGTGCGGCGCCGACCGGCTCGGCCACGGCGTGCGGATCATCGACGACATCGAGGTCGCCGAGGACGGCTCGGTCAAGCTCGGCCGGCTCGCCTCCTACGTCCGCGACAAGCGCATCCCGCTGGAGCTGTGCCCGACCTCCAACCTCCAGACGGCAGCCGCGGCCTCCTACGCGGAGCACCCCATCGGACTGCTGCGCCGCCTGCACTTCCGGGCGACCGTGAACACCGACAACCGACTGATGTCGGGCACCAGCATGAGCCGCGAGTTCGAGCACCTGGTCGACACGTTCGGATACTCGCTCGACGACATGCAGTGGTTCACCGTCAATGCGATGAAATCAGCGTTCATTCCTTTCGATGAACGTCTCGCCATGATCAACGACGTGATCAAGCCCGGATACGCCGAGTTGAAGTCCGCGTGGCTCTTCGAGCAGACCGCTTCGACCAGGGGTTCCCTCGCCCACGAGGGCTGAGAAGCACAGCGCGCGGGCGGCCGGGTGAACCAACACTCCGGCCGCCCGTGCGTGTTTGCGGCAACCCTGCGCCCTGGCTACGTTTCTTGACCGCTCGTCTCGGAAATGTCGCTCTTTCGCGCCCGCAACAGCGCGTTCAACAGCAAGGACGCAATTCTCCATGAAGCAGTCTGCCGCCAAGACCCTTGGTGTCGCCGCGCTCGGTGCCGCCTTCGCCGCAGTCGGCGCCGGTGCCGCGAACGCCGCTCCCGCGGTGCCCGACGCCACCTCCGCCGTGGGCGGTGTCGCCAGGACCCTCCCGCTCGCCGACGCCGCGAAGATCCTCCCCGTCGCGGACGCCGGCAAGCTCGTGCCCGACACCCGTTCCGTGGAGGCCACGAAGACCGCCCTCGGCACCACGGCCACCACCGCCCGGCCGACCATCACCCAGGCCCTGACCGGCGCCCTGCCGACCAAGGGCCTGCCCCTGGTCGGCGGCCTCCTCGGCGGCCTGCCGGTCAACGGGATCCCGCTGGGCTGACCCCACCCCCGCACGACGAGGCCCGCCCCCCCCGTTTTGGGCGGGCGCGCGGGTGGGCGACGGGGGGGACCCGGTGGTAGGG
>NZ_JBHXEN010000093.1:0-17323 GCF_042724695.1 Streptomyces sp. NPDC127068 | reverse complement strand
GCCCCGCCCGCGCCCCCCCCCCCCCCCGCGCCCCCCCCGCGCCGGGGGGCCCACCGCGCCACCAGCCGAGACGACAGGCCGAGGAGACGATCAGCCGGCGATGGCCACCGACACGACGAAGAGGAAGAGCACGGCGATACCGCTGTGGCTCGCCGTGCTCTTCCTGACCATGTTCACCTTCTCCACGGACGACCACGTGATCGCGGGCATCCTGTCCGAGGTCGCCGCCGGCCTCTCGGTCTCCGAGGCGATGGCCGGCCAACTGGTGACGGTCCCCTCCCTCACCGTCGCGGCCGTCATTCCTGTGGCCGGTCTGCTCGTGGCCTCCACCGCGCGCAGGACCGTGGTGCTCGCGGCCCTCGCCGTGTTCACCCCCGCCCACCTCCGCGAGCCGCACGACACCGGCGCCCGCCCGGGCCCGGTCCAGCGAGACGGAGCCGCCCGGTGAGCGTGCCGCCCCCCGAACCGACGCCCGCACCCACCACGCTGGGTGCCCTGCTGCGCCCCGTCCTGGGCCGGCTCGTCCTCACCGCGCTGTGCTCGGCGGTGGCCGCCGTGGCCTCGGTGGTGCCCCTGGTCTGCCTGGTGGAACTCGCCCGGACTCTGCTGCCCGGTCTCACCGGGGGCCCCGTCGACGAGGGCGGGGCATGGGCCGCCGTCGCCGTCGCCGCCGCCGCGCTGGCCCTGCGGCTGGTGCTGCTGCTGTGCGCCTCCACCGTCTCCCACCTGGCCGACGTGCGACTGGGGTCCCTGCTCCGCCGCAGGGTCGTCGGCCACCTGGGCCGTGTGCCGCTGGGCTGGTTCACCCAGCGCAACTCCGGCCTGGTGAAGAAGGCCGTCCAGGACGATGTCGGTGCCCTGCACCACCTGGTGGCGCACTCGGTCACCGAGCTGACCACCGCGCTGGTGGTGCCGGCCGTGATCGTCGGCTACCTGCTGCTGACCGACCCGCTGATGACCGTCATCACCCTGGTCCCGGTGGCGGCCGGCATGCTCGGCCTCAAGATCGCCACCCGGGGCACCACGCACAAGCTCATCGAGTACGCGGGCTCGCAGGCACGCCTCGGAGCCGCCGCCGTGCAGTTCACCGACGGCATCACCGAGGTCAAGACGTTCGGCACCCTCGGCCGGGCCCACGACGCCTACCGGGAGGCCGCCGAGGACTTCGACGACCGCCACCGGGACTGGATGCGCTCCAGTTCCGCCGGGGCGACCTTCATGGAACTGGCCCTCTCGCCGATGACCCTGCTCCTGACCACGGTGCTCGCCGGGGGAGCCCTGGTGCACTCCGGACACCTCGGCGGTCCTGCGGAGCTGCTGCCCTTCGTCGTCCTGGGGCTGGCGATACCCGCGCCGGTGCTCGCCGTCGGCTTCAACTACCACGCCCTGCTCGCGGCCCGGGGCGCCGCCGCCCGGGTCCGGGAGATCCTCGCCGAGTCCGTGCTCCCCGCACCGGCCGAGCCTGCCGCCGCACCGGACGCCGGCGCCGCCCTGCGCCTGGAGTCCGTGGACTTCGACTACGGCGGCCACGCCGCCCTGCGCGGCATCGACCTGACGCTCCGCCCCGGAACCGTGACCGCCCTCGTCGGTGCCTCCGGGTCGGGCAAGTCGACCCTCGCCAAGCTGGCCGCCCGCTTCCACGACCCGTCCGCGGGACGGATCACCCTGGGCGGCACCGACCTGCGCGCACTCTCCTTCGAAGACCTCTACGACCACATCGGCTTCGTCTTCCAGGACACCACGCCGCTGCGCATCTCCGTCCGGGACAACATCCGGCTGGCCCGCCCCGACGCCGACGACACCGAGGTCCTGCGCGCAGTCTCCGCGGCACGGCTCACCGAGGTGGTCGAAGGCCTCCCCCGGGGCCTGGACTCCGTCATCGGCGACGACGCCGTCCTGTCCGGCGGCGAGTGCCAGCGCATCGCCATCGCCCGTGCCCTCCTCGCCGACCGGCCACTGCTCGTCCTCGACGAGGCCACCTCGGCGGTGGACCCCGACAGCGAGGCGGCCATCCAGCAGGCGCTCAGTGCGCTCAGCGCGGGCCGGACCCTCCTGGTGATCGCCCACCGGCTGCACACGGTACGCGGTGCCGACACCATCGCGGTGCTCGACGGCGGCCGCATCGTCGAACAGGGCACCCACGAGGAGCTGCTGGAGAACGGCACCCACTACCGGGCCCTGTGGGCCGCGCACCAGGGCGGCGAAGAGCCCCAGCGGCCCGACGACACCACCGAAAGCGAGCTGTCGAACCGATGATCCGCTCCCTGTTCGCCCTGCTCGACCCGGCGGGCCGCCGCCAGCTGCGCGCCCTGCTGATCCGCGTCGGCGCGGCGGCCGTCCTCCAGGGGCTCGCCGGCTGCACCCTCATCCCGCTGCTCGGCGCACTGTTCACCGACGACTGGGACGCGGTGTGGACCTGGGCCGCGGTCCTGGCCGGCCTGGTACTGGCCCACCACACGGTGATGCTGCGCAACCACCGCCACGCCGGTGAGCTCTCCAGCGCCCTGCTGCGGCTGCTCCACGCCCGGCTGGGCGAAGCGCTGACCCGCATCCCGCTGGGATGGTTCGCCGAAGGGCGCGCGGCGACCGTCAACCGGCTGGTCACCAAGACCGCCGTCGACGTGGCCACCGCCCCCGCCCACCTGGTGGCCCCGGTGGTGGCGGCGGTGGCCACCCCGGCGACCATCATCGTCGTCACCCTGGCCGTGCAGTGGCAGATCGGGCTCGCCCTGCTGCTCGGCGCCCCGCTGCCGCTGTTCGCCTACCGTCTCTACCTCCGGGTCATCGAGCGCGTCGAAGACACCTGGGAGGCCGGCACCAACCGCGCCTCCGAGCGGGTCCTGGAGTACGCGCGACAGCAGCCGGTGCTACGGGCCTACGGTGGCGGCGGTGCTCCTCTGGACCGGGCCCTCACCGACCAGGACGCGGGTGCCCGGAGCATGGTCCTGGGCAACTCGGCGGCCACCGCGCCGCTCTTCCTGGCCCTGCAGACGGTACTCACCGCGGTGCTGGCCCTCATCGTCATGCTCGCCCTCGGCGGCGGAGGTGACGTCGCGGTGCTGATCGCCGTGATGGTGCTGGCCGTGCGTTTCGTGGAGCCGCTGACGGCCGTGGCCGAGGTCGCCGGCGGCCTGCGCATCGCCACCGTGGGGCTGCGGCGCTTCCGCGAGGTACTGGACATCCCGCCGCTGCCGGAGCCCGGCCGGCCCGCGGCCTCCGGGCCGCCGTCCGTGGAGTTCCGTGAGGTGAGCTTCGGCTACACCCCGGGCCGTCCGGTCCTGCACACGCTGTCCTTCCGCGCCGAGCCCGGCACGCTGACCGCGCTGGTCGGGCCCTCGGGCGCCGGGAAGTCCACCGTGCTCTCCCTGATCGCCCGCTTCCACGACCCGGACAGCGGCGCCGTGCTCGTCGGCGCCCGGGACGTGCGCGAGCTGGGCACCGAGCGGCTGCTGAGCCAGATCGCCCTGGTCTCCCAGCACCCGTACCTCTTCGAGGAGTCCATCGCCGAGAACATCCTGCGCGCCCGGCCCGGTGCCGGCCCCGACGAGCTGGACCGGGTGGTCCGGCTGGCCCGCGTCGACGAGATCGCCGCCCGGCTGCCGAACGGCCTCGACACCCGCGTCGGAGAGGGCGGGGCCACACTCTCCGGGGGCGAGCGGCAGCGGGTCTCGATCGCCCGTGCCCTGCTCAAGGACGCCCCGATCGTGCTGCTGGACGAGGTCACTTCCTCACTCGACGCCGTGAACGAGCGGCTGGTCCAGCAGGCCGTCACCCGGCTTGCCGCCGACCGCACGGTGCTGGTGGTCGCCCATCGGCTGGAGACCGTCGAGGGCGCCGACCGGATTCTGGTGCTGGACGGGGGCCGTGTCACCGAGTCCGGCTCCCACGCGGAACTCCTGCGGCTCGGCGGCGTCTACAGCCGCTTCGTCGACCTGCGCCGCCAGGCCGCCGCCTGGCATCTCACCGGCACCGGATGAGCCCGTCCGCGTGGATGACAGAAGAGCCCGTACGTGTCGGCCGCTGCCGTGGTCGCCCCGAACAGGCTGGCCGGATCGTCGCCGAGGGCACGTGGCAGTCCTCGGGGGGCAGCCTCCCGCTTGGTACGGCTGAACGTATCGGAGGCGTCCACGGCCGCGTAGGCGCCCCCAAGGCGCTGTTCGTCCGAGATCACCGATCAGCGGTAGGTGACGTGATGTCAGGCCACCGCGTCCAGCGCGGCGGCGGGGTGGACCCGGGCGAAGGCCTCGCGGTTGTCGAGCGCCCCGAGCGTCTTCGCCGGATGCGTCCACGCCGGTCACGGCGCCGGCTCCACGCGCGGCAGCTCCAAGACGAAGACGGTGGCACCCGGCTCGCTGCTCAGGGTCAAGGTGCCGCCGTGCGCGGCCACCAGGGAGCGGGCCACCGCGAGGCCGAGGCCGCTGCCGCCGCTCTCCCGGCTGCGGGCCTTGTCGACGCGGTAGAAGCGGTCGAAGACCCGGCGCTGGTCGGCGTCCGTGATGCCGGGCCCCGTGTCGGCCACGACCACCCGGGCGGACACCGGCGTCGAAGCCACCGTCATGGACACACGTGTCCCCTCGGGTGTGTGGACGGCCCCGTTGGTCAGCAGGTTGTCGAGCACCTGGCGGAACCGGACGGGGTCCAGGCTCAGCGGCAGCAGTCGGGGCCCGATGTCGAGGACCAGCGGATGGCCGGGGTGGGCGGCGCGGAAGGCGTCGGCGGCCTGCCGGGCGAGGTCCGCCAGATCGCACGGTTCGAGGCGCAGCGACGCGTCCACCTCGGCGGCGTCGAGCCGGGCGAGCAGCAGCAGGTCGTCGAGGAGGACGCCCATGCGGGCGGCTTCGGAACGGAGCCGGGCGAGGTGTTTGTCGCGTTCCTCGGGGACGTTGGCGGCAGCGTACTGGAACAGGTCCGCGTAGCCGCGCACCGACATCAGGGGGGTGCGCAGTTCGTGTGAGGCGTCGGCGACGAACCGACGCAGCCTCTGCTCCGCCTCGGCGCGCACGGCCAGGGAGTCGTCGATGTGTTCCAGCATCGTGTTGAAGGCGGTGCGCAGTTCCTCGACCTCGGGGCCGCCACCGGACCGGTCGGCACGCAGGGGCAGCCGGGCCGCCGACTCGGTGAGGTCGTGCGAGGCGATGCCGTGTGCCGTGTGCGCCATGTCGCTGAGCGGTTGCAGACCGCGCCGCAGCAGGAACCGTCCGGAGACGACGAGGGCCAGCAGGGCGACCGTGAACGCGATCACCTGGACCGTGATCAGTTGGTCCATCGTGTCCTCGGTCTCCGCCATCGGGGCGGCGCTGACCAGGACGACCCCGGGCACGACCTCGCAGGCCCGCAGCCGGTAGGCGCCCTTTCCTCCCACCTGCGCGGTGCTCGTCACATCGCGGGTGGTGTCGGCGCGCTTCTGGGCGAGGGCGGTGAACTCCTCGATGTCGTCCGGCACATCGGCCGGTCGGCGCAGCGCCGCAGCGCCGTCGCGGACGTCGTACACAGCCGTGTACCACCCGTAGTACGGCTGACGTGTGAGCGTGCCGTTCTCGGCGGCGTCCTTGGCCTGTACGTTCTGCACCAGCTTCAGCTGGGCGATCTGCTGGTGTCCCAGGTAGTCGCGCATGTACGCGGTCAGGGCCGTGCCGACGACGGCGAACGCCACCAGCGAGAGCACGCCGAGGCCGAGAGCGAGCCTGGTTCCGAGGCGGAGCCTGCGGTACGTGTGGCGCAGCCGTGCGCTCATTCGGCTGCTTGCCTGACCACGTAGCCGAAGCCGCGCACGGTGTGGATCAGGGGACTGCCGGTCGCGTCGAGTTTGCGGCGCAACCTGCTGACGACGAGCTCGACGACGTTCGAGCGACCGCCGAAGCCGTACTCCCACACGTGGTCGAGGATCTGCGCCTTGGTGAGTACGGTCGGGGACTTGCGCATCAGGTAGCGCAGCACGTCGTACTCGGTCGGGGTCAGTGTCAACGGGGATTCCCCACGCCGTACTTCCCTCGTGTCCTCGTCCATCGTCAGGTCGGCGACCCGTAGGAAGGACCGCTTGAACCCCGGTCCGGTGCTGCGCCGCAGCACGGTGCGGAGCCGGGCCATCAGTTCCTCCACCGCGAACGGCTTGACCAGGTAGTCGTCACCGCCGCGGGTGAGCCCCGCGACCCGGTCGGCGACGGTGTCGCGCGCGGTGAGGAACACCACGGGCACCATCGTCCCGGCTGCGCGCAGCCCGTCGAGCACCCCGAAGCCGTCGAGGTCGGGCAGCATCAGGTCCAGGACGACGATGTCCGGAGGACGGCCGGCGGCCGACCGCAGCGCTTCCCGGCCCGAGTTGGCCGTGACCGCATCCCAGCCTTCGTAGCGGGCGACCGTCGCGACGAGGTCGGCGATCGCCGGGTCGTCGTCCACGACCAGCACTCGTATCTTGTCCACCCGTCCATCCTGCGGCACGCGGACGGCAGCGCGGCCCTGCCGATCCGTGCCGGGGCACTTCGACACGGAGTTGAAAGTCCCCTGACAGGGAATCGACAGGTCCCAGCGGTCAAGCTCTCTCCACCGACTCGATCCAGGAGGTTCCGGCCCGTGACCGTAGTCCCTTCGACGTCCGCACCGCCGCCCCCCGCACCGGCTTCGCCCGTTCGCTCCTCTGTGCTGCGCCCCCGGGTGGCGGCCAGAGCCGGGCTGTACGCCCTGCTCGGCGGGAACGCGGTGGCCGTCGGGTACTTCTTCTCCCAGGCGGGCTTCGCGTCCAACGCGCTGATCGTGCTCGGTCGTCTCTGTGGCCTCTACGGCGCCCTGTTCATGGCCTTCCAACTGCTGCTGGTCGCCCGGCTGCCCTGGCTCGACCGCCGCATCGGCATGGACCGGCTCACCGCCTGGCACCGCGTCACCGGCTTCGGTCTGCTGTGGTCGCTGGTCGGACACGGCGTCTTCATCACCTTCGGCTATGCCCAGGTGTCCTCGCTCGACCCGGTCGACCAGCTGATCGACCTGGCCGAGACCACCGAGGGCGTGCTGCGGGCGGTCGTCGCCATGGTCCTCATCCTGGTCGTCGGCGGAGCCTCGGCCCGCTGGGCTCGACGCCGACTCGCCTACGAGACCTGGCACTTCATCCACCTCTACACCTACGTCGCGGTGGTCCTCGCCTTCACCCACCAGGTCGCGGCCGGCACCACGTTCACCACGTCGTCGGCCGCCACCGCGTACTGGTACGGCCTGTGGTGCTGCGCGCTCGGCTCGGTGTTCGCCGGCCGCGTCGTGCTCCCCCTCCAGCGCAACCTCCGGCACCGGCTGCGGGTGTCGGCCGTCGTGCCCGAGTCCGATCACGTCGTCTCCGTCCATGTGACGGGGCGTGACCTGCACCGGCTCCCCGCCCGTGCGGGCCAGTTCTTCCTTTGGCGGTTCATGACGAAGGACCGCTGGTGGCAGGCGAACCCGTACTCGCTGTCGGCCGCCCCGGACGGCGCCCGTCTGCGGCTGACGGTGAAGGCGTCCGGCGCGGGGTCCGCGTCCCTGCGCCGGCTGGAGCCGGGGACCCGCGTGTTCGCCGAAGGCCCCTACGGCGCCTTCACCACCCTCCACCGCACCCGTCCGAACACCCTGCTGATCGCGGGCGGTGTCGGCATCACCCCGATCCGCGCGCTCCTGGAGGACCTGCACGGCCATGCCGTGCTCGTCTACCGTGTGTCCGCCGCCCGGGACGCGGTCCTCTACGACGAACTGCGGGAAATCGCCGCCGCCAAGGGTGCGTCGCTGCATGTGATCAGCGGCCCGCCGGACCCCGACCCGCTGTCGCCGGACGCACTGTCCGCGCTCGTCCCCGACCTCACCGAGCGCGACGTCTACGTCTGCGGCCCGCCCGGCATGACCCGCTCCGTGCTGCGTGGTCTGCGCGCGCTCGGTGTACCCAAGCCGCAGATCCACTACGAACGCTTCAGCCTGGCCCGATGACCGAGCTGGTCGCCCCATGACCGAGCTCGCCGGATGACCGAGTACAGCAGACGAAGGGGAACATCACGTGAGACGAGCACTACCCGTCCTGGTCCTGTCCGTCGCGGCCCTGATCCCGGTCTGGCGGTACACACCCTCGATCGCCACGTCCGCCCAGGCGCCGCCGAGCCCGGCGGAGGCCCCGTCCGCGCCCTCGTCGGACGTCTCCGTTCCCCCTTCGGCCTCCTCCGGCACCCGGGTGATCGCCGGGGCGACGATCCCGACCGAGAAGGGTGACGTACAGGTCGAGGTGACGCTGACGGCTGGCAGGATCACCGCGGTCAAGGCCCTCAAGGCTCCCGCGCACCCCCAGACCACGGCAGCCCTACCGAAACTGATCGAGGCGACCCTCGAAGCCCAGAGCGCCGACATCGACGCGGTGACGGGGGCGACGATCACCAGCGACGGCTACAGGGAATCCCTCCAAGCGGCCCTCGACCAGAGGACCGGCACCTGACGTGATCCGAGTCGAACACGTCATGGGCCTGCCGGTCTCCCTGCGCATCGACGACACGCGCTTCCCTGCGGGGGCCGCGGACGCGGTCTTCGCGTGGCTCCGGGAAGCCGACGCACGGTTCAGCCCGTTCAGGCCCGACAGCGAGGTGTCCCGCCTGAACCGGGGGGAGCTGGGCACCGCCGACGTCAGCGCCGACCTCGCCCGTGTCCTGGAACTGTGCGAGCAGTACCGGCGAGCGAGTGGCGGCGCCTTCGACGTGCGTGTGCCGGGCCGGGGGCTCGACCCGTGCGCGGTCGTCAAGGGCTGGTCGGTCCAGCTCGCCGCCGAACTGCTGACGGCAGCCGGCGTACGACGGTTCTGCCTGAACGCCGGTGGCGACGTGGTCGTCGGCGGCGGCCCCTGGAAGGTGGGCATACGTCACCCCGAGGACGCCGGCCGGCTTTGCGCGGTGCTGGAGCTGACGGATGCGGCTGTCGCCACGTCCGGCCACTACGAACGCGGCGCCCACATCCTCGACGCCCGCACCGGCCGCCCCGCCATCGGTCTGCTGGCCGTCACGGTCGTCGCACCGACGCTCACGGAAGCGGACGCGACGGCGACAGCGGCGTTCGCGCTGGGTGCGGACGGTGTTGCGTGGGCGGCCGGGCGCCCGCACTGCGAGGTGTTCGCCGTCGACACGGCCCGCAAGGTCCTGCGCACGGCGGGGCTACCCACGCCACGCGCCCCGGTGGGTACCCCTTGAATAGGATCTCCGAAGTGTCGGATCCGCGGCGACTCCCAGAAGGGATCAGCCCACGCGGCGCATTCCCGGTGCACGGTGCCGGTCATTCCAGGGGGGATCTCGATGGGATTGGCTACGGGGCGACGAAGGTCTTTATCAATGCCCGGTAGTGTTCCACCTCAGCGCGATCCCGCAGGAACTCACGGAATCCGTTCAACCGGCTGTTGTACTGGGTAATCGGCTTCCACCCGGTGGCAGGCGCAACGTCGCGGCGGGTCGGCCATTGCAGGCCCGCGCTCTGACGTTCCACGGACATCTGCCAGGCGACGTACAGCTTCGCCGCCGCCGGATGGCGCGCCTTCCGGAGGATCGCCACCGTTTGCGGCCAGCTCATGAAGGGGTCCGTCCGCGGCACGACGTAGCGAAGGGGCTGTCCCGGGACGGGCGCCAACGACGCGATGTGGGCGAGAGTCGCGGTGCGCTGGCCGCTGACCAGCGACGCCGTGGTCGCCCCTGCGTTCGCGACGATCAGCGGCCGCTGCTCCATGAACTGCTCCATGAATCGCAGACCGTACTTCTGGGTCACCAGGTGGAACGCGAACAGGATGGCGTCTTCCGCGGTGGGGTCCGAAATGACGATCCTGTCGCGGAACGCGGGTGCCAGAAAGTCGCTGGCGTCCCGCGGCGCCTCGGCATCGGAGAGGAGGGCGCTGTTGCTCACGCGGCCGAACGAACGGACCGCGATGCCGATGTAGGCATCGTCGGGGTCCCGGTACTGCGGGAACACCGCTTTGGCGCCCGGGGGACGGTACGGCAGGAGCGCGTTCTGAGCCTTCCAGCGGTCGAAGTCGTAGAGGGTCTGTAGTTGGACGAGGTCCGGCTCCAAGCCCCCCAGGGCCAACTGCCTGTTGACTAGGGCACTTTGGACAGGGCTGTAGCGGACGGTGAAGACGGCGTCGATCCCGGGAAAGGCGGTGACGAACGCCTCGCGGGTCCGGGCCTCCTGTTGAGGGGAGCTACCGCCGGCCCACACGACGAGCTTGCCGCCCTCGTCGAGCGCATCCCCGTACAACTGCTCCAGGTGTCGAGCCGAATCGCCGTCGACCGCCGTCGACGCCGCGAAGGCACTCTTCTGCGCGAATGCCGAGGCGCCTATCCCCATCGCGCCGACCGCGGTGTACTTCAGGATGCCGCGGCGCCCCATTCCACGCGTCATCGGATCACGACTGTTCAATGTTCCCTCCGTTGACTCCCTGAGCAACCCCGGCGAGCGGGGGCGTCATTCTGTTGACGTGACCACCCTGTCACAGCGTTTCCGAACTCAAGGCAATCGACAGGTCATTGATAGCCAACCCGACCTTGGCTGCGCACTCGCATTCGAGAACGAGCCCCTCAGGAATTCCCTCGGACGGTACCCAGCGCCGCGGCGCCCTGCCGGCGGTCACGGCCGATCTGCGGTTTCGGGGTGGGTCGCGTCGGTGGTGCCCCCGGTTGGCGGGACGGGGCCGGACAGGCAGCCGAGCGTCAGCAGTACGGCGAGCAGGCGGCCCTGACGGCGGCGGGCGGGAAGGCCCCGCCGCCGGTGTGCGGTCGCCGCGTGTGATCAGCCGAGGGCGGCCCGCTTGATCAGGTTGGCCATCGCGCGCTGCGCGGGCGGCGGGATCATGCGGTCGTTGGTGGCCACGAGGTACCAGGCGAGCTTGGTCCGCCAGGCCGGCGTGGGAAACCGCGCCGCCGGCCGCGTCCACGTTCGGCGGCAGGACCGGCGGGACCGCGGCACCGGGCGGCGGACAGCAGGCGATGGGCGGTGTCCACGTCCCGTAGCTGTTGAGCAGGTAGAGGGCGGTGGCCACCGCGCCGGGCGCTGATGCCGGCGGCGTCTTCGAGGAGACCGGCGATCTGCTCGTCGGGTTCCACCGCGCCTGCGCCAGGTGCCAGGCCCGCTGGTCGGGGACGCCGTTCCAGGCTTCCGCGAGTGCGCGGTGAACGCTGCGGCGCTGGTCGCTGGTGGACAGTTCCACCACCGCGGAACGTCAGTCGCCCGGTGGCCTCTTCGATGCGCACGAGCTGGAGCCGCTCGGCGGGGGCCAGGTGCTTCAGGTCGCACCGCCCCTCCACCGCCCGGCGCACGATCAGCTGGTTGCCACTGCCTTCCAGGGCCGCCACCAGCAGCAGATGCCTGGTCGGTGCGGGCAGGCTCGTGATCCGGGAGGCGAACGTCGCCTGCAGCCGCTGGGCCAGTGGAATGCGTTGGGGAAAAACGTGGGACTCGGTGCGCTGCAAGTCGGTGAGGGCAGCGGGACGTTCGAGGAGCGCCAACGGATCTCCTTCGGCCCCGTAGCCCACGCCCGACCGATGACCACCCGGGGACCGGTTCCCCAGAGCGTTCACGGTCCGAGAGCAGGACGGGAGGCTCTACGCGCCGCGCCCTCGACCACTGGCACAGGAATGCGTGCCGGCACACCGGCCACCAGGGCCCCGGCCAACGGGGCCTAGCCCGCGGCCCCTTCATTGCCGCTCGCGGAGTGGACCCGCCCGCGGAGTCCGTCGAGGAGGAGGTCGAGCCCGAACGTGAAGCGGTCGTCGAAGTTGACGAGCTGCTCGACGGGCGTAGTGAACAGGTGGGGGTAGGTCGTGCGCCCCGTGGTGGGGTCGAGTCCGTCGAGGGCGCCCGCGCTGGGGCCCTGCTGTTCGAGGGCTTCGCCCAGGACGTAGCAGAAGACCGTGGAGGTCGCCCAGAGAGCGGCGGTGCCGTCGAGGCCGGCTTGCCGCATGACCCCGACGAACCGCTCCGCGTAAGTCAGCGTGTTCCGCTTCGACGTGTAGCTGCCGCCGACGATCCTGGCGCCGTCGCGCTGCGCCAGCAGGGCGCGCCGCAGTTGTCCGGCGAGGAGGGCGACCTCGGCCGTCCAACAGTCCCCGTGGCGATCCGGCAGGGCTTCCCCCAGGATCGCTTCCGCCATCTCGTCGAGGAGCGCCTGTTTGTTGCTGAAGACGCGGTAGATGGCGGGGAGTTGCAGCCCCAGGGCGTCCGCCAGGCGCCTCATGGTGAGCGCTTCGAGGCCGTCGGCGTCGACGATGTGCCGAGCCGCGGCCACCAGGGCGCGGGCGCGGTCAGCGGGTGGCGGGGCACTGGTGGGGCCGGGCGGGAGCCCCGGGCGAACGGTCGACATGTTAACGATGTTATCGACCTCGGGAGCGATCGGCTCCCACCAGGTGCTGGGAGTAGTCGTCGAGGACGATCGCATGGGACAACCGGGCCTGGTTCCGCAGGAGGCGCGCCTTGCCGGGGAGGTGGCTGACCAGTCGTGTGACTCCGTTGCGCAGGGCGATGCCGTGCGATGTCTCGGGTGTCATCACCCTGCCCTGGCCGGGGGCCGACCGTTGGATGCGCTCGACCCAGGGGCGCAGTGCGGCTTCGTACCGGCCGAAGGCTCCCGCGACGTCGTCCGGCGTGCGGGCCAGTTCGCCGGCGAGGACGTACGCGCCGACCATCGCGATGGTCGTGCCGTGGCCCGACAGGGGCGAAGCGCAGGAGGCCGCGTCACCCAGGAGCCCGACGCGTCCGGTCGACCAGGCGGGGAGGTTCACCTGGCTACAGGTGTCGAAGTAGAAGTCGGGGGCCGTCTCGATCTGCGACAGCAGGGCCGCGGCCTCCCACCCCATGCCGTACCCCCGGGCCCGGACCATGCGCTTCTGTGCCTCCACGTCACGCCAGTCGTACGAGGGGCGTCCCGCGCGGAAGGTGAAGAAGGCCATCGTCTTGCTGCTCCCGAGGATGGACCGCATGCCGATCGACCTGCCCGGCTCGCTGTAGAGAGCCGTCCAGTCCTTCAGCTCCAGGTGGTTGCGAGCGGTCCAGAAGGACACGTACATCCCGAGGTGCCGCACGTGCCGGCTCTCGGGGCCGAACAGCATCTCCCGCAGTTCCGAATGCAGACCGTCGGCTCCGACCACCAGGTCGAACGACTCGGCGGATGCCGACGCGAACTCGACCCGGACCTTCGCCCCTTCGTCGCGCACCGAGGTGATCCGGTCGCCGAACCGGTAGTCGACGCGGTCCCGCGACCGTTCGTGGAGCACCCGCGACAGGCTGCCGCGCAGGATCTCGATCTCGGCGACCGGCCCGTCGCCACCGAACTGGTCGGACCTGAGCGTTCCCCGCGCACGCCCTCGGCGGTCGACGAAGGAGAGGCCGAAGTTGTCCTCACTCGCGGCCCGGACGTCGGCGTCGACACCCATCCGCCGGATCACCTCGCGTGAGACCCCACGGAGGTCGACCAGTTGGCCGCCCGCGCGCAGTTCGGGCCACCGCTCCACCACGGTGACCTCCGCACCGTACTCGGCCAGCCATAACGCCAGTGCGGGGCCGGCAATGCTGGCGCCGGAGATCAGAACCTTGAGTCGCTGCATCAGTTCCCTCGCTTCACGGTCGAGACGATCAGCATCGTTAACGCCGTTATCGCCACCCTAATGTTAACGCCGTTACCACGTCAATGGAGGCGACCGCGCGGGCCGTTGACGGCAGCAAGGGAGGCGGCGCCGGTCCCGACGCGGACCATGACGTAGGGGAAGGCTCACGGTGTGAGGGGCAGACGGCGTACCGCGGGCCCGGGCGACCCTCTTGACCTTGTCGCGGGGTCATGGTTTCCCCTGGGGGTCATCCGGGCCGGACCCATCACCGGACGCACAGGACCATCCTCCAGACCGAGAGGGCACCGAGATGACCACCACTGCCGAGAAGAACATGATCCTGATCCGCACCGCGTACCGCTCGCTGGAGAGCGGCGACCTCGACCTGACCGAGCAGCTGCTGACCGAGGACTTCATCGCCAACGTCCCCGGGACCCCTGATCCGCTGCACGGGCGGGAGACCTGGCGGGCGGGCGCCCAGGCCATGAAGGACGCCTTCCCCGACCTGACGATCGACGTCCAGGACATGTTCAGCGTCGGCGACAAGGTGACGGTGCTCGTCCGCCTCCGGGGAATGCACCGAGGCGCCTTCCAGCAGTACGAGGCGACGGGCCGCCGGGTCAGCTTCCGGAGCATCGAGGTCTACCGCGTCGAGGGAGACAAGATCGCCGAGGAGTGGGTCGCGCCGGACGTGCTCAGCCTCGTGCAGCAGATCGCGCCCGCCCCCGCTGGCCGCTGACCCCCGGCCGGTCGACCCGTCACGTGTCAGCGACCCAGTCGGACCGACCGCCTCCGTCACTCCGGGCCCTCCGGGCACTCCGCTGTCTGACTGCCAGTACTCCAGCAGGAGTTCGCTGCCCGAGCTGTGGTGCTCACCGGGCAGCGGGAGTGTGGCGGGTGGGGTGGGCTGCCGGAGGCGGTTCCACGGAAGCCACCCCTCGAACGTGTGCCACCGTCGCCGATAGGGGCGCCGCCATGTCCGCTGCGGTCGAGCGCCAGCACTCCGGATTGGAAGGCAGCCTTCATCGTGCCGGCCAGGTCGGAGCGACGGTGGACATCGCCTCGACGACTTCGCGCATGTGGTGGACCCCACCCCCTGCCGAACCCCGCACACGAAAAGGCGGTACCGGGATTCTCCGGTACCGCCTTCGCCCCGCCCAAGGGTGCGTGCGTGACGCGATTAGGCGCGCGCTGTGACGCCAATCGAACACTTGCTGTAGGAGCCCTTCACCACGCACAACTTCATGGTGTACGTGCTGCCCTCGGTCAGGTTACCGGTCTCGGTCACGCTGTAAGGGGAGCCGTGCCCCCGAGTCGTCGCGACACGACCGTTGCTGAGGTGGGCCTCGATTCCGTAACCGTCCGGCAGCACGTCACGGGCGGTCAGCGCGTCACCGGGCGCACCACCGCTCGGGTCCGCCCGCCACTCGGCATACCCGGCCGGCTCGCCACCCCAGCTGTTGTTGTTCGCGACGATGATCGGATCGCCGTTGACGAGGTTGGTGTACGTAAAGCTGAAACTGTCCTCAGCTGCCGCGGCCGGGGTGGCGGACACCAACACCCCGGCGGCCACGATAGCGAGTGTTCCCAGAGTGCTCCCGAGCTTCTTCGCCAAGTTCGCCTGCATGACCAACTCCTTTGACGGACTTTCAATACTTGATCATCATGCGGCGATGAAGATGACTTTGGCAGATCATTTCGAGCCACATAGATCAACTACCGTAACCAGGGACGCCACTCAGAAGATGTCGTGATATCGCATCCCCACGACTCGGCACAGGAGATCCGGACCACCTCGCGCCAACTCCAGGAACGGATCCACTCATTGCCGCCATGCCCGTGGATTCCGTGTCCATCAATTCATCCACCTACTTGAGCAGAACGCCCGGTTCAACGGGGACGCGGCGCGTACGCTCCTCGTCGAGCCGCTCCGCGGTGTCCGTTCAGCCGATGGGCGGCGCGACAGGATGGCTGGCCGTCGGTCAGGCATGCCCGGCGCTGCGGACGGCGGGCGGTTCAACTCGCCCGTACGGCCTCCCGGTAGCGGCGGGGGGCCATGCCCGTGGTGCGCTCGAAGGCGTTGCTGAAGGCAATCTCCGAGCTGTAGCCCAAGGAGGAGGCGATGACCGAAACGGGGGTGTCCTCCCGCCACAGGGCGCGCCGCGCCAAGCGCATCCGCCAGGCACGCAGATAGGTCAGGGGCGGAACCCCCACGACCTCCTTGAAACGCAGGGTGAAGCCGGTGCGGGACATGGCCGCGGCGCGGGCGAGTTCGGCAAGCGTCCAGGAGCGGGCTGGGCTCCCGTGCATGAGGCGCAGCGCGGGGCGGTGTGGACGGACTGGACCCGGCGGAGATCCGGCTGGCGCGCGGCCACGTCCTCGCCGAGGGCCCGTTGTCCGCGACATCGCCGTCGAGCTTCTGGGTCGGGCGCCGGACCGGTCGCTGGGATGTCTGCCGTACCGGTCGCTCGTCGCTGGACCGGACGCACTCGTGCCCCTCTTCCTTTCCCTGCCCGAGTACCTGGGGACGGCTGGGCCGCCGGCGCCGACCCGGTGGAAGCCCGCCGTGCACGCGATCAACGAGTTGCTGGAGCGGGACGCGCTCTCCCTGCTGCTGATCGGCCAGTTCCTCCGCGAGCGTCCCGAGCGGCTGGCCGTCGTGGACCCGGCGACGCTGCCGGACGAGGTGGCCGCGCTCCTCGCCTTCGCCGAGGCGACACGGGTCGTCGGGTCCACCTGATCGACATGACCAGCGACCTCGGTGTGCCGGCGTACACGGCCTACCTGCCCGCCCCGCAAGGGCAGCCGGCCAGGATCTGCGGGTGGGGTGCCTCGCTGTCGCGCCGGTACGCCGTCACCCGGGCCGTGAGCGAACTCGTCCAGCTCCACAGCACGATGCACCTGCGCGAGCAGTACGCCCACCTGTTGCCCGAGCAGCGCGACGACACCGGGCCGTACCCGAAGCTGCACGCCTGCTACCTGTCGGACTTCACGAGCGCCCTGGCTTCGGCCGAACTCAGGGCGTACGAGGACACGGTGGCTCCGGGCACGCCGCGGGGCCACCTCGACCGGCTCCTCTCGCCGCACCGAGGAGTGCGGTCGCCGCGGTCACGCACCAGGAGACCACTTCGTCGCCGAGCCAACTGTCGACGATCCGCAGGTTCGCGCCGATGACGGCGATCGCAACGACCCGTGCCTCGCGCGGGTCAGCGGGCCGGTCGTCCGGATAGCTTCTCGCGATCAAGGGCTCGATCAACACGGCCAGGTCGTCCACGGCACGGGCGCGGTGCACACCCACGCAGCCGCGGGTGTTCTGAGCGGCCACGAGGAACCGCCCCTTGGCGGGCACCGCGGTGAGCACGTCGAGTCCGCCCGAGACCGCCCGGCCGGTGAGTTCGGCCAGAAACGCGTCCGTGTCGGCGATCGCGTCACGGGCGGCGCACCACACCTCGCGGGTCACCCGCTCGAACATCGCACCCGTCAAGGCGTCGACGTCTTCGAAGCTCTCGTAGAAGTAGCGACGGGTCAGTCCCGGCTGCTCACAGACCCGACGTGCGCTGCGACCTGACCGCCCTTCGGCATCGAACACCTCCAGCGCGGCGTCGATGAGCGTCTCCCGCCGCTGCGTGACGCGGTCATGGGCCGGGTCCGCTGGGAACGGGGCCCGGCGGTGTTCGTCCCGGAGGACTGTCCCGGTCGGCAGTCGCTCGGATGGTCTGCTCATCCGCACCGTCCGGCCGGATCGGGCAGCTGTC
>NZ_JBHXEN010000092.1:0-17803 GCF_042724695.1 Streptomyces sp. NPDC127068 | reverse complement strand
GGGGCCTGTGCCCCCCCCCCGCCCCGTCCCGCCCGCGGCCCCCCCCCCCCCCCCCCGGGGGGGGCCCCGACGGCGTTCTGCCGGATGCCCCCGCCGGGCGGCCCTACGCGCCCACGCGTCCGTCCAGGCGCTCGCGCAGCAGGTCCGCGTGCCCGTTGTGCCGGGCGTACTCCTCGATCAGGTGCACCAGGATCCAGCGCAGGGACACCTCCTGCTCGCCGACGACCCGGGCGTTCTCCGGTGACAGCACGCCCAGGTCGTCCAGCCCGGCGTCCGCGGTCAGCGCCCGGCCCCGCTCGACCTCGGCCCGCCAGTCGGCGAGCGCCCGCTCCAGGGTCAGCCCCGGTACCGGGGCGAAGCCGTCGTCGCCCGACTCGGGGTGGACCCGCGGCACCTCACGGGCCGCGAACACCCGCTGGAACCAGGTGCGCTCCACCTCCGCCAGGTGCTGCACCAGGCCCAACAGGGTCATCCGGGAGGGCTCCACCGAGGCCGTACGGGCCTGGGCGTCGTCCAGCCCCTCGCACTTGAGCACCAGGGTCGCCCGGTGCAGCTCCAACCAGCTCTCCAACAGGGTGCGTTCGTCGCCGCGCGGCGGCGGTACGGAGCGTCCGTCCGGGGTAGTGGCCATGCGGTCACCCTGCCCCGGGACGTCCGCCGCCTAACGGGTCCGCAACGACGAGGAGCCGCACCGGTTGCGTACCGGTGCGGCTCCTTCCGTCTCCTCCGCACCCCGCCCGGTACGGAGCACCGATCACCGCAGCCGGGCCATGAGGGCGTGTTCCACGAGGGTGATGAGCGCGCTCTTGGCGTCGGCGCGGTGGCGTGCGTCGGTGGTGATGATGGGGGTGTCGGGGCCGATCTGGAGGGCCTCGCGCACTTCGTCCGGGGTGTACGGCTGACTTCCGTCGAAGCCGTTGAGGGCGATGACGAAGGGGAGCCCGGAGTTCTCGAAGTAGTCGACGGCGGGGAAGCAGTCGGCGAGGCGGCGGGTGTCGACCAGCACGATGGCACCGATGGCGCCGCGTACGAGGTCGTCCCACATGAACCAGAAGCGGTCCTGTCCGGGGGTGCCGAACAGGTAGAGGATGAGGTCCTGGTCGAGTGTGATGCGGCCGAAGTCCATGGCCACCGTGGTGGTGGTCTTGTCGCCGGTGTGTGTGAGGTCGTCGATTCCCGCGCTGGCGGACGTCATGACGGCCTCGGTACGCAGCGGGTTGATCTCCGAGACCGCGCCGACGAACGTGGTCTTGCCCACGCCGAAGCCGCCCGCCACCACGATCTTCGCGCTGGTGGTCGACCGGGCGGATCCGCCGCTAGAGCTTGCGAAGTCCACTGAGCACCCTTTCGAGCAATGTCACGTCTGGCTGCCCGCCGGCGCTGTCGTCGCCGCCGGGCTGATGAATGGCGACCAGTCCCGCCTCCGCCAAATCGGCGACGAGGATCCTGGCCACACCGAGAGGGATCGTCAGCAACGCCGAGACCTCGGCGATCGACTTGATCTCCCGGCAGAGATTGCAGATCCGCTGGTGCTCCGGCAATTGCCCTTGGAGCTGGTGCGGTTGTGCGGTGGTGTGTACCAGTGCCTCGATGGCGAGCTGGTACCGCGGCCTGGTCCGTCCACCGGTCATGGCGTACGGACGCACGAGGGGGTTGCTCGCGGAACCCGCGGGCGCCGGGTCGGGTGCCCTGCGCTGCGGGTACACGGGGGGAACGCGGGGTACGCGCGGCCGGTGCGACTCGTAGGGCGAGGGACCCTGGGGCCGCTGGGACGGTTGGGGCAGGGGTTGCTGTGGTCGACTGCTCGGCGTGGAGGGGAAGTTGTACCGGTTCCGCGAGTCTTCGCCGTGCTCCTGGCCGTACGACCAGTGACCCGGGGAACCGCTTGGGGATGTTGCCACTTCTTCCTCCTCCTGCTGTGCCGGGCACCCAACCGTGGGGAGCCGCGTCCCGAAACCTTACGACTCCGGGACGTGCCTACGCATCGCCTGACCGTCGGTGAGGGGAATGCCGTCCGGGAAGTATCCCTCTTCCCGGAACCTCCCGTGGGCGCCGCTCAGTTGAGCAGGCTCCCCTGGAGCTCGGCGCGCAGGTCCGGGGTGAGTACCGACCCCGCGCGGTCGACCAGCAGGGCCATCTCGTACCCGATGAGACCGATGTCGGCCTCGGGGTGGGCCAGGACGGCCAGCGAGGAGCCGTCCGAAATCGACATGAGGAAGAGGAAGCCGCGCTCCATCTCCACGACGGTCTGGTTCACGCTGCCGCCTTCGAAGATCCGCGAGGCTCCCGCGGTCAGCGAGGTCAGGCCGGACGCGACCGCCGCGAGCTGGTCGGCTCGGTCCCGGGGAAACCCTTCCGACATCGCCAGAAGGAGTCCGTCGGCGGAGACCACCACGGTGTGGGACACCCCGGGGGTGTTGTCCACGAAGTTGGTGATCAACCAGTTCAGGTTCTGTGCCGCCTGGCTCATCGGGCTCACACTAACGCTCCTGGTTGTAGGTGCTCCCAGAACCACTGTGGTCATCCCCAGTGGCCTGGCCGTTCTTCTCACTTCCCGCCTGACGCCCCCGTTGGACGCCGCGGCGCAGGTTGCTGAGCCTGCCCCTGACGTCCTCGGGCGCGCGGGAGACCTGCGGGCCGCCCTGCGGGGTCTGCTCCGCGGTGCCCTCGACCAGATTGGCCCTGGGCACCCGACGCGGCAGCCCGGACGCGGTGACTCCGTCGGCCTTGGGCCTGCGGAGCTGTTCGGCGCGCTGCCACCGGTCGTCGTTGGCCGAGCGCCAGTCACCGCCGTTCCCGCTCCCGTCGTCCGGCCGCTCGCCTGGCGCCGACCGCTGCGGTCCGTCGACGTCCTGGCCGGCGCCCGACAGCCACTGCTGACCCGTGCCCGGGGCGCCGTCGTCGCTCGACGGGGAGCCACGACGGGGCAGACCGACACCGGTCAGCGGATGACCAGCGACCGCGGTCGGTTCCGGACGATCGAAGCCTACGCGTTCCGCGGCACCCGCGTCAGCGGGCCGTACGGATTCCGGATACCCCGCGGGGCCCTGCTGGAGGCCCTCCGGGTGGTCGTGCGGCTGCTGCCACCCCGGCTGGTGGGGCCGTGCCTCGTAGCTGCCGAAAGGTTCCGGCGCGATTCCGTCCGGATCTTGTCGGTCGGCTTCCGGATGGGACTGTTCCTGATAGCCGTCGGACGACCTGAAGAAGGGGTCCTCGTAGGACGTTCCGGACACCTGTCCGTAGGCGTCGGAATGCTGCTGCGGGTACCCGTTCACCGATTGCGGCGGATAGCCGACCGGGGTGCCCTCCGGGTAGGGGAGGTGCGGGTCGTACGCGGTGGGCTGCGGAACGCTCCCGTCGTGACCGGAACCGCCCGGGTGGGCGCCGTCCTCGGGCCCGCCCTCCGGGGACGCCGCGTGCTCCGGTGACCGGAGCGGCGGGTCGATCGGGTCCGGTTCCCTGACCTCGTCGGGTGCCTGCGGGTAGCGGCTGTCGTCGAACCCCAGCTCGGCGGCGGTCCGCAGGGGGCCGGCGGCACGGCCGGGCTGCCCGGAGATCATCTGCGCCAGCGGGGTGCTGCCCGCCGCATCGACCGGCGGGACGTCACCCGGCTCGGCACCGCCCCCGTGCGTGATCGCGTCGGGCAGCATGACCAGGGAGGTCGTCCCGGCCTGCTCGCCCGAGGGACGCAACTGGACGCGGATGCCGTGCCGGTCGGCCAGCCGACCGACCACGAACAGCCCCATGCGCTGGGAGACCGCGGCGTCCACGGTCGGGGGATTGGCCAGCTTGTGGTTGATGTCCGCGAAGTCCTCGGTGGTCAGACCGATGCCCTTGTCATGGATCTCGATCATGATCCGGGCGTCGGGCAGCCGGGTCGCCGTCACCTTGACCCTGGTCTGCGGCGAGGAGAACGTCGTCGCGTTCTCCAACAGCTCGGACAGCAGGTGCACCAGGTCGGTGACCGCGCGACCGTGGATGTCCGCCTCGGGCACCCCGGACAGCTCGATGCGCTCGTACTGCTCCACCTCCGAGGAGGAGGCGCGCAGCACGTCGACCAGCGGCACCGGCTGGTCCCAACGGCTCCCGGGCTCCTCGCCCGCGAGGACGAGCAGGTTCTCACCGTTGCGCCGCATGCGGGTGGCGAGGTGGTCCAGCCGGAACAGGCTCTCCAGCTGCTCCGGATCGGCCTCGCTGTTCTCCAACTCCGTGATCAGCGTGAGCTGACCCTCGATGAGGGACTGGTTGCGGCGCGAGAGGTTGGTGAAGATCGCGTTGATGTTGCCCCGCAACAGGGCCTGCTCGGAGGCGAGTCGCACCGCCTCGCGGTGCACCTGGTCGAAGGCGCGGGCCACCTCGCCGATCTCGTCCGTCGTGTGGATCGGGATGGGCTCCACCCGGGTGTCGACCCGGCCCGGCTCGGCCCGCGACAACTGGTCGACCAACATCGGCAGCCGCTGCTCGGCGACGCCGAAGGCCGCGTTGCGCAACCGGCTCATGGAGTGGCTCATCTGCCGGGCCATGAGCCCGGCCAGCAGGAAGGCGGTGAGCAGGGCGACCACGATCGCCGCACTGGTGAGGAAGGTGTCCTGGCGGGCTCCGTCCGCGATCTCGGCGGCCTCGTTCACCGCCTTGTCGGCGAGCTCGGCCTCGATGGTGCGGTACCCGTCGAACTTGAGGGTGTTCACCGCCCACCAGCTGTCGGCGGTGACCCCGTCCTCGGTGAGCGCCGCACGGGCCTCGCGCCCGGTGCCGGTCAGCGCGGCCATCTTGGCCACCATCTCGGTGGTCGACGGCGGCGGCACGTACTCCTTGCCGCGCGCGTCGGCCCCGTCCTCGGCCTTCTCGACCAGGGCCTTGGCGTCCGACTTGACCTTCTCGGTGACCTGCTCCAGCCGCGCCATGTCCTGCGGGGTGCCGCCGCCCGCGTACTCGTCCAGGGCGATGCCCTCCAAGTACGCGTAGCTGCTGACGGCCAGCTTCTGACGGTCCAGGCTGGTGGCGTCGGGGCCGGGCGCGACCAGGATGTGCATGCCGACGGAACGTTGCAGCGACACCGCGGCCTTGCCCAGCGAGATGGCGTACACGGTGCGCCCGTAGCTGGTGATGTTGCCGGTGCCGAGCCCGAGTTCGTTGGCGAACTCCATCAAGGGGTGCTGGACCTCGACGTAGCCCTCCTCGGTGCGCACCCCCGAGAGCTTTCCGGTGTACGCGGCGGAGCGCAGCTCGGTGAGGTCGCCCTCCACCGTGCGGAACGCCGCCAAGCGCCGCTTGAGGCCCGCGTCGTCCGGCATGTTGCGGGCGGCGACGTCGAACTCCCCGGCCGCGATGTCGGTCGCCCGACGGGACTGGGCGATCACCGGGTCGTCGGTGCGGCCCCGGAGCAGGGGAGCGGCCGTCACGTCACGTTCGTCGAGGAGTCGGTTGGCGTAGGTGAGGGAGGCCCGGACGAGCCGGGCGGTGGCCTCGGCGTCCTCGGCCTCGTGCCAGGTGTCGACGGACCCCTTGACCTGGAAGCCGCCCATGACGAGGCCGACCAGGACGGGCAGGAGCAGGATGGCGTTCAGCCGGGCCGGCACGCGCCAGTTGCGGGGCGAGAGCCGGCCGCCGGAGCGGCCCGCCGGGGCGGGGCCGGGGGCGGGTACGGCGGATATGTTCGAGGGCGCCGCCGCACGGGGCGGCGGGGTGAAGTTGCCCCTCGCCGACGGCTCGGGAGTGCTCTTGCCTCGCCTCACTCGACCAACAACCTCTCGGCGTCGGCACCAATCCTTGTGCCGCATCGTCTCCGGGCCGCCCGTGGCTACCGGGCAGTTCAGCGCATTCCAGCACGTCAGGCTGTGCGATTCCAAACAGTCGGATGCGAGCGTTCCGACTCCGCGGGACCCCAGATAAAACGGTCATAAAGAGCGAGCCCCGCCAAAAGGCGGGGCTCTGGTGGCGCAGCGGCACCGTGTGACTCCGACACGTGGCGATTGCGGCGCAATTCTCTTTCGAAACGTTATGAACACGGTCACCCACCGTCGCGGACCCTGCGACGGGTTCTCGTTTGCCTACGGCAACTTCCGTAGGCGAGAGATGACTTGCTGCCTACCGCAGTCGGGCCATGAGGGCGTGTTCCACGAGGGTGATGAGCGCGCTCTTGGCGTCGGCGCGGTGGCGTGCGTCGGTGGTGATGATGGGGGTGTCGGGGCCGATCTGGAGGGCCTCGCGCACTTCGTCCGGGGTGTACGGCTGGTGTCCGTCGAAGCCGTTGAGGGCGATGACGAAGGGGAGGCCGGAGTTCTCGAAGTAGTCGACGGCGGGGAAGCAGTCGGCGAGGCGGCGGGTGTCGACCAGGACGACGGCACCGATGGCGCCGCGTACGAGGTCGTCCCACATGAACCAGAAGCGGTCCTGTCCGGGGGTGCCGAACAGGTAGAGGATGAGGTCCTGGTCGAGTGTGATGCGGCCGAAGTCCATGGCCACCGTGGTGGTGGTCTTGTCGCCGGTGTGTGTGAGGTCGTCGATTCCCGCGCTGGCGGACGTCATGACGGCCTCGGTACGCAGCGGGTTGATCTCCGAGACCGCGCCGACGAACGTGGTCTTGCCCACGCCGAAGCCGCCCGCCACCACGATCTTCGCGCTGGTGGTCGAGCGCGCCCCCGAGTCAGAGCTTGCGAAGTCCACTGAGCACCCTTTCGAGCAGTGTCACGTCCGGCTGACCACCGGCGTTCTCGTCGCCGCCGGGCTGGTGAATGGCAACCAGTCCCGCTTCCGCCAGGTCGGCCACGAGGATCCGGGCCACCCCGAGGGGCATCGACAGCAACGCCGAGACCTCGGCGACCGACTTCACCTCACGGCACAGGTGGCAGATCCGCTGGTGCTCGGGGAGCAGCCCCATCAGCGCGGCGGGGTCGGCGGTGGTGCTCACCAGGGCTTCGATGGCGAGCTGGTACCGCGGCCTGGTCCGACCGCCGGTCATCGCGTACGGACGCACCAGCGGCTGGTCGCCCTCCTGCGTGTACGGCGCGTGGTGTGAGGCTCCGTACTGATCGTGAGAGGCGGGTGGCGGGGTCATGAATCCTCCGGGCGGGACAGCAGGGAGTCTGCGTGCCGTCTGACAGAGCCGGTGGGGGGATCGAATGGCGGCCGGACGGTGAGTAGGGCGGTTCGATCGGCTGGGCAGTGGGTCGGACGGGACGGACGGGGCGGGAGACGGGAGGGCGGGTTCAGTGGAGGAGGCTCCCCTGGAGTTCTGCGCGCAGGTCCGGGGTGAGCACCGCACCCGCGCGGTCCACGAGCAGGGCCATCTCGTATCCGACGAGACCGATGTCGCACTCGGGGTGGGCCAGGACGGCCAGCGAGGAGCCGTCCGAGACCGACATGAGGAAGAGGAAGCCGCGCTCCATCTCCACCACGGTCTGGGTCACGGTACCGCCTTCGAAGATCCGCGAGGCTCCCGCGGTCAGCGAGGTCAGGCCGGACGCGACCGCCGCGAGCTGGTCGGCTCGGTCCCGCGGAAACCCTTCCGACATCGCCAGAAGGAGTCCGTCGGCGGAGACCACCACGGTGTGGGACACCCCGGGGGTGTTGTCCACGAAGTTGGTGATCAACCAGTTCAGGTTCTGTGCCGCCTGGCTCATCGGGCTCAACTTAGTGCTCCTGCTGGTGAGTGGGGCGGGGATAGCTGTCGGTCGACGGACCGTTGCCGGCCTGTCGTCCCTGCTGGATGCCCCTTCGGAGATTGGTCAGCCGTCCGCGCACGTCATCGGGCGCGCGCGAGACCTGCGGACCGGTCTGGTGCTGTTGTTGCTGGGCCGTGCCCGCAACGAGGTTCGCACGGGGTACCCGCCGGGGCAGCCCCGAAGTGGTGACGCCGCCCGCGGTGGGCTGGCGCACCCGCTCGGCCTGCCGGACCAGTTCGTCGTTGGGCGAGGTCCGCCAGGAGCCGGTGCCGGGCGCGGGACCCGCAGCGGGGGCGACCGGCGCACCGGGGTGCTCCTCGGCACGGGCCGGCAGCGACGGGCGCTCCGGGAGCCCGGGGCCCTCGGCGCGGGCGGCGCCGTCCACCGGCTGCTCGGCGGCCCGCTGACCGCGGAACCAGTCCGTCTCCAACGTGTCGTACAGCGGGGTGCGGCCGTCGCCCGGGCCCGCGGGGGGCAACCCGGCACCGGGCCCCTGGGGGGCCTCCTGCCCGTACTGCGGCACCGGCCGCTCGTACGAGCCGGTGTCGTGGGCGGGGCGCTCGAACTGTCCGGTCCGGCCGGGGCCCTGGGCCGGCAGCTCGTACTGACCGGTCCCGCTGCTGTCCGGGACGGGGCGCTCGTACTGACCGGTGTCCTGGACGGACTGCTCGTACGGGCCCGTCTCGTGGGCCGGCCGTTCGAACTGGCCGGTCTCGTGGGCGGGCCGCTCGTACGGGCCGGTCTCCTGGGCGGGGCGCTCGAACTGACCGGTGTCCGCCGGGCCCCGGCCGTAACCGGGGACGCTCGGCGTGCGGTCCTCGTAGGCGGTCGGCTGCACCACCGGGAACTGACCGGTGTCGGCCGGACCCTGCGGAGCCGGAGCGGTCGGGGGCGCCGGCGTCGCCGGGGTCCCGAAGACGTCCGAGCGGACGAACTGGCTGTCCTGACCGTCGCCGGGCCGCTGGTGACCGGGGTCCGGGCGCGGTGCGCCGAAGTCCTGCGAGGACACCTGGGCGTCGCCGTCGGGCCGGTTGAACTCCGGGGCGGGGCCGCCGCGACGCTCGTCCACCGGGGGGAACGCCGAGGTGTCGACGGGCGAGGCGCCCGGGTACTCGTCGAACCGGGGGAACTGCGAGGTCGCGCCGGACTCCTCGTGGCCCCGCGGGGCCTCGCCGTTCGCCCGGGGGGCGGGGCGTGCGCCCTCGTCGTCCCAGCCGGGGGTCGGCTGCGGAGCGCCGGTGCCCGGCAGTTCGGCCCGTGGGCCGCCGCGTGCCGGGAGCTGGGGACGGTGGCCGCCCTGCGGCGGGCCGCCGCGCTCGGGCCGGCCGTCGCCCGGTGCCGGGCGGGCCCCGGTGCGGTTGCCGAACCCGTCGAACGTGGGGGCACCGCCGGTGCGGCCGGAGCCGCCACCGGTGGCATAGCCGTCCGGTCGCTGACCGCCGGGCGCACCCGGTCCGGGCTGTCCGGCCGGTCCGGGCTGTCCCGGGGGACGAGCGCCGGGTCGACCCGGCAGGCCCGTCCCGGTGGACTGGAGCCCGTGCGGACCCGCGCCCTGACCGCCTGGTGCGCCCTGACCGCCCTGGGCGAAGGGGCCGGCGCCTGCGGGCGCCGGACGTCCCTGCGGAGCGCCGGGAGGCATGGCGCCGCCCGGTCCGCCGGGACCCTGCGGAACACCGTCCCGGCCCGGCAGCGCCGCGCGCGGACCGCCCTGGGGAGCGCTCACCCCGGGCCGTCCGGCAGCGGGACCCTGACCGCCCCGGCGGGCGGCGGCGGCACCGGCCGACGCCTGTGCCGCGGCGGGACCGCCGGTCGGGATGCCGGGAGCACCCGAAGGGCCGGGGCCGCCGGGCATGCCCGGCTTGCCGACCGGTCCCCGCTTGCCGCCCTGGGCGACGTCGACGGGGAGCATGACCAGGGCGGTGGTGCCGCCGGAGTCTGAGGGGCGCAACTGGATGCGGATGCCGTGCCGCTGGGACAGCCGGCCGACCACGAACAGGCCCATGCGGCGGGAGACCGACACGTCCACGGTGGGCGGCGAGGCGAGGCGCTCGTTGATCGCCGCCAGGTCCTCGGGGGAGAGGCCGATGCCGGTGTCGTGGATCTCGATGAGCACCCGGCCGTCGGGCAGGGCGTGCCCGGTGACCTTGACCTTGGTCTGCGGCGAGGAGAACGAGGTGGCGTTCTCCAGCAGCTCGGCGAGGAGGTGCACGAGGTCGTTGACGACCCGGCCGGCGACCTCGGTGCCCGGCACCGACGACAGCTCGATCCGCTCGTACTGCTCCACCTCGGAGGCGGCGGCGCGCAACACGTCGACCAGCGGCACCGGACGGGTCCAGCGGCGGCCGGGCTCCTCGCCCGCGAGGACGAGCAGGTTCTCGCCGTTACGGCGCATGCGGGTCGCGAGGTGGTCGAGCTTGAACAGCGAAGAGAGCTGGTCGGGGTCGGCCTCGCGGGACTCCAGCTCGGAGATCAGCGAGAGCTGGCGCTGGATGAGGCCCTGGGAACGGCGCGAGAGGTTGGTGAACATCGCGTTGACGTTGCCCCGCAGCAGGGCCTGTTCGGCGGCCAGCCGGACCGCTTCGCGGTGCACGTCGTCGAAGGCCGCGGCCACCTGGCCGATCTCGTCCCGGGAGTGCACACCGACCGACTCGACGGAGGTGTCGACGTCCTGCGGGTCGGTCTCGGAGAGCTGCTTGACCAGCTCGGGGAGCCGGTCCTGGGCGACCCTGGTCGCCGTGTCCTGGAGCCGTCGCAGCGAGCGGATCATGGAGCGGGCCACCACGAACGCGCCGACGAGCGAGACGCCGAGGACGATCAGGATCAGCGCACCGCTGATGATCGCTCCGCGCTCCGACTCGTTGCGCAGCTCGCGGGCCTTCTGCTCCATCTCGTCGAGCAGCGTCCGCTCGATCTTGTTCATCGCTTCGATCTTGGTGGTGCTGGCGTCCAGCCAGTCCTTGTACGACCGCTTGGAGGCGGCCTTCAGCCCGTCTTCGGTCGCCAGGACGCGGCGGGTGTACTCGGCCGCCTCCTTGATCGTCGCCTGGCCCTTGTCGATGGGCTTCAGCAGCTCGGCGTCGTCACCCTCGTAGATCTGCTGGAAGGTGCTGAGCTCCGAGTCCTCCTTGTCGGCGACGCTCTTCGCGTAGCGCCGGTCCAGCTCGGTGAGCCGGCCGGAGTCCGTCTTGTTCGGGGGCAGGGCCGCGGCGATGACCGCACGCTGGACGGACGCGTACTCCTTGGCGGACGAGAACGCCGCCAGGGCGCGGGTCCGCTGGACCATCTCCGGGTTGCTGGTGGCCTGCGCCATGTCCTGCGACAGGGAGAGCAGTTCCTCGATCAGCGAGCTGTACTGGTCGACGGTCTGCGAGTACGAGTTGCGGTCCTTGTACGCGTTCTCGCGGGTTTCCTTCAGGTCGCTCAGCTGACTGGAGATCGTCAGGACGCTGGAGTGCACGCCTTCGAGGCCCTCGCGGTCCCGGGCCTCGTCGACGGCCCTGGTGCCCTGGAGGAAGGTGTCGCGGGCGCGGTTCGTCCGCTCGCGGGGGCCCTTGACCTCGAAGTCGGTCGGCTTGCCGCCGTGCGCGAGCGGACCGGCCGAGCTGTCGCGCTCGTCCTGGAGCGCGGCGGCCAGCTCGGTCGCCTGCTTGGTCATGTCGGTGAGCAGCTTCATGTTGTCGAGCTGCTGGATGTCGTCCATCGACTGGTTGATGCGCAGGGCGCCCAGCGAGGTCGCGGCGACCACGGGGAGGGCGAGCAGCGAGACCAGACGGGTCGAGATCCGCCAGTTGCGGAGCGCTATTCGCGATCCGGGGCCGGTCGGGGCCTTGGCCTTCGGCTTCGGGGCCGTGGGCGGGGCGCCGCCGGGGCCCTGGGCCCCCTCCTGCTGGCCGCCCGGTCCCGTCGGTCCCGGATGTCCGCCCGGCGCGGCCGGACGGGCGGCGCCGTCGCCGCTGCTGACCACGGATACGGGTCCCGGGTTCTGGGCGTGCTGGGGCGAGGAGCCACGGTCGGTCCCGCCGCGCGGCTCCGGCTCCGCCGGACCGCTGCCATCCCTCTTGAAACGTCCCTGCACTAGCGTCGCAACCTCTGGACCAGGCGTCCCCCCACGGGGTGGTGGGACGGTGTCGGCGTCAATCAGGGGCGCCGCGCGCTGCCGCACCCCTGTGGTGGTCGTGAGTGACCGGCGCTGTTCTTCGTTCCGCCGCTCACTCGGCGCTCCGTTGCGCCCCCTGTGCGCCGGTCTGGTTCCTGCGGCGGTCCGTGGAATTCCAGCACAGTGCAGGATCTCCAACAAGAGCAGAGGGTGAGGCCGTGGTTGCGGTGACGCGGTGTGCGTCGCCCGTGACAGGACGTAGAAGCCCATCCGGGGCATAACGGGCATATTGCGGCGACGTGCCAGTGTTGCCGGGGTGTCCTAGTCGCCATGATCGGGAGCGGAATGAACGCTTCAGGTGATGAATGTCCGTTTCGTGGGTGCAAGACCTCCCTGCGAAATGCCGGAAATGTCTAGCAACTCGTGAGCAAACTCACACCCCTGCCTCGGCGTTATCGGGCCCCCGTCGGGGAATTGCGCGTTTAGCCTGACGCTTTACAACGATTGCACAAATGACAACCCGCGCGCCGGGAGCGCCCCGTGGCGGTGAATCGGCGCCCCGAGTCCAGGACAGGGTCCGCACCCCAAATGAAGACCACGATGCCGTCGCGCACCACCGCCAACCCCCGCCGTACGACGCTGGCCCACCTTGAGGACGCCAGCGGTCTCGGCCCGGCCGAGGCCCCCACGCACTCCCTCGACCTGCCGACCCAGACGGCCAACCCGCGCCGCACGATCCTCACCGAGGTCCCCGAGCCCGCCGCTCCGACCGCCTGAGCCCGGCCCGCCCCCCGTCGAGGGGGGCGCACCACCCGCGGGCCGGAGGCCCTTCCCCGCGCCGGGTCGATCGCCCGGCACCGAGTGGCCGCCGAGCTCCGCGGGCGAGCCGCGTTAGCCTGGACCCCCGATCTCCAGCCAGCAACAAGAGGGGCGCAAGGCACCGTGCGCATCGCCAGGTTCTCCATCGACGGCCATGTGGCCTTCGGCGCCGTCGAGGGTGACGGCCCGCCCGGCTCCACCGACGGCCTCGTCGTGAACATCATCAAGGGCATCCCGTTCGCGGACTTCACCCTGTCGGGCACCCGCGTCCCCCTGAACCAGGTCCGGCTGCTGCCCCCGGTGCTCCCGAGCAAGGTCATCGGCATCGGCCGCAACTACGCCGACCACGCGGCGGAACTCGGCAACGAGGTCCCGAGCACCCCGGTCTCCTTCCTCAAGCCGAGCACCTCCGTCATCGGCCACGGCGACCCCGTCGCCTACCCGTCCTTCTCCCGGGACGTCCACTACGAGGCGGAGCTGGCCGTGGTGATCGGCCGGCTGTGCCGGGACGTCCCCCGCGAGCGGGTCAAGGACGTGATCCTCGGCTACACCTGCGCCAACGACGTCACCGCCCGTGACGTCCAACGCAGCGACGGCCAGTGGACCCGGGCCAAGGGCTTCGACGGCGCGTGCCCCCTGGGCCCCTGGGTCGAGACCGGCATCGACCTGGCGACCGCCGGCGACCTCACCGTCCAGTGCACGGTCAACGGCCAGCAGCGCCAGCTCGGCAACACCAAGGACATGGTCAGGTCCATCGAGGACCTGGTCGTGCACCTCACCGAGGCGATGACCCTGCTCCCGGGGGACGTCATCCTCACGGGCACCCCGGCCGGGGTCGGCCCCCTCAACGTCGGCGACGAGGTCGCCGTCACCATCGAAGGCATCGGCACTCTCACCAACAAGGTGATCCAGCGTGGTTAACGGCCCCGTCCGTGTACGTTTCTGTCCCTCGCCGACCGGCAACCCCCACGTGGGCCTGGTCCGCACCGCCCTCTTCAACTGGGCCTTCGCCCGGCACCACCAGGGCACCCTGGTCCTGCGCATCGAGGACACGGACGCGGCCCGCGACTCGGAGGAGTCGTACGAGCAGCTCCTCGACTCGCTGCGCTGGCTCGGGCTGGACTGGGACGAGGGCCCCGAGGTCGGCGGCCCGCACGCCCCGTACCGGCAGTCGCAGCGCATGGACGTCTACGCGGACGTGGCGGCGAAGCTGCGCGAGGCCGGCCACGCGTACCCCTGCTACTGCACCACCGAGGAGCTGGACGCCCGCCGGGAGGCCGCCCGCGCCGCCGGGAAGCCCTCCGGCTACGACGGCCACTGCCGTGACCTCACCGAGGCCCAGCGGACCGCGTACGAGGCCGAGGGCCGCACCGCGATCATCCGCTTCCGGATGCCGGACGAGCCGATCACCTTCACCGACCTGGTCCGCGGCGAACTGACCTTCACCCCGGAGAACGTTCCGGACTACGGCATCGTCCGCGCCAACGGTGCCCCCCTGTACACGCTCGTCAACCCCGTCGACGACGCCCTCATGGGGATCACGCACGTGCTGCGCGGCGAGGACCTGCTGTCCTCCACCCCGCGCCAGATCGCCCTGTACCGCGCCCTCATCGGACTGGGCCTGGCCGAGGCGATCCCCGACTTCGGCCACCTGCCGTACGTCATGGGCGAGGGCAACAAGAAGCTCTCCAAGCGCGATCCGCAGTCCTCGCTGAACCTGTACCGCGAGCGCGGTTTCCTCCCCGAGGGCCTGCTCAACTACCTCTCCCTGCTCGGCTGGTCCTTCTCGGCCGACCAGGACGTGTTCTCGCTGGCCGAGATGGTCGCCGCGTTCGAGATCTCCGACGTCAACGCCAACCCGGCCCGGTTCGACCTCAAGAAGGCCGAATCGATCAACGCCGACCACATCCGGCTGCTCGACGTGAAGACCTTCGCCGAGCGCTGCGAGCCCTGGCTGCGGGCCCCGCACGCGCCCTGGGCGCCGGAGGACTTCGACCGGACGGTGTGGGAGGCCATCGCGCCGTACGCCCAGACCCGGCTGACCGTCCTGTCGGACATCACCGCCAACGTCGACTTCCTCTTCCTGAAGGAGCCCGTCCAGGACGAGGCGTCCTGGCAGAAGGCGATGAAGGAGGGTTCCGACGCCCTGCTGCGCACGGCCAGGGCCAAGCTCGTCGACGCCGACTGGACCAGCCCCGAGGCGCTCAAGGAAGCCGTCCTCGCGGCCGGCGAGGAGCACGGTCTGAAGCTCGGCAAGGCCCAGGCCCCGGTCCGGGTCGCCGTGACCGGCCGCACCGTGGGCCTGCCCCTGTTCGAGTCGCTGGAGGTGCTCGGCAAGGACCGTGCCCTGGCCCGCATCGACGCCGCACTGTCGAAGCTCGGAGGCTGACCGGTACCGTGCGCGCATGAGCATTCGCGCCGTGGTGTGGGACATCGACGACACGCTCTTCGACTACACCACGGCCGATCGCGTCGGCATGGAGCAGCACCTGCGCGCCGAGGGCCTGCTGGAGCGGTACGGAACCGCCGAGCAGGCCCTCGCGCTGTGGCGGGAGGTCACCGACGTCCAGTGGGAGCGCTTCGCGGCGGGCGGGCTCACCTTCCAGGGGCAGCGCCGCGAACGGGTCCGGATCTTCCTCGACGCCCCGCTCGACGACGACGCGGCCGACGCCTGGTTCCACCGCTACGTGGCCTACTACGAGGACGCCTGGAGCCTCTTCCCGGACGTGCTGCCCGTCCTCGACGCCCTCGCGGACAGCCACCGCCACGCGGTGCTGTCGAACTCCAGCCTCCACAACCAGGACCGCAAGCTGCGCGCCCTCGGGGTCCGCGACCGCTTCGAGTCGGTGCTGTGCGCGGCCGACCTCGGGGTCGCCAAACCCGCCGCCGCGGCGTTCCACGCCGCCTGTGACGCTCTGCGCCTGCCCGTGCACGAGGTGGCGTACGTGGGGGACCAACCCGAGATCGACGCGGTGGGCGCGACCGCGGCGGGCCTCTTCGCCGTGTGGCTCGACCGCGGGGTGTGGACGCAGGAGGTGCCCGACGGGCTGTGTCGGATCTCGTCGCTCACCGAACTCCCCCCGCTGCTGCGCGGGGATACCCGTTTTGGAGCGCCGTCCACCTTCGGGTAATGTTCTTCCTGCGCCGCCCGAGCGGGCCGATCAGGTCCGGTGGGGAGCGCACTACCGAGCAAGGTCCCCGACAGGGGATTGCGTCGCGGTGGCCTATGGTGTAATTGGCAGCACGACTGATTCTGGTTCAGTTAGTCTAGGTTCGAGTCCTGGTAGGCCAGCTCGCAGAGCTCATCTGCAAAGCCCCCGTTGTGTAGCGGCCTAGCACGCTGCCCTCTCAAGGCAGTAGCGCCGGTTCGAATCCGGTCGGGGGTACTGATCCATCCCGCATGATCATCGGGTAGCTCCCGATCGATCCGGCGGTGACATCACCCGGCCCACACGGGCCGGGTGGGATCGCCAGGCCCCCGTTGTGTAGCGGCCTAGCACGCCGCCCTCTCAAGGCGGTAGCGCCGGTTCGAATCCGGTCGGGGGTACGCGTTCGGTCCACGTGATCGTGACCGACTGTGGCCTATGGTGTAATTGGCAGCACGACTGATTCTGGTTCAGTTAGTTTAGGTTCGAGTCCTGGTAGGCCAGCTCGCAGAGCTCATCTGCAAGGCCCCCGTTGTGTAGCGGCCTAGCACGCCGCCCTCTCAAGGCGGTAGCGCCGGTTCGAATCCGGTCGGGGGTACAGGTACGGCAAGAGGGTTCCACCCGCTGGGTGGGGCCCTCTTCTCGTGTGCCCGTTCCCGGGCGGGCACACGAGAAGGGCCCTCAGCCCTCCGTCGCGCCGGGCGCCCCGGCGAAGCGCCGGTGGGACTCCATCACGTCGGCGAGCCGCCGCAGGCCCAGCAGCACCGGCTCGTAGAGCACCGTCAGGGCCACGGCCGCCTCCATCTGCTCCTCGGGCGACCCGTAGCGCTCCACGTGGTCCAGGTCGGTCACCGCCAGCTGTCGCGCCAGCCGCGCGTACGGCGCCAGGTGCTCGACGTCCCAGGGGTACCCGAAGCCGGCCAGCCGGATCAGCGCCGCCACCAGCATCCGGTACGCGGGCAGCTCCGCCCCGTCCTCGTGGGACGGGGACCAGCCCATGCCCGCCAACAGCTCGTCGGCCACCCGGCGGGCCGCCTCCTCGGTGGCCGGGTCCGCCGCGGCCGGCTCCCCCGGGCCGTGCGGCAGGGCGCTCACCGCCACGCCCAGCCGGGTGTGGTGGTCCAGCGACTCGTCGTCCACGGTCCTCAGCACCTCGCGCACGGTCGCCACCGGCATCCGGCCCACCTGGACCATCGCCCGGACCAGCCGCAGCTTGCGCAGGTGTCCCTCGTCGTACGAGGACTGCGTCGCATTGACCCGCCGGCCGGGCGGCAGCAGCCCCTCGCGCAGGTAGTACTTGATCGTCGCGGTGGACACCCCGCTGTGTGCGCTCAGCTCCGCCAGCCTCATTCCGCTTGCGCCTTCCATTGGTGAGTGGCACTATCCAAGTGTAGATAGTGAAACTATCCAACCATCGTGCGGGGGTCGCGTCATGGGTGTCGAACTGATCAAGGGGCGGGTCACGGCCGACGTCGAGGGCGAGGTCGTCGTCTTCCTCATCGGGATGCGCATCAACGACTTCCGGGCGGTGCGCAGTTGGCTGCCCGCGGTGCGGGCGATGCCGGCCATGCTCAAGGAGCTGTCCGCGGACCCGGACTCCGGGCTGCTCGGCTTCCGGGCCCTGCTCGGCGGGCCGCGCGTCCTGTACACGGTGCAGTACTGGGAGTCGAAGGAGAAGCTGCTCGCCTACGCCACCCGCCCGGACGCCCTGCACCGGCCCGCCTGGGCCGCGTTCAACCGTCGGGTCCGGGACGGCAAGGGGAGCGTGGGGGTCTGGCACGAGACGTACGTGGCTCCGGCCGGCTCCCACGAGAGCATCTATGTGGACATGCCCGAGTTCGGTCTCGGAGCGGTCCGCGGGACGGTCCCGGTGGGCCGGCGGGGGGAACGGGCCGCCGAGCGGTTCGCGGCCGGCTGACCACCGGCGCGTCCATCGCCGGCTGACCACCGGCGGCGGACGAGGAGGGGTGGGGGGGGGGGGGGGCCCGCACCCCGCACCCCCCCCCCCCCGGGGGGGGGGGCGCGGCGCCGGGGAGGGGCCCGGCCGCCCCGACGCGCCCCCCCGCCCGGCAGTAAGG
>NZ_JBHXEN010000091.1:0-18944 GCF_042724695.1 Streptomyces sp. NPDC127068 | reverse complement strand
ACGGTGTCACCGCCCGGGCGCCGGACGCTCCGGGACCCTCGCGCCGCTCGCCCTCGCATGCAGGTGTTCGAGGGCGTCCAGGACGATGGTGCGCCGGTACCACGACAGCCAACGCCCCACGGCGGTACCGGTCTCCTGGAGGGCATCGAGCTGCACGGAGGACGGACCGGTCAACGGCCGGGAGTGGTGCGAGGAGACCATGCCCACGAGCGCGCCGAGGGGGCTCACCAGCGGCACGCTGTGACAGGCACGGCTCCCGGCCCGCAGGATGACCCGCCGGGAGTCCTCGTCGAACAACTCCTCCGTGCCCACCTCGCGGACGGTGACCTGCCGCCGGTGTCGGGCCGCGTGCGCACAGGAGGTGGTGGGGCCCGCCACGAAGGCGAAGTAGTCGGTGAAGTGCTGACCCAGACCGGTGTGCGTCGCCATCCTGAGTACGCCGCCCTCCGCCAACTGGACGTTCCCCATGTCCGTCTCCGCGATGTCCAGGACACGGTGCAGCGCACCCTTGAGGACGGCGGGCAGCTGCACCGGACCGTCCTGGTCGATCCGCCAGGGCAACGCCGGCGGGACGTTCCGCGCCCGGCCGGGGAACCACACGTCCGCCCCGGGAGCGGGCCCGGGCACGCGGACCACGGCGTCGGCGAGGGTGTGCAGCTTGACGTTGTGGTGCTGCGACGCCGCGCGCAGCAGCGCGAACGCCTCCTGCCGGGAGGCGAGACGGTAGCGCTTCAGCAGGACGTCCTCCGCCGCGGCCACCGCACCGCGCGCCAGGGTGCGGTTCCGCAGGTCGGCACGGTGCTCCTCGGCGGGGACGGTTCCGTCCCGCCGGTCTCCACCGCGCTCGCGCGAGGGCTCGCCGTCCGGTCTCTTCGGGGCTTCCTGGTGCATCGCTCGTCACTCCACGGGGGGCTGGGTTTACGAGGGTGGTGCGGGGGCATGTACGCACCAGGTGCTTCGGAAAGCAGGCACAACCGTGGGGCCCGGGGTCACCCGGTGAGTGGGTGAGCCCTCGTGCGCGATCGGCCCCCCACGATACCCGCCCCGCCCCTGTGGTTCCGTGTGCCTGGAGTTCGCCCATGAGTACGTCGTCCGTCGTCCGCCCCGCCCGTCAGCACCAGGGGGAAGGCCGGTTCCGCGAACCGGTCGCAGCCGGCTGGCCCCCCGGGCCGGCAGCCCCCGCCGAACCGCTCCGACCCGCACCGGCCGCCGCGTGAGCGGGATTCCGGCCTTCGTGCACCGCACGACGTTCGTCCCCCGGCCGGCAGCGGATCCGGTGTGGGCCACCATCCGCATCGGGGGCGAGCTGGACGTCGAATCGGGTCCCGAGTTCGACCTCGTGGTCGAGCTGTGCCTCGCGTGCGGACCGGCCGGCATCCGCATCGACCTGACCGACCTGCAACTCCTCGACTGCGCCGGTCTGCGGCACCTGGAGCGGGCCGCCGCATCGGCGGCCCGGCACCAGGTGGCCTTCTCCCTCTGCGGAAGCCGTCAGCCCCTCGTCGACCGGCTGTTCCGGCTCACGGGCTCCCCCCTGCTGCCCCCGCCCGCGGGCACCGGCGGTGGTCCCGGTTCGAGCCGCACCCTGTACGGCTACTGGGAACGCGTCCTGAAGGTGCCCGTGCTCACCGCCGCCGGTGGCACGGTCATCGGCTCGCTCCTCGTGGCGGCCCTGGAACAGACGAACTGAGAGGCACCGGGCGGCCGGAACGGCGGGTGGACGACGGATGCCGCCGTCCACCCGCCGTTCCCGTGGACCGGGGTCCGTTCACGCCGTGCCGCGCCAGGCGCCGCTGGCGACCCCGCGCTCCTCGATGAACGACTTGAACCGCCCCAGGTCCCCCTTGGCCTGGCGCCGTACGAGGCCCAGCTTGTCGCCGACCGTGTCCGCGATCCCCGCCGGGTCGTGGTCCAGCTGGAGCATCACCTTCGTGTGCGTGTCGTCCAAGCGGTGGAAGGTCACCACCCCTGCCTGCCGCACTTCGCCGCGGACGGTGGTCCAGGCGATCCGCTCGTCAGGACTCTGTTCGGTGATCTCCGCATCGAACTCCCGGCGGACCCCGCCGAACTCCGTCACCCAGTGGGTCAGCGTCGGCGTGCGCTGCTCGATGTGCTCGACGCCCTCCATGAACCGGGGGAAATCCTCGAACTGGGTCCACTGGTCGTAGACGGTGCGCAAGGGGACGGCGACCTCGACGGACTCCTCGATCTTCGACATGTGCGACTCCGTTCCGTCATGTGCTTCGGGTCCCGGTGATCCGGGCTGACCTCCCCGCGGGTACCCGCCCCGCACCCGCCCACACGGCGACCGTCCGGGCCGGGGTCGGCGGTGCGCGGAGCTAGCCGCTGGTGCGCCGGGCACAAGCGGCGACCGTGCTCCGCAGGTCACCGGTGCGGGTCAGCAGTTCACGCTGGACACGGGCGCCACTGCCGGTCCTCAGCAGCGCCTCCAGGGCCTCCTGCGCCGACAGGGCGTCGCCGCTGTCCTCCAGCGCGTCCCGGACGTGGTCGAACAGGGCGCGCACGACCGTTTCCGCGGGGGCGGGGCGCATGGTCGCAGGATGCAGGAGCCCGCCTTCGACGCCCGAGCGGGCGGCACGCCAGGAGGCCAGTCGAAGCAACTCCACCCGCTGACGGGAGGGCGGCTCACCAGCCCTCCACCGTCGTGCCGCGGTCTCCACGAGGGCGCGGGCGAGGGTGGCCACCAGCACGCTCGTGGAGGCGTCGAGGCAGACGTCGGCGATCCGGATCTCGACGGTGGGGTACGTGTGCGAGAGCCGGGCGTCGAAGTAGACCATGCCTTCGTCCAGCAGCGCCCCGGTGCCGACCATGTCACGCACCTGGGCGTGGTACCGGTCGGCCGAGCCGAAGACCTCGACCGGGCCCGCCGACGGCCATCTGCCCCACACCCGGCTCCGGTAGCTGCTGTAGCCGCTGTCCCGGCCCTGCCAGAAGGGCGAGTTCGCGCTCAGTGCGAGCAGCACGGCCAGCCAGGGGCGGATCCGGTCGAGTACGGCGACGCCTTCCTCGTCCGATGCGACCGAGACGTGCACGTGGCAGCCGCAGGTGAGTTGCTCCTGCGTGGTCAGGCCGAAGTGCTCCTCCAACCAGCGGTACCGCTCTCCGAAGCCGAGGGAAGGGCTGACCGGGAGCGGGGACGTGCCCAGCGCGACCACGGTCGCCCCCAGGCGCTCGGCGTGGCCGGCCGCTCGGGCCCGGTGCCGGTCGATCTCCCGTGCCAACTCGCCCATGTCGGTCTGCGGTCGGGTCGCGAACTCCAACTGTTGGCGGTGCAGCTCCTGCTCGAACACGTCCTCGTCCTCGGGAGCCTCACGCGACACCGCCGCCAACACGGCGGTGGCCAGCGCACGCGGCTCGCCGCTGGACACGTCCACCAGGAGGAGTTCCTCCTCCACACCCACACTGCGCACCATCACTGCCTTCCCGCCCCCGAGCACCGCGCCGGAAGACCGGGTACCGCACTGTTGCCGCTCGGACGCCCCTCAGGGTGCCCCGTCCCGCCGGTCCCACACCCGCGTCAGCCCTCGACTCCGGTGGCCCGGTGGGCGGCGCCGACGGTGACGACCACAGGGGTCCACAGGAGGAACCGCACCGCGTCTCACCCGCCCTTGAGGAGGTACTCCGGGAGGTGTGTGACCTGGGCCGATGGTCCCCGTCCCGCCGACCGCCGCCGGGCGGAACGCCCGCGGGGCGCTCCGCCCGTGTTGTGCGGGCGTGCAAACAGGAGAAACCTGGGAACCGGGGACCCCTCGATCGGAGGCGCCATGATCATCCTCGGCCTCATCCTTCTGATCATCGGCCTGGTGGCCGGTATCGGGATTCTCTGGACGATCGGGATCGTCCTGGTCGCGGTCGGTGTCGTGCTGTGGGCCCTGGGAGCACTGGGGCACGCGGTGGGAGGCCGACGGCACTACTGGTAGCCGGACATCCCCTGGCTGCTCCCGGGAGGGCGCGAACTCCGCGCCGAACGGCCGTGTGAAGGTCCCCCGACCGGGCAACCGGACCTGTGATGCATTGCTCGGGTGTGCCCGCCGGGCCCGCCCGCGGAGCACCCCCACCGCACCGAGCGCCCCGTGTTCGACGGGCGCGCCCGGTGACGGTCGCGGGGGTGCAGGCTGCGAGGTGCACATGCTCGGTGTGATGACGCAGAACGACAGCAGCGGCAGTCGAGTGCTGGTCCCGTGGACGGTGTACGCCCCGCAGCACGACACGCTGCTGCTGGCCCGGGCCCTGGAACGGGAGGACGTCACCGGCGCCACCGTCCTCGACGTGGGAACCGGGGCGGGGCCCCTCGCCCTGGCAGCGGCCCGCCGCGGTGCCCGCGTCACCGCCGTCGACACCACCCACCGGGCCGTGTTGACCGCCCGGTTCAACGCCCGGCGCGCCCGGCTGCCCGTGGAAGTCCGCCACGGCGACCTCTTCGCCCCGGTCGCGGGCCGCCGCTTCGACCTCGTCCTGAGCAACCCGCCCTACGTCCCCGCCCCCGCGGCGACCGCCCCGCACCACGGAGCTGCGGTCGCCTGGGACGCCGGCCGCGACGGACGTCTGCTGCTGGACCGGATATGCCGCAGCGCCCACACGGCACTGCGCCCCGGCGGCGTGCTGCTGCTCGTGCACTCCGCCCTGTGCGGTGTCGCACCGACCCTGGCGGCACTGGAACGGTCGGGGCTCGAAGCCCGGGTGACCGACCGCTGCCGGGTTCCGTTCGGCCCCGTGCTGCGCTCCCGCGGCACCTGGCTGCGCGACCGGGGACTGATCCGCGCCGACGAGGAGAAGGAAGAGCTGGTGATCGTCCGTGCCGAACGGACCCGCTGAGCAACCCGTTGCGCGAGGGCCCGCCGAACGGCCACGCCGCGTCACCCTGACGAACGACGGACCGATGCTGGTCGAAGGACCGGTCGAGGTGGTCCTCGACGACGGGAGCACCGTGGTGTCGGACCGGTTCACCGTCGCCCTCTGCCTCTGCCGGCGCAGCCGGACGTTCCCCTGGTGCGACACCAGCCACCGCGGCCGGGGCAGGAGGCAGCACGGATGACCGCCGCCGCGCCCGCCGCCGGCCCCGCGCTGCCGCGCCACCGCGGCGCACTCTCGCGCACCGTGCTGGAAGCCCTGACCCGCCCCGTGGGGGCACCCCTGCCCATGGACGCGACGATCGCCGCGGCGGAGGCGGACCCCTACGGCGACGACCTCCAACTCGCCCTGTACCTCTGCTACGAACTGCACTACCGGGGCTTCGCCGGCGTCGACGCCGCATGGGAGTGGGACCCCGGGCTGCTGGGGCTGCGGGCGGCACTGGAGCGCCGGTTCCTGTCCGCGCTCCGGGCCGACACCGGCCCGCCGAGGAGGGCCGAGGAGGCCCTCGCGGAGATCGTCGTCGAACCCGTCGACGGCGACGGCCCCTCCCACTTCCTTAAGGAACGGGGGGAGTTGTGGCAGTTCCGCGAGTACGCGGCCCAACGGTCCCTGTACCACCTCAAGGAGGCCGACCCGCACGCCTGGGTCATCCCCAGACTGACGGGCCGGGCGAAGGCCGCGATGGTGGCCGTGGAGTACGACGAGTTCGGCGCCGGACGGGCCGACCGCGTCCACGCCCGGCTGTTCGCCGACCTGATGGCGGACCTCGCTCTGGACACCACGTACGGACGGTACGTCGACTCCGCCGTCGCACCCATGTTGACCAGCGTCAACCTCATGTCCCTGTACGGACTCCACCGCGCGCTGCGCGGAGCGCTGGTGGGTCACTTCGCGGCCGTGGAGACCACCTCGTCACCCGGTTCGCGGCGGCTCGCCCACGGCCTCGAACGGGTCGGCGCGGGCCCCGCGGCCGTGCACTTCTACGCCGAGCACGTCGAGGCCGACGCCGTCCACGAGCAGATCGTCCGCCGGGAGGTCGTCGGCGGGCTCCTCGAAACCGAACCCCTCCTCGACGAGGACGTCGCCTTCGGCGTCGACGCCACCGAATGGGCCGAGGCCCGTCTCGGCGACCATCTGCTCGCCGCTTGGCGGGACGGCCGCACCTCACTGCGCAGCCCCTTGTGAACGAGCGACCGACCGGCGCCGCGCGCCGAACCGGACCTCCACCCGTGATCGGGGGTCGGCGTCCCAGCGGGGCAGCTCAAGCGGGCGCTCGGCCGCTGACCACCATGCCGAGGGCCCCCGCCCGCACCCGGTGCGGGACCTCGCGAACGTACCGGCCGTGGCGCCCCTGGCTCAGCGGGGCGTGTGGAAGACGACCTCCGGGTTCGCCCGGGTGGGGCCGTCCAGGACGGGCCGGTGCACGGCCTTGAGGTGCCGGTCGAGGAAGGCCGCGACATAGGTGCGGGTGATCTCCGCGGCCCGGTGGCCCGGGAGGGCGCCGGGCGCGACGGGCCACCCGGGGATCTGCGGGGCGAGCACGGGCTCGTCGCTGAAGGTCGAGTGCTGGGTGCCGGTCACGGTGAGCCACCGCTTCCAGCCGTCCAGCCGCTGCCACGCCTCGTCCCAACTGGCGTCACTGCTGCCCGGTCCGGAGCCCTCGGCACCCAGCAGCAGGAACGGCCGGCCGCCCAGCCCCTCCCGGGGGAGCGGCGTGAAGAACGAGCCGTCCATGTTCGCACCGGCGTCCACCCTGGGGTCCGCAGCCATGGTGCTCGCGGCCGAGGCCCCGCCGATGGAGTGCCCGACCATGCCGATCCTCGAAGCGTCGATCATCGCCGCGTACTTCCGGACGGCACCCGGGCCGGTCAGCCGGTCGAGGACGAACGACACGTCGCGGGCGCGCCCTTCGGTCACGGACGCGTGGGGGACCTCCCCGCTCTCCGTCTTCCGGCAGGCGACGCACGGCAGCAGGCCCCGGCGGGGGAACTCGGTGGCCACCGACTCGAACGCGTGGTCCACGGAAGCCACGACGTACCCCCGGGAGGCCAGGTCCTCGGCGAGCATCGTCTGCGTCTTGCGCGTCGTTCCGAAGCCGGGGGAGAGGACCACGAGGGGGAACCGCCCCTTGGCCGGCCGCGCGTCCTGACGCGCCCAGCTGCGGGTCCCGGCCAGCAGGTCCGCGCTGCCCGGCGGCAGGCCGCTGCCCTCGGTCAGCGCCTGCGCCTCGGCGGTGCTCAGATACCGCTCCGCCCGGCCGCCGGTGTGCGCGCGGGCGGGGTGGTGCACGGACACCAGCAACTCCCGTGCCCCGGCACTCGGCACCCACGGGTCGGTACGGGACGGGTCGGTCAGGTGCAGGGTCGACACGCCCACGGAGTGGGGACCGGTCGGTCGGGAGAGCGTGACGGGCGCGGCCTTGCGGGCCGCGGCAGAGACCGCGGTGGTGTCGGTGCCGGACGGTACGGCGGCCGTGGCCGCCTGGACGAGGGGCAGGGTCATGGACAGGGCGAGCAGCGCGGCCACCGCACCGCGACGGGTTCTGGTCATGCGGTCGACGCTAGCCGGGAGCGGGGTGAGTGATCGTCAACTCCACAGCTGAAGCGTGGTCGTTCACAGGTCGTGCCGTACCCCCTGCCGTTCTCCTCCCCGGGTCCCACCCCGGGTCCACCTCCGGGTTGACCCGGAGACGGCGTCGGTGCCGCACGGCCCGCACGCGCTGCCCGCGGAGCGGGTGCCGGCCCCGTTCGCGTTGCGGTGGCCCCGCCACAGGTGACAATGAGGTTCCGGGCGGAGTTCCCCCGGGCGGACCGTACGGCCCGGTTGCGCCGGGTGCCGCCCGCGGCAGCCCCGGGGGCCGCTCCTGCGCGGCCCCCGCCCCAGGAGGTCCCGATGAGCTTCTTCCTACCCGGTCGCGAGGCCGTGCTGACGGCGTGCCGGGGGCTGGCGCTGTCCCACCCCGGGATCGGCGTGTGCCCGGACCCGCTGTACCTCCTGGCGACGCGACCGGACCCGCGACGCAGGGTGGCGCTGGTCGCCGGGGGCGGTGCCGGACACGAGCCGCTCGACGTGGGGCTGTTGGGGCGCGGCGGGCTGGACGCCGTGGTGCCGGGCCCGGTGTTCACGTCCCCGACGGGCGCCCAGGTCCAGGCGGCGGCCCGGGCCGCCGTCGAACTCGGCGGACGGGACGGTGCACGGGACGGCGTACCGGACTGCGTACTGCTGATCGTGAAGAACTACACCGGGGACCGGATCAACTTCGCCCTCGCGGCGGAGCGGCTCCGGGCCGCCGGGACCGGGGTCGCCGAAGTGGTGGTGGACGACGACCTCGCCACCGCGGGCACGGCCGAGGGACGACGCGGAACGGCCGGCGTCCTGGTCGTGGAGAAGCTGCTGGGGGCGATGGCCGACCGGGGCGCCGGCCCGGAGGCACTGGCCGAGCTCGGCGCCCGGGTGGTGGCGGCCACGCGCAGCCTCGCGGTCTGCGCCCGCGCCCACACCTCCCCGGCGTCCGGATCGCCCGCGTTCGCCCTGCCGCCGGGCGCCCTGGACTACGGCGTCGGCATCCACGGCGAGCGGGCCGCCCGTACCGCCCCGGCGTCCCGGCCCGTCGAGGACACCGTGGGTCGCATGCTCGACGAACTGCTGGCCGGCCTCCCGCACCCCGGCACCGGGGCCGCGGAAGGGGTGATCGCGGTGGTGTCGGGGTTGGGCGGGACCGGTGAGCTGGAGCTGAGGGCGGTCAGCGCACTGGTCCACCAGGACCTGACCGCCCGCGGCGTACGGGTGCGCTCCCTGGCCGCGGGCGTCTACGCCACCGCGCTGGACATGGCGGGTTTCAGCATCACCCTCACCCGGCTGGCCCCCGGGTGGCTGGAGCTGTGGACGGCGCCCGCGGACACACCGCTGCGCCTGCCCCGCGCGGTGGACCCCGGGAGCACCCTGCTCACGCCCCCGACGGAGTTCCGCGCTGCTCCGCTCGACGCGCCGCCCTCCGGCGAACCCCAGGCCGTGGGCGCCTTCCTGGAGGAACTGCACCGGATGTGCCGGGCGGCGCACGCTGATCTCACCGCCCTCGACCAGGCGTCGGGGGACGGCGACTTCGGCGACAACTTCTGTGGTGGTGTCACGGCCGCCGCACGCCGGTCCCGGGAACAGCGGCTCGCGGGGACGGCCGCGCTCGCCGCCACGTTCCGTGACCGGGTGGGGGGCTCCAGCGGCCCGCTCTTCGGTGTCCTGTTCACCGCCCTGGAGCCCGTCGCCGACCGCACCCCACCCGACGTCCGGCAACTGGCCGCCGCCCTCCGCCAGGCGCTCACCCGGATCAGCGCCGTCGGCGGCGCCGTGCCCGGTGACCGCACCCTGCTCGACGCCCTCGCCCCGGCCGTGCGGTCCCTCGTGGCCGCGGCGCCGCACGCCCACGACCGGGCGGTGACCGCTGCGGCGCGGGCCGCCGTCGACGGTGCCCTCGCCAGCGCCGCACTTCCCGCCCGCCGGGGCAGGGCCAGTTACACCGGTGACCACGGCACCGGCCTGCCCGATCCCGGGGCGGTGGCGGTCGCCCTGGTCCTCATCGCGCTGGCGCGCGTCCACGAACCGGGTCCGGCCGCCCTGCTGCCCGACCCCGCCCGGGTCACCCGTGCCGAGGTCCCCGGCTGACCACCCCGCCCTCCCGCGCCGAAGCGAGACCGCCGACGCCCGGGTGTCCGCTGCACGACCGTGCCCGCCCGTCTGAGGTGGCGGGGTCCGGCCCGGCACCGCACCATCGGAGGGACGCCCGGGGGAACGCCGACCCGAGGAGGGCTCATGGCGCCGAAGGCCGACCCCGACGTCCTACGCGAGCTGGTGGACCGCTACGACCGGCTCCGGAGCCTCGACGCCCTCATGGACTTCACGGCCCGCCCCGGGATCGAGGGCACCGTCTACACGCTCTGCGTCCTGACCGGTGTCCGCGACGAGACGAAGGCCCTGGCCACGGCTCGCCGTCTGCTCACGCACCCGTCGGCCGAGCCCATCGGTTCCGGGCTCGATGCCCGGGGGAGGAGCCGGAGCCGATAGGTTCGACTCGGCGACGTACGCGATTGTGAGAGACGAGAGGGGGTAGCGGGTGAGTGTGACACCGACGAACTCCCTGCAATACCGCGTGGACGGGCCGGACGACGCACCAACCCTGGTGATCGGCCCCTCCCTCGGTACGACATGGCACATGTGGGATCGCCAGGTGCCGGAACTCTCCGGTCAACTGCGGGTGCTCCGCTTCGACCTGCCCGGACACGGAGGCGCGCCCGCCCGCCCCGCCGGCTCGGTGGGCGAGCTGTCCGACCGACTGCTCGCCCTCCTCGACGAACTGGGCGTCCATCGCTTCGGGTTCGCCGGCTGTGCGTTCGCCGGCGCGGTGGGCCTCGACCTCGCGCTGCGCCACCCGCACCGGGTGGCCTCGCTGGCGCTGATCGCCTCGTCCCCGCGGTTCGGCACCCCCGACGAGTTCCGTCAGCGCGGTGTCGTCGTCCGGACGAACGGCCTGGACCCGATCGCGCGTTCCTCGCCCGACCGCTGGTTCACCCCCGGGTTCGCGGCGGCGCAGCCCGCGATCACCGAGTGGGCCGTGCAGATGGTCCGCACCACCGACCCCGGCTGCTACATCGCCGCGTGCGAGGCGCTGGCCACGTTCGACGTGCGGGCCGCCCTCAGCCGGATAGGGGTGCCCACCCTGGTCCTCGTGGGCTCCGAGGACAAGGTCACCGGCCCCGCCGAGGCCCGGACCCTGGTCGCCGGAATCCCGGACGCCCGACTCGCCGTCGTCCCCGGCGCCTCGCACCTCGCACCGGTCGAGCAGCCCGCGGCGGTCACCGACCTGCTGGTGCGGCACTTCGCCACCCCGTGGGGCGCCGCCACCGACGCGACGGGTCAGCACCGCGTCGTCAGCCAGGCGGCGCCCCCGGTCGCGGTCCCGCCGCCCGCCGCCGCACCGGTCGCCGCCATAGCTCCCGCCGCGGAGCAGTCCGGGGGCCACCGGCTCGGCGACCGCTACGACGTGGGCCTGAAGGTGCGTCGGGAAGTGCTCGGCGACGCCCATGTGGACCGGACGCTCGCCGCCGCCGACGAGTTCTCCGAGGACTTCCAGCGCTTCGTGACCCGGTACGCCTGGGGCGACGTCTGGGACCGCCCGGGCCTCGACCGCAGGATGCGCAGCACGGTCGCGTTGACGGCCCTGGTGGCGGGCGGCCACCCCGAAGAACTCGGCACCCACATCCGGGCCGCCCTGCGCAACGGACTCACCCCCCGGGAGATCAAGGAGGTGCTCCTCCAGACCGCCGTCTACTGCGGGGTGCCCGCCGCCAACCGGGCCTTCAGGGTGGCGCAGGAGGTCATCCGGGAGGAGACCACGCCCCAGGAGTGAGCGGGCGCACCCGACCGCGGTGGCCGGGGCTGGGCCAGGATGATCCCCATGAAGCTCACCAAGCAGACGCATTCCTGTGTGCGGCTCGACAAGGACGGCCAGCGCCTGGTCATCGACCCGGGCGGGTTCACCGAGGCGGACGCGGCGGTCGGCGCCACGGCGATCCTGGTCACGCACGAACACCCCGACCACTTCAGCGAGGAGCACCTGCGGGCCGCCCTGGACGCCGACCCGGCCACCACCGTGTGGACGCTGCGGTCGGTCGCCGACCAGCTCACCGCGGCCTATCCGGGGCGGATCCGCACGGTCGGGCACGGTGACGCCTTCACGGCCGCCGGCTTCGACGTCCAGGTGCACGGGGAGTGGCACGCGGTGATCCACCCGGACATCCCGCGGGTCACGAACATCGGGTTCCTGGTCGACGGTGCGCTGTTCCATCCGGGGGACGCACTGACGGTGCCCGACCGGCCGGTGGACACGCTGATGCTTCCGGTGCACGCCCCCTGGAACAAGATCTCCGAGGTCATCGACTACGTCCGGGAGGTCGGCCCGCGCCGCGCGTACGACATCCACGACGCCCTGCTCACCGACCTGGCCCGCCCCATCTACGACCGTCAGATCGGCGCGCTCGGGGGCGCCGAACACCTGCGGCTGGCGCCCGGCGGCACGGTGGAGCTGTAGCGCGCGGCGGCGGGGCGGCCGGTCGGGGGAGCGGCGCTGTCACACCCGCCCGGTAGGTTGGGGGTCATGCGCATCGCCACCTGGAACGTGAACTCGATCACCGCACGGACCCCCCGCCTGCTGGCCTGGCTGGAGAGCACGGGGACGGACGTGCTGTGCCTCCAGGAGGCCAAGACCACCGAGGAGCAGTTCCCGACGGCCCCGCTGCGCGAGCTGGGCTACGAGGCGGCGGTCCACGCCACCGGCCGCTGGAACGGTGTCGCGGTGATCTCCCGGGTGGGCCTGACGGACGTCGTCAAGGGCCTCCCCGGCGATCCGGGGTACGAGGGCGTCCAGGAGCCCCGCGCCGTCGCGGCGACCTGTGGCCCGGTACGCGTCTGGTCGGTGTACGTGCCCAACGGCCGTGAGGTCGACCACGCCCACTACGCCTACAAGATCCAGTGGTTCGAGGCGCTGAAGGCGGCCGTCGCGGGGGACGCCGGGGGCAGCCGCCCGTTCGCCGTCCTCGGTGACTACAACGTCGCCCCGGCCGACGAGGACGTGTGGGACATCGGTGCCTTCGAGGGGGCCACCCATGTGACCCCCGCCGAGCGCGCCGCCCTCGCCGCGCTGCGCGGGACGGGCCTGTCCGACGTGGTCCCGCGCCCCCTGAAGTACGACCGCCCGTACACGTACTGGGACTACCGCCAGCTCTCGTTCCCGAAGAACAAGGGCATGCGCATCGACCTGGTGTACGGGAACGAGCCCTTCGCGAAGGCCGTCTCCGACGCCTACGTCGACCGTGAGGAGCGCAAGGGCAAGGGCGCGTCCGACCACGCCCCCGTCGTCGTGGACCTCGACCTCTGACGGGCGGCCGGCGCCCGGTGCGGGCTCAGGGCCTCAGCTTCCGCAGGTCCACGGAGTCCGCCACCGCGACCAGCCCCGGATCGTTGGGGTGCAGATGGTCGCCGCTGTCGTACGCGGGGAGCAGCCGCTCGGGGCGTTCGGGGTCCCGTAGCACCCGGTCGAGGTCGAGCAGCGCGTCGAAGCGTCCCGGGTCGGCGCGCAGCGCCGCGTTGGCGGCCCGGCGCCGGTCGTCGACGGCGGGGGTGCAACGGTCCTCGCCGCCGCACGGCGCTATCGTCGACACGACCGTCCGCACCCCCCGCTCCCGTGCCCGTGCGGCGATCTCCTCCAGCCCGGCGACGACCTCGTCCGCCCCGGCTCCCCACCGCAGGTCGTTGACCCCCTGGAAGACGAGCACGGTCCGCGCCGAGGTCTGGGCGAAGACGTCCCGGTCCAGTCGGTTGAGGACGCTCACCCCCGACGAGTCGCGTGACTCCCCGTCGCCCGGATAGCGGTCGGAGACCACGCGGTTGGCGGAGATCGCCTGGTTGAGCACCCCGTACCGGGGGACCGCGCGTTGCCGCTGCAACCGCGCGGCCAGCAGGTCCGTCCAGCGGCGGTGGGTGTCCCGGGTGCGCCGCGAGCCGTCGGTCACGGAGTCCCCGATCACGACCACCGACCCGGGGCCGCCGCTCACGTCGATCCCGGTCAGCAACGGCCAGAACGTGATCGTCTTCGGGTACGCGGTCCCTCCTGTCGCACGGGTGCGGTCACCGGGTTCGCTGACGTACGAGGTCTGCGCGGCCTCCCGGTGCAGGGGCGCCGCGCGGACCGTGCCGGGCAGGTGGAAGCTGACCAGCAGCTCGCGCTGCGGCCGGACGTCGAACTCCACGGGGTCGCTGACGACCTGGGCCCCGGCCGGGACCTCGACCCCGCTGCGCCCGCCGAAGGTCACCGGTACCGGCCGCCCGCGCGCCGCGGCACCGGTCGCCCGCGGGGCCACGCTGGCCGCTCCGATCCGGACCGGTGCCCGGGCGAAGGTGTTGTCGAACCGCAGCCGGAGCCGGGGCCCGCCCACCGTGGTCCGTGTCACGAGCCGCAGGGTGCGGTCGGTCCAGGGGCCCACCGGGGCGTGGGTGCCGGTGGCGGCCGACCAACTGCCGGTCCAGCCGCCCGCGGCGGGCCGCACCCCGAGGGCGAACACATGCAGATCGGGTCCGGACGGATCGTCGCGCGGCAGCGTCACCGAGGCGATCTCGTGTCCGCTGCGGAGCGGCACGCTGACGGCGTACAGCCGGGACCGCTCCGCGACCCGTCCGGCCGGCTTGTTGACGTGGGGGAGCGCCAGGGCCTTCGTCGCGAGGGACCCGCGCCGCCAGTCGGGTGCGCTCAGCCGGAAGGGGGCGCTCACTCCGTCCCGGTAGTGCACGGTGCCGGTGCCCGTCGCGGTGCCCCGGGTGCCGGCGACCAGCAGCACCAGTGCCTCGCCCGCCCCGTCGACCAGCACCGACTGCCCGTCCGCCCGTACGTTGTCGAAGCCCTCCGGGGTGGGGCGCGGCCAGGTCAGCGGGGCGCCCGCCAGGGTCAGGGTCCGCCCCGGGGTCCAGCCCGCGGCTGCCAGGTCGCCGGCGGACAGGGAGGAGCCGGAGCCGTCGAGGTCGGCGTACTGACGGCGCGCGTCGTGGCTGACGCCCCGGTTGTCGAACAGTCGCTCAAGGGGGAGCGGTGCTCCGGCGGCGCGGGCGCCCGGTGCGCCGCCCGCCGAGGCCGCTGCCCCCGGTCCCGGTACGGTGCCCACCACGGCGGGCGTCATCGCCGACGCGACGGCGAAGAACACGGTTGCCGTCCGCATCGGCCACCGTCTGGCGGTGCCGGGGTGGGTGGACCACACGAGGGGCGGGCTCCTTCACTCTCGACGGCGTCGGGAAGCCGCAGGTGAACGCCGCACCCGGGCCCGCCACGGTCCGGTCGACGCTAGGCAGCCCGCTCCGATGCGTCAACTTGCGACGCGCCGTCACCCGGTGAACACGTGATGACACGGTCGTGCGCGCCTGTGGTGCGACAGACGGAACGAATGTCAGGCTGTGGGTATGAAAATTCACTTCCTGGACAAATGGCGCATTCGGCGGCCCGATCGGTCGACCGCCGTGCTCGCGTCCGCGTTCGAGAGTGACCCCGAAGGGGTGGGGGAGCTGTTCGGGGAGTGTGATCTGCTGCGCTCCCAGGCGGACGCCGCGGGTCTCGAACTCGACGACACGGTGGCGTCGTTGAGCGGGCTCGACCAGCTCCTGCCGCGCTGGCGGGACGATCCCGACCTGCTGGCCTGGCTCGGCAACGACGCCGGTCTCTACCTCGGCACGGTCGTCGTCCGGACGGTGTCGGGTGCCTCCTGGCGGCTGCGGTCGGACGGGGTGCCGCTGGTGCGGCTGGAGTCGGGTCGGGAGATCCCCGTGGTGCAGGCGGGGTTGGACTGGGCGGCGAACGGTGCGCCCGGTCTGTCCCAGGTGTACGCGGAGGCGGCGGAGGGTTGACGGAACGGGCCCGATCGCCAGCCGGGTCGCTTGGCTTCAAATACGGTTAATGCCCATACGTGCGTGTCGTCTGTTAAGTCCCGTATTGCCGTGGATAGTTTGCGCGGACCGAGACCGCCGAGAGTGGGCAGGGCAGGGCATGGCCGTCGATCCGTTGATCGAACTGCGTGACGTGAACAAGTACTACGGGAAACTGCATGTCCTCCAGGACATCAACCTCACCGTCGGCAAGGGGGAGGTGGTCGTCGTCATCGGCCCGTCGGGGTCCGGCAAGTCCACCCTGTGCCGCACCATCAACCGACTGGAGACGGTCGAGTCCGGTGCGATCTTCCTCGACGGACAGCCGCTGCCCGAGGAGGGCAAGGCCCTGGCGAAACTCCGGGCGGAGGTCGGCATGGTCTTCCAGTCGTTCAACCTCTTCGCCCACAAGACCGTCCTCCAGAACATCTCCCTCGCCCAGGTCAAGGTCAGACGGCGGGGCAAGACGGAAGCGGAGCACCGCGCCCGGGAACTCCTCGACCGGGTCGGACTCGTCGGGCAGGCCGACAAGTTCCCCGCCCAACTCTCCGGCGGCCAGCAACAGCGCGTCGCGATCGCCCGCGCCCTCGCCATGGACCCCAAGGCCCTGCTCTTCGACGAGCCCACCTCGGCCCTCGACCCGGAGATGATCAACGAGGTCCTGGAGGTCATGCGCCAACTCGCCCGGGACGGCATGACCATGGTCGTCGTCACCCACGAGATGGGCTTCGCCCGCTCCGCGGCCAACCGCGTGGTCTTCATGGCCGACGGCCGGGTCGTCGAGGACCGCACGCCCGAGGACTTCTTCACCCACCCGGAGAGCGAACGCGCCAAGGACTTCCTCTCCAAGATCCTCAAGCACTGAGGGGTGACCGCATGATCCGCAGCCTGCCCCCGCGGACCCCCGCGCCGCGGCTGACCACCGCCCTCCTGCTGGTCGCCCTCGCCACCCTCGGCTCCGCCTGCGGCAAGGACGGCAGCCCGCCCGTGAAGGGCCCCGCCGCCGGCGCACTGCCGCAGTACGCGGTGAACGAGGGCTTCCAACTCCCCGACTCGCCCACCTGGGAACGCGCCGAACGCCGCGGCCACCTCACCGTCGGCGCCAAGGAGGACCAGCCCTACCTCGGCGAGAAGGACCCGGCGACCGGCGCGTACTCGGGGTTCGACATCGAGATCGCCCGGATGATGGCCGCCTCCCTCGGCTTCGACCCCGACACCGTCCGCTTCCGCACCATCGCCTCCGCCAACCGGGAGACCGCCCTCCAGAACGGTCAGATCGACTACTACGTCGGCACCTACACCATCAACGACAACCGCAAGAAGCTCGTCGGCTTCGCGGGCCCCTACTACCTCGCCGGGCAGGGCCTGCTGGTCCGCGCCGACGAGAACGACATCGAGGGCCCCCAGGACCTCGCGGGCAAACGCGTCTGCTCCGCGGCGGGCTCCACCCCCTACCAGCGCATCCAGCAGGACTACCCCCAGGCCACGCTCGTCGCGTACGACACCTACTCGGTGTGCGTGGACAACCTGCTGACCTACCAGGTCGACGCCGTCACCACCGATGACGCCATCCTCATCGGCTACGCCGCCAAGGTCCCGGAGGAACTGAAGGTGGTCGGCAAGCCCTTCTCCCAGGAGCCCTACGGCATCGGCGTCCCCCGGAGCGACAACGCACTGCGCTTCGCCCTCGACGACGCGCTCGCGGCCCGCGAGAAGGACGGCGACTGGAAGAAGGCGTACGAGGCGACCCTCGGCCTGTCCGGGGTCCCCGCGCCCGCCCCGCCCGCCATCGACCGCTATCCGGCGAGCTGAACGAGGCCCCCTTGAACGTACTGATCGACAACTTCGACACCTACGCCCAGGGATTCCTCGGCACCGTCGAACTCACCGTGTACTCCTCCGTGCTCGCCCTGGTGCTCGGCTTCGTCATGGCCTCCTTCCGGGTGGCCCCCATCGGCTCGCTGCGGATGTTCGGCACCGCCTGGGTGACCATCCTGCGCAACACCCCGCTGACCCTGCTGTTCTTCGCGGTCCTCCTCGGACTGCCGCGCTTCGGCCTGGTGCTGCCGTTCGAGGTCTTCGCCGTCCTCGCACTCGGCTGCTACACCTCCGCGTTCATCTGCGAGGCGCTGCGCTCCGGCATCAACACCGTGCCCAAGGGCCAGGGCGAGGCCGCCCGCAGCCTCGGCATGACCTTCGGGCAGTCACTGTCCCTGGTGGTGCTGCCCCAGGCGTTCCGCTCGGTCATCCCGCCGGTCGGCTCCACGCTCATCGCGCTCGCCAAGAACTCCGCGATCGCCGGCGCCTTCAGCGTCACCGAACTGCTCGGCACCTACAAGACCCTCAGCGAACTCGGCTACAACATCATCTGGACGTTCGTCTGGATCGCGGTCGGCTACCTCATCATCACCCTGAGCATCAGCGCCCTCTTCCACCTGATGGAACGCCACTGGGGGGTGGCCCGATGACCACGGCGTCCCCGGTCACGCACACCGGCTCCGCCGCGGAGTCGACCGCCCTCTACGACATCCCCGGCCCCAAGGCCCGCCGCCGCCACCGCACCTACGGCCTGATCGCCACCGGACTGCTCCTCGCCCTGTTCGGCTGGATCCTGTACCTCCTCTTCGACACCGACCAGTTCACCGCCACCAAGTGGACGCCCTTCGAGTACAAGGGCATCCAGGAACTCCTGCTGGACGGCCTCGCCAACACCCTCAAGGCGTTCGGGATGGCCGCCGTGCTGTCCCTGGTGCTCGGCGCGCTCCTCGCCACCGGCCGACTCTCCGACCACGCACCGGTGCGCTGGGTCTCCACCCTGATCGTGGAGTTCTTCCGCGCGATGCCGGTACTGGTCATGATCTTCTTCATCTTCGTGGCGCTGAAGGTGCAGCCGCTGCCCGCACTGGTCGCCGGACTCACCCTCTACAACGGCAGCGTCCTCGCCGAGGTCTTCCGCTCCGGGGTCAACGCCGTCGAACGCGGTCAGCACGAAGCGGCGTTCGCGCTCGGCATGCGCAAGACCCAGGTGATGACGTACGTGCTCGTGCCGCAGGCCGCACGGGCGATGCTGCCCGCCATCATCAGCCAACTCGTGGTGGCCCTCAAGGACACCTCGCTCGGATACCTGATCACCTACGAGGAGTTCCTGCACGCCGGGAAACTGATCGCGTCGAACCTCGACTACGATCTGCCTTTCATCCCCGTCGTGATGGTGATCTCACCGATCTACATCGGGATGTGCATGCTGCTGTCGTGGTTCGCCCATTGGGTGGCCCGTCGCCAGCGCCGCAATCCCAGGACGGAGGCCGTCGAAATCGCACCGGCCGAACCAGGGACGCTGCTGCCGGGCGGGGGACCCCCCGCGGCCCCGAGGCGGTAAACGGGGGGCAGCGGCTCACCGGGCCATGCTCGACCGGCGGCGGCCGGAGATCACTGCCCGTGCGGCGGTACGGCACACGACGTGTGTCGCACCCCGGGCGGGACGAAGGTCAGCCGTGCGCCGGACGGGTCCGCTCCGAGCGGAACGGCCGTGCCGTGGACCAGGGCGTCACCGCGCCCGGGGGACGCGGCGCCGCCGGACCGCAGCCGGAACCGGGCGGCCTCCGTGGTGGAAC
>NZ_JBHXEN010000090.1:0-19323 GCF_042724695.1 Streptomyces sp. NPDC127068 | reverse complement strand
GCAGGAGGCGGATCATCAAGATCCGCCTCCTGCGCCGGTGGGCGTTCACTTGGGGCTGGTACGCGGACGGGAGGAGTGATCGGCCCGTTGCAGTCTCGCGATGCCCGCGGCTCCTTCGGGCAGGTCCGCGGCGGCCAGCTTGCGGCCGTTCTCGTCCTGGACATCGATATCGTGGTGGGGTCGGCGCGGAGCACGGTACCGGGATTCCTCCCAGCCCGTTTCTCCACGCCGCCCTCCCGAACCGTACGTGCGAGCGGGCCCCGCATCCGGCTCTCCACAAGCCCCGTTGGCCAGGCGCAATGTCGGCAACACGAACGCGCGTCCCATCGAGCCGCCCCGCGGCTGCTTCTCATCAGCCATAGTTTTCAACTGCTTTCGCTATAGCCTCGATCTTGTCGATGTACTGGCGCGTCCGATACCGATACGGGCACGCGACGGTTCAGGTCCGCCCCACCCGCTGGAGGTAGCGGACGACTTCCTGAACCGTGGGGTGCTGCCACAGCAGAGTGACTGGGAGCCCGACTCCGAGGGTCTTCTCAAGGCGGGCGCGGATCGAGAGCGCCATCCGCGAGTCGAGACCCAGGTCGAGAAGGGGACGCTGGTGGTCGATCTGGCCGAGGGGTATCCGAAGTTCTTCGGAGATATGCCGTGCGACGACGAGTTCGAGATGGCACCGCCGCCTTTCCTCGGGTAGCTCTTTCCACTCTGTGCCCGCAGGCTCTCCCTGAGCGTGCGGAGGGCTGGACACGGGTGCTGTGGTGAGTCCACTGAGCAAGCGCAGGGGGCTGGCTGTCGGTTTCGCGATGACGGGCAGGATCGCCGCGTACGGAACGCCCTGCTGCTCCGCGTGTTCCCAGCATGCGAACGCGGTGTCGGCCGAGATGTCGCCGGTCCCCGAAGCGGCCATCTCCTGCCCGAAGATCTCCGTGGCGGTCGAGTACAGACCGAGCCCTCGCCAGCCCGCCCAGGCCAGTGTGAGTGTCCCCTTGTCGCCTTGGGCGTGGCGGTGGTGCGCGAAGCCGTCGAGGAAGGCGTTGGCCGCAGCGTAGGAAGCCTGCCCGGTGCCGCGGATGAGCTGACCAGTGGAGGAGAAGAGGACGAAGAAGTCCACACTGCCAGGTGGGAACAGTTCGTGCAGGACCAGTGTGCCGTCGACTTTGGGAGCCAGGACGCGACGCAGGGAAGATTCGTCGATGTGGCCGATCAACTGGTCATCGGTGATGCCGGCGGCGTGGACGATGCCCCGGACTGGAGGCAACTGCTGTTGAGCCATGGCTAGGGCGCGGAGGGTGCCCTCGCGGTCGGAGACATCGGCTACGGCGAGGTGAACGGTCACCCCGCGTTCTTCCAGCCGGTGGATGGCGTCGATGCGGTGCTTCACCGGCGCGGGTTGGTCAGCGTGCCAGTCCCTGCGGGGCGGTAGGGGGGTCCGGCCCAGCAGGAGGAGTCGGCGGGCGCCTCGACGGGCGAGCCAGTGGGCGGTTTCGAGGCCGAGTGATCCCAGTCCGCCGGTGATCAGGTAGGTGCTGTCGGGCTGGCACGGTCGCGGGGACGCCGGGGTCCGTGAGGGCAGCGGGGCGAGACGGGCGACGCTCACTCTCCTGCCGCGGATCAGATAGGTGTCCTCACCGTTGTCGGCTCCTAGAACGGAGAGCAGGGTGGCGGCATCGGTGGGGTCGGCGATGTCGATGTGCCCACCCCACAGTTCGGGATGTTCCCCGGCGATGGCACGGCCCGCGCCGAGCAACGGGGTCTGCGCCAGCGCCTGGTGTGTGGGTGCCGAGGTCGCGGCTTCGGTCAGGCACCACAGGCGGGGTTGACGGCCGGGAGGGAGGCCGGCGAGGTGACGCGCGGTGCGTAGGAGGAGCCAGACCCCGTCCCCCGACGTCTCGCCGACGCGGTCCGCGGTACCGGGCAGGGGAGGAACGACCACCACAGCGGTGTCACGGGCCCCGTCGGTGAACTCCCGGTCCGTGATGCCCTCCGGCCCGTCGAGGACCGTGTGGGGGACGGCCGCGGCGGTCAACACGTCTTGGAGCCGAGGCGGAACCGGGCAGCCAGCCGTTACCACGATCATGTGCTGCGGACGTTTCGACGACTCCGGCCGTGGTCGGGGCCGCCAATCGACATGAAGGGTGACGCGGCGGACATCGGGGAGAGAGCGGGTGCCGTCGAGGGCGCCGAACTCAAGCCCGTGAATGGCCGCGACTATCGTTGTGCCGGGGGCGGCGACCTGGATGTCGATGCCGCCCTCGTCCTCGTTCACCTGCGCGTGGACCGCGAACTCCGCCGGGGGGCTGCCCCACACGTTCACCCGACGCACCCGCGTGGCCATCCGAGGGGCGGGGTCGTCGAGGAGCAGCACGGCTGGGATCGTCATGGCGGCGTCCAACAGTGGTGCCCAGTTCGCGCCTGAGTTGATGAGGGGAGTGGGCACACGGCATCGGGCCTGGACGTTCTGAGCTCCACGCCGCAGGTCGTCGACCTGCCAGTCGAAGGCGAAGCCTTCCACTCCAAGTGGACGGAGCAGGTCCAAGAGGCGTGTGTGGTCCAGGACGGTGCTGAGGCAGTGGTGATCCTCCCGGGCCTTGGATGGCTGCGAGGAGAGCGTGTCCAGACGGGCGGTGGTGTGGGCGAGCCAGCTCGTGGCCGAGTGCCCGGGGACGGTTGCGGCGGGGCGGGAGTGGAGCGTGAACATCCCTTCCCCGAGGGTCACCTGCACCTCACGGGGTGTCCCGACCGGGAAAGCGGCACGCAGCGCGATGTCTCGCAGGGCGAGCGGGTGGCCCGTCTGGTGGGCCGCGTTGAGGAAGGTGTTGATCAGTACGGAGGCGGGGACGATGTCGACACCGTGCACCCGATGCTCTTGGGGGTGGGGACGACGGTCGCTGTTCGCTGTTGTCTGCCACACGCACCGGGTGCCCTGTCCGGCGATGGTGGTGCCGGGGCCCAGGAGAGTGTGCTCATCGGGATCGTGTCCGCCTCGACGGAGACTGGTCTCCGTCCAGTACCGGGAGTGCTGCCAGACCGTGCCTGGCAGGTCGGCCAGTTGTCCGTCGTAGTGGGGAACGGACCAGTCAACCCGCAGTCCGGCACAGTGCAGCTCCGCAAGGTTCGCGAGTAGGGCCTCAGGTCCTGTGTCCCGGCGCAGGGAATGGGCGACGGTGAACTCGTCGAGATCCCTGCCGACGGCCAGGGTTTCGACGAGCGAGTGGGTGACGATGGGGTGACTGGAGATCTCCAAGAACGCGCGGTAGCCGTCCTGGGCGGCCGCCGTGACAGCCTGACTGAACCTCACGGCGCCGCGCAGATTCGCTTGCCAGTAGCGGCCGTCCCTCGGAACGGATGAGCGGGGATCGTCGACAACAGTGCTGTACAAGGGCACTGACGGTCGATGGACAGCGAGGGTCTCCACCGCTTCGGCGATCCCTGGCAGCAGAGGGTCCATGTGCGGACTGTGCGAGGCGATGTCGGTCCTGACGCGTTTGACGAAGACGCCCTCGTTCTCCCACCGTTCGCACCATTCGTCCACGACGGACCGGTCACCACTGATGACCGCGGAAGTCGGCGAAGCGTGGACAGCCAGTGACAGATGTCGGGCGCCGGCCACTTCCTCGGCGACCCGATCGGGAGGAAGCCCCACCAGGGCCATGGCTCCCCGCCCCCGTGCGGACCTCACCAAGCGTGCCCGCCGGCAAGCCAACCGGGCGCCATCCACGCGGGACAGCACTCCGGCGGCGACGGCGGCGGCGATCTCTCCCATGGAGTGCCCCACCACCGCGGCGGGTTTGACGCCGTGGGCCTCCCACACCGCCGAGAGCGCGGTGTGCATCAGGAAGGTGAGTGCCTGTACCGACGCGCTGTCGTCCAGCGGCCCTTCGGTCAGGGCCCAGGCGGGATCGATGCCCAGTTCTTCCCGGAACACAGAGGTCAGATCTTCCACCACACCCGCGAACACCGGCTCCGAGTCGAGGAGACGCCTCCCCATGGATGGCCAGTGCGACCCTTGGCCGGAGAACACCCAGACCGCGTCGACGTCCTCATGTGACATACGCCGCAGTACCACTCCCTGTCCTGGCTCTCCCCGTTCTACGAGGCTGAGGCGGTCGGCCAACTGCCCGTGGTCACCCGCGATGACGGCCCCGCGCCAGAGCAGTGCGGATCGGTGTCGTGTGAGGGTGTGGGCGAGCGATGACAGGGGCACGTGCGGATGGCTGTCCAGCCATGTCCGAAGGGAGCGGGCGTTCGCGCGCACCCCGTCACGGGACATGGACGACAAGGGGAAGACATATGGTGGCGGCTTGGCTCGGTCGGTCACGGCCACCGTAGGCATTCGTGGTGCGCCCATGTGCCTCGTCGGGCGCGCGGGGCGGATCGGTTCGGGAGCCTGCTCCAGGATGAGGTGGCCGATGGTGCCGCCCGCGCCGAAGCTGGAGACGCCCGCTCGTCGCGGATGCCCTCGATTGGGCCACGGCATGGTCCGCCGTACCACGCTCAGCCCGCAAGCGGTCCAGTCGATCGTGGGATGGGGAGCTTCCGAGAATCTCGGAGTCGCTGGGATGGCTCCGGCCCGCATCGCCAGTACGGTCTTGATGACGCCGGCCACTCCGGACGCCGATTCGAGGTGGCCGATGTTCGCTTTGACCGACCCGATGGGACACGGATCGTCCGCCGGCCGCTCGCGGCCGAAGACCTCCGCCAGCGCCGCCGCTTCGAGGGGATCACCGACCACGGTTCCGGTGCCGTGGGCCTCCACGTAATCGACCGTCGACAACGCGATGCCCGCACGATCGTAGGCCGTGCGCAGCATATGGGCCTGGGCGGTGTCGCTAGGGGCCATGAACCCGGGCGTCCGGCCGTCCTGGTTGACGGTTCCGCCTACGATCAGGGCCAGCACCCGGTCACCGTCACGGCGGGCGTCCACCAGCCGCTTCAGGACGAGGACCCCCGCTCCCTCACCGCGTCCGTATCCGTTGGCGGCGGCGTCGAACGGCTTGGACAGCCCATCCTCGGCGATCGTGCCCGCGTCGGTCATGCCCAGCAGCGGGGCAGGTCCGATCATCAGGTGCACCCCCCCGGCCAGCGCGAGGGGAATCTCGCCGTCCAGTAGGCTCCGCACCGCCAGATGGAGAGCCGTCAGGCTGGATGAACAGGCCGTGTCCACCGAGAGGCTGGGACCACGCAGATCGTAGAGATACGAGACTCGGTTGGACACGCCGTAGTGCATTCCGCCCGAGACGCGCAGGGCATCGACACCAGCGACATCGCTCAGCAAACGACGGCCGTAGTCGCTGTCCGCCACGCCCATGAAAACGCCGGCGTCGCTGCCTGCGAGGCCGTGGGGCGGGATTCCCGCGTGTTCCAGCGCCTTCCAGCAGACCTCCAGCACGATCCTCTGCTGCGGGTCCATCACCTGTGCCTCACGCGGAGAGACGCCGAAGAAGTTCGCGTCGAATCCCGTGATGTCGTCGAGAAACGACCCGTACTGCACCGAGTGCCGGAGCAACCACGCCATCTCGGGGCTGTCCGAGAGGTACGGCTCCCACCGCTCACGAGGGACCGGTCCGACCGTCTGTTGGCCCTCCAACAGGAGTTGCCACAACGCCTCGGCGGAGTCGCACGCCGGCGGGAACCTCAGAGCCATCCCCACCACTGCGACTGGCTCACGCCCGCTGTCACCGCCTGTCATGGCACGGGGTCTTTCGGGCGGCCCTGAAACGGGGACGCCGGGCGTCGGCTTATCAGAGTGGCCCCTCGCCCTGTGCGGGCAGAGGAAGCGTCGTTCGGATCACTGCTGGTTCGCCGGAGCACGCTGAGCTGACGTGCCGCCATGAATCGGTACCCGGAGAGGGTGGCCACCTGCCTGGAAGGGCGCGGTTTCAGCCGTTCCGGAGCCCCGGGCTGTTTCGAGCATCCGCTGTCTCTCATGAGAAACCTCCTCACCTACTCGAAATGCGATTCCCTCCTCTTGCGGCTAGTGTCATCATGCCCGAATAGAAAGAACCACGCTCACTGGAATCTCTCAGCGTCGAAGACCAGTCGAGCGTGCCCGATAGCGGAACCGATGCGTTGAGTGTGTCCGGCGTTGTCTCTCCAGGATGATGACGGCTTCGGTGATGACGGCCATGCGGTTGAGGCTGATGCGGGATATCCGGAAGATCTGCGAGGACTTCGATCGTGCCCCTCGTACGACGGGCGCCCGGGTCGCGGGCGGAGTTCGGTTGACGGGTCCGCTCGATATGGGAGTCCGCCGCTGGGCGGGCGGCGCTTGGCGGTGGTGCCCCAGTCGTCTGTAGCGATGTGGGCGAGGGGCGGGACGCCCTGGTCGCACAGAGCCGGAGATGGTGTGGGTCCGGGCGGCCATCAGGTCGTGGGTGCGGCCCGGCAGCGCCGCTGAGGCGTCGAACACCTCCCTCAACGACATGGGCGCCCTGTCCGTTGCGCACCCGACCTCACACCGCCTCGCCACCCGATCAGTGGCCACGCTGAGGTGAGATCACTGTCGTCGGCATGCTTTATGAGCTGTGTACCCTCATTCTGTTCAGGACGGCATGGATAGGTATCCGGCCTGGCTCCTAACTCCGCGAGGACGGCAGCATGTCGACGACATCACTCGAAGTCAATTTCCTCACCAAATCCTTCGTACGTCTGGGCACCCTCACCCGCGAACCGTCGGACCTGTACTTCGGTTTCCATTTGCGGATGCGGGGTTCACCACCTGATCTCGCCATGTTGCGCGCACATGTCGCCGATCGTGTTTCGCGTATACCCGCGCTCACTCACCGTCTCGTCCTACAGGACGGGCGGATCCGGTGGGAACCAGACCGGGACTTCGACATCACCCGCCATGTCCGCCAACTCCCCGGTACCCGTCCCGCGTACTGCCCGGCACAGGCACTCCTCCATCCGCCACCAGATCCGGCCAGGCCACTGTGGGGCATGTGGCTACAGACAACGGAAACCCAGGGCTGGGGACTCAGCTTCCTCGCACATCACGCAGTGCAGGACGCCACCGCGACGCTATGCACCTTGCGGTTGTTGCTCGGCTCGGCACCCCTGGCAACCCGTACAAGTCCCCACTCCCTGAAACCCCGCCCCCCGCAATGGGCCACGAGGCTCCTTCCCCTGCTCCCCGACCTGCTACGCGCCTTCCGTCCCGCCGCAAGAACCCCACAGCCGGACAAGCACGGACCGCAGCCGCGCGAACTCGCCCACACCTCGGTCGACGTGGAACTCCTACGGGCAGCAGCGCGAGCGACAGGTCTCACCGTCAATCAGGTCCACCTGGCGGCGTTGGCGAGAGCACTGTACGCGTGGGATCCCGTGCACGAGCGCGCGGCAACCTCCCTCTGGCGTGCGGCTCCGTGCGCGCTGCTTCCCGTCGACGTCCGCCACCCGCACGAGCACGAGGGAATTCCATCGCTGCCACAGGGCAATCGCATCGGCCTGCTGCGTGTGCCCCTGCCCCACAAGGCCGGGGGAGCCCAGGACATGCCCGCGATGAGCAGACAGCGCTTGGCCGCTCGTCGCCGTGCGCTGCGCATCCTCACGGAACACACTCCGGAACCCCTCGCTGATCGAATCTTCGGACGTCTCACAGACCCGCGTGGCGTGGCGCTCACGGCCTCTTACGTCCGGATGGACGAACCCATGACGGCTCTTGGCGCTCGGGTCATCGATATCGACGCCATTCCCTGGCTTCCGCCAGGTCACACCTGCTTCACCCTGCTCCTCACCCACGGCGCGAGCGCCAACCTCGCTGCGCTCACCGACACGGCGGCCAGACACCCACGACGATTGGTGCGACTCTGGGCACACGCGGTGCATGACATGAGTGCCGCGTAGTTCACCCGGTGGATATCCGGTTGCGGCGGCCGGTCCGCGCCGCCCCCGGGAAAGGGCGGACAGGCACGGTTGGTGGCCCGTCAACACGGTGTGCGTCACCCTCCTGTTCCACGAGGAGGCTGGCCCTCGACCGCTGCGCTTGCAGGTGAACCGTTGGGTGGGCTCCCGAGCGCCAGCTCCGCGGTGAGGAGCGGGGAAATCCGATTTCTGTTTCCCGGAGAGCTGACTCACCCTCAAGGACCGGCGGACGCACCGGCGATCGCTGGACACGATGATGCGACGGTGAGCGGGGTCAACCCGTGCCGACTGTGTCCTTCTGCCGTCCGCAGGTGCACCGTCGGGGCTCACGCGCCCGGTGCGCACCTCTAGCGACTCACACCTCTGAGCTCCCGTACCGCCTCTGCGTGATCCCTGCTCCCCCGGAGAAACGGTGCATAGATCACTGCGCTGGGGGAGAACGGATGATGGAGAGCGGCGGAGAGCCGCAGCCCGTCCGTGGAGACCACCTCCACGCCGGGAGAACCTACCCGCGATTCGGGAGTGCGCCATGCCTCAATCGGCACAAGAAATCAGCCTGTTGGCTCGTAAATGGCTGTTCCGGCAGGAATGGGACTTCGCCGCTCGACCGGACGACAGGGATATCGGTCTCTACGCCAAGGCCCTTCTGGTCTGCGCCAAAGGCGACGGTGTGATCTCCCAGCAGGAGCGGGACTGGGTCCTCGGCTACTTCGCCGCCTACTGTGGGGACGCCGAGACGCTGGAGGAACTCGCTGTCTATCCGGCCGAGGATGATGTGACGACCCTGGTGACCCGGTCGGCGATCGTCTACGAGACCCGTGGCTCCCTGGTCTTCGATGCTCTGCGGGCCTGCGACGCAGATGGCGAGCTTACCGCGGACGAGGTCGCCCGAATCAAACAGGCCGCTGCTGCCCTGGAGATCTCTGGAGAAACGGTCGAACGCTTGAAGGAGTTGTACCTACAGGAGAAGACAGCCAGGTCCGAGCGCAACACCCTGCTGTACCCCGAGGGATCTCCGATCTGATGTCACCAGCCTCATCTTGGTCGCTAGACATCGGATCTAACGGGCGAAGATGTGACGTCGCAAGATGAGCCTGTGCAACTCGAAGAGTCCTCGTTTCCGCCCGTGTGAAAAGAGAAAGAGGCGGCTCCCCGAGGGAAACGTGAGGTGGCTTCGAAGGGCGTCATGTTAGCTGACGTCGAGTCGAACTCGCAGCAGGTTGGGAACGACTGTGGAACTGATCGACTTCGTCGACGCCGATGACCATCCGGTTGCACGCGGACCACGTGGACAGGCGCACCGGAGCGGCCTGTACTACCGAGTCGCCGCGACCATTCTGATGGTCGGTCCTGCCCGCGTTTTGGTCTACCGTCGGCGACCGACCGCCCAGGTGTTCCCCGGCCACCACGACGTCCTCGTCGGTGGGTCTGTACGGGCGGGGGAGAGCTATGGACATGCCGCCCAACGGGAACTGGCCGAGGAGTTCAGCATCCGCCCCCGGCTCCGCAAAGTACTCCGGATCCCACAGTCCTCACCGATCGGTCCCTGCCACTTGGCCGTTCATCTGGCCGAAATCGACCACCTCATCGAGCAGCTACGACCGGATCGTGCCGAAATCGATGGTCACGCCTTTTCTGAGATCGCCCAACTGCTCACCGATCCACCCCAACCGTTCACTCCCAACGGGGGCGAGGTCCTGCGCCAGCTGTTTGCCGGGCCCACACCTCACTTCGGAGCACCACATGCGCCATGACCTGGCTACCTGCCGCCACAGGCTTGCTCGCCGCGTTCTGGCCCGCCTGGGTCCCCACGGAATGATCCGGGCCCCCGGAGCAAGCCGGGTGCTGGAATCCGCCCTGCTGCTGTCCCTGCTCACCAAGGAGAGACTCGCCGCGCGGGAAGCCTGCTCGGCCCATCGCTACCTCAAGCACGTCCTCGCTACCTCCCCGCCCGACCGCCTCCAACACCACTTGGCGCAGGCGGCAATGGGCGAGAAGGTTCTCTCTGGCGAGGCCATCCATGACGCCATGTCCTCCTTGTCCTCCTTCCAACACTTCAGCTCTCACCGTAAGCTGCTGACCTTCCAGACGCTGTTTGCCGAACTCGGCTCCCCGCTCGCCCCGGACACCGTACCGATCGACGCCTACGAGGTCGGTGACCAGCAGATCTGGCTCAAGCTCCAGATGTCTGCGCTCAAGGTCATGGCCATGCCTGAGGCTGCCACGGACTCCGACTGGGCGCGGCTCACGCCCGTCCTTCAGCGGGGACCGGTCTGGCAGGCCAACCACTTCGCCCGCTTGCTGGGCTTGCTCGCGCTGCGCAAACACCACGCCCACCGCCCGGCTGTCCGACGGACCTTGGCCCGCGTGGCCACGGAGCAACTTCCCGGCGGAGGTCTGCCCTTTGTCACCGACGTGGACATCTTCGCCACTGCCATCGCCGGCACAGCCCTGGCCCGCAGCACTCATCTTGGCGATCCGAGACTGACCACGATGGCCGATGCGCTTGCTGCCGGGCAACATCACGACGGCGGATTCGGCTTCGCCACCCAGGTGTCTCAGAGTGACGTCGACTCCAGCTCCTACGCTCTTGAGTTTCTCCGAGCCGCCACACCCGGCCGGCACTTCCGTGCCATCGCCCAGGCAGAGAAGTACCTGATCGCCCAGCGCAACCTGGACGGCGGGTTTCCCACTTTCGTACGCGGGACCCCCTCCGAGATCGCTATGACCGCAGGAGCTGTGAACGCACTCGCTCCCAATCCTGCCTACCGCGATGAGACTGAACGCGGTGTGGCCTTCCTCGTGGACGCGGGCCCGGTTGTCGAACGCAGTTGGAGCCGTAGTGTCAACAACGCTGTCTTTCGCGCCACCCTTGCCTACGGCACCCTCACTTCACAGGCCCCCGTCTCGTTGCGATTGGCGGCCCACGACGCCCGTCACCGCTGCCGTCAATACCTCGCTGACACACAACAACCTGACGGAGGCTGGGGTCACAAACCTGGCGACGCCAGCGATCCGATTAGCACTGCCTACGCTGTCATAGCACTGACCGACGCCCCCGAGCACGCGTCGGTCCTCAACCAGGCACTGGGCTACTTGCTCGCCCAACAACAACCCGACGGCGGGTATCGGAGCAGACCCGACCAGGCGGGGCCCCGGCCACTCTTGTACGACATCCCCGCACTCGCAGACATCACCACCCTCCTAGCGCTCAGCACCGAAGCCGACAGCGAAAGCGACACCGAAAGCATGGCCACATAGCCGTTGTCGGACAGGACCCCTCACCTACTCGCTCTCAGGGCGGGCCAGGCGGACGCCTCGCGCGGTGCCTGGTCCAGGGGCGGCGCCGGACCGGGGGCTCCCCGTTCGAGCCTCCCGGCGACATCGCGCGGGCTCATCCCCCGGTCGTCTGGGCGACCGCCCTGAAACGCGGAGGCGCGGGCCCGAGTGCGAACGAAACGCGGGGGGGGAGCGATTCTGCATGGACCGGGACATCGGCACGGCTGGGTACCCAAACCGCCGCACCACGCTTCCGTGCGCCGGGAGACGAAGGTAGCCAGCGTGACAGGAGACGGCTTGAATGAGGGGCAGACGGCTTGAACGAACGGTCGGACGGCAGGGCGCCGGTTGCCTGCCGGCCCGCGAGCACGCGAGGCGTTCCCGTCCGGAGCGGTCGTGCACCGTCCCGCGCGGGGGGTGGCCGGGCGGACTGCCGCCGGCCGGTGTCCAGCACGAGGCCGCATGACGGGGAGGAAGAACCATCATGGAGGTTCACGGCAGTTCTGTGTCACCGGTGCCGCTGATGCGGTTGACCACCGGATTCTGGGGCTTCAAAGCATTGGCCATCGCAGTCGAGTGCGCGTTGTTCACACGTCTGGCGGACGGAAGCGCCCTTGACTTGGCGGAAGCCGCGGACGAACTGGGCCTGCACGAGCGTCCGGTCGACATGCTGCTGGCCGCCTGCGCGTCACTGGGGCTGCTGGAGAAGGACGGCGCGCGGTATCGCAACGACGCGCTGGCGGAGGAGTTCCTCGTGGTGGGTCGACCCCGCTACTTCGGCCACTTCGTGCGGTACTGCGACCACCGTAAGTACCCGGCGTGGCAGCGTCTGCTGGAAGGGCTACGGGCCGACCGGCCCTTGTGCTGGGACCCGGAGCGGCAGGAGTCGGTGTTCGCGCCCGGCGATCCGGTGATGACGGAGCTGTTCTGGGAGGCGATGCACTCCCTGTCGGCGTTCACCGCCGAGGCGCTGGACGACGCCTATGGCTTCGGCCGGCATCGGCGGCTCCTGGACGTGGGGGCGGCTCCGGGGCGTTCCCGATCGCGTTGTGCCAACGGCACAGGCGGCTGTCCGCGACGGTGCTCGACCTGCCGCACGTGTGCGACATCGCCGCGGAGCGGATCGGGAGGGCCGGGCTCGGCCAGAGCGTCGATACCGTCGCACACGACTTCAGAACCGACGAGCGGCTCCCGGGCGGCTACGACGTCGTCCTGCTTAGCTCGGTCCTGCACAACTGGGACGAGCCCACCGACCGCGCGCTGCTGGGCCGGTGCCGCACGGCGCTGGAACCGGACGCCGCCGTGGTGATCTGCGAGCTGCTGCTGAACCCGGAGCGTACGGGCCCGACGGACGCCGCCCTGATGGGCCTGAACATGGTGGCCGAAACGCAAGGCGGCCGGAACTACTCGGAATCCCAGTACCTCGCCTGGCTCACCGACGCGGGCTTCACCGAACCACGGGTGATCCGGTTCGACGCGCCCGGAGCGAACGGCGCCGTGGTCGCCGTCACACGATGACCTCGCCGGGGGAGCCCCACCGGCACGGACACCGGAGGACATCATGCGGGAGGACACGACATGACGGACAGACGTGTGGTCATCACGGGGCTCGGGGCCGTCACCCCCCTGGGCACGAACGTCGAGGTGATCTTCACCCAGCTCATGGCCGGACTCAGCGGAGTGCGGGAGACCAGCCGCTTCGACACCTCCCGCTGCCCGGTCAAGACCGCAGGGGAGATCACCGGCTTCGTACCCCAGGAGCACGGCATCTCCGCACGTGATGCGCGCGTCCTGGACCGCTACCAGCAGTACGCGCTGGCCGCGTCCGACGCCGCCCTCACCGACGCGGGCCTGGACCTGCCCCGCGACGAGATCGTGTCCCGCGTGAAGTCCCCCGAGCGCTACGAGCGCTACGGCGCGGCGATCGGTGTGGCGCTCTCCAGTACCGAGGTGCTCGAGGAACAGTTCGCCCGTCTCGCGGAGAAGGGCGCCCGCGGCGTCTCACCGCGTCTGTTCAACATGACCCTGCCGAACGCCGCCACATCCCTGTTGTCCGTGCGCCACGGGCTGCGCGGCCCGCTGGTCACCGTCTCCGGGGCCTCCGCGTCCGGGGCCGACTCCATCATCGCGGCCTACGACAAGATCCGGCACGGCCGCGCCGAGGTCATGCTCGCGGGTGGTGCGGAGTCCCCCGTCACCGACCTCATCGACTCCGGCTTCGCCCAGAACAACACCGGGGCCCGCTCCGGCGCCTGCCGCCCCTTCGACCGGGACCGGGACGGCACCGTCCTGGGCGAAGGGGCGGCCGTCCTCGTTCTGGAGGAAGCCGGACACGCCCGGGCGCGCGGCGCCCGCCACTACGGCGAACTGCTCGGTTACGGACTGCGGGGCGACGCCTTCGACATGAGCGACATCTCACCCGCATCCGCCCCCGGCATGACGGCCTGCCTCCGGGAAGCCCTCGCCGACGCGGGTCTCGCGCCCGAGCGGGTGGGCTACGTCAATGTGCACGGCACGGCCACCAGGTCCAACGATCCGGCCGAGGCCACCGCGCTGCGCAAGGTCTTCGGACCACACGTCGACCAGCTGCGCGTCAGCGGCGTCAAAGGGGCCACCGGACACACATTCGGGGCGTCCGGAGCACTGGAACTCCTTGCCACGCTGCTCGCCGCCTGCCGCGACCAGGTGCCGCCAACCCACGGTCTGCGCGTCCCCGACGCCGACTGCGATCTCCCTCATGTGATCGGGCGGGGCGTCGGCACACCCGTCGGGGCGGCGATCTCCACGAGCGTGGGCATGGGCGGCAACAACGCGGCGATCCTCGTCCGCGGGGCCTGACCCCGTGACCACCGACTACGCCACCGCGTGGCAGAGCTACTGGGAAGACCTGCCCGCACACGCCGGCGAGGCCATTTGGGACTCCCATGACACCGCCCTCACCACGACCCTGCTGCGCGAACGCCTGCCCCTCGGGCTCCCCATGGTCGACTTGGGCTGCGGCAACGGCACCCAGACCCGCCAGCTGGCCGGGCACTGCGCACGGGTCATCGGCGTCGACCTCTCCCGGGCCGCGCTGGATCACGCCCGGCGGCTCAACTCCGAGCCCAACATCACCTATCAGTGCCTGGACCTGTGCGACCCGGACGCCACCGACCGACTGCGACGGAGCTACGGCGACTGCGACGTCCACATGCGCTACCTCCTGCACCAGCTCCCCGCGGAACACCGGCCAGCCCTGCTGCGCTCCATCACCACGCTCCTGGGCCTCCGAGGCCGCCTGCTCGCCATCGAACTCGACGAGGACGCCCACGCCGCCATCAGCGCGCTGGCCCGACAACCAGGCGGCCCGCTCCCGAAGCTGGCCCGCGCCCTCGACCACGGCATCCGCCCCGCCCAGCTGACCCGCGCCCAACTGGAACGCCTGCTCTCCGACGCCGGGCTGCGCATCCGGGTCCGGGGCCGCAGCGTGCTGCGCACCACCCAGCGCCTGCCTGACGACAGCCGTCTGACCCTCCCGGCCGTGTACCTGGTCGCCGACGCCCGAGCGGAGAGAGAACACACCGATGCCCTGGCGTGAACTCTCCCACGACGACATCGACGTCCTCCTCCACGGCCACATCGCCTTCCAACTGCTCGGCTCAGCCCATGAACTCGGGCTGTTCGACCATCTGTCCGCCCACCCAGGGGCCACCGCGCGGGAGACCGCCGCGGCCACGGGCCTCGCCGAGGGCCCCTTCGCCGTCCTGCTCGGCGGCCTGCCGGCCCTGAGCCTGGTCACCGACGACGGCGGCCGGCTGCGCAACGCGCCGGCCGTTGAACGGACCCTGGTCACCGGCCGTGAGACCAACCGGACGGCACTGCTGGGCATGCACCGCCACCTCGTGTATCCCGGAGTCGGGGACCTCCTCGCCTCGCTCCAGCGCTCCACCAACGTCGGCTTGCTTCATTTCCCCGGCGCCGGGGACACCCTCTACACGCGGCTGGCCGACCGGCCCCGGCTGGAGAAGGTCCTCCACGACGGGCTCCACGCCCTGTCCAAGGCCGCGTTCGACGGTCTGATCCGGTCCGCCGTGCTCACCGGAAACGAACACGTCCTGGACATCGGCGGCGGCGACGGCTCCAACGCCCTTGCCCTGGCCCGGGCGTACGGAAGCCTCACCGTCACCATCGTCGATCTGCCGTCAGTCCTGCGCATCACCGAGGCGAACGTCACCGAGGCGGGACTCCGCGACCGCGTCCGATGGCACGCCGCCGACTTCCTCACAGAGCCGCTGCCCGAAGGAGCGGACACGGTCCTGATGGCCCACGTGCTCCCCATCTTCCCGCCCCGGACCAACAGACGGCTGCTGGCGAAGGCGCACGCGGCCCTGCCGTCCGGAGGCCGGGTCCTGATCTCCAACACCATGCAGGACGACACCGAAGACGGCCCCGTCATGCCCATGCTGTTCTCGGCCTACTTCCTCTCCCGCGCCTCCGGCAGCGGCTGCTACTACCCCTGGGCCCACCATGAACAGTGGCTCCGGGAAACGGGCTTCACCGAGGTGCGGCGTCTCGGCGGAATGCCCTACGCACACGGCTTGTGCGTCGCCACCAAACCTTGACCACGGCGGAGGTCTGGTCGGGTGGCGGTCGGGGGCGGACCGTTCCGCTCCGCGGCGCGAGGACCCCGCCGGACTTTGTCCTGGGCACGGCGCGCCCCGGGCGTTCCGAGTGCGCTCAGCGATTCGTTCGAATGCGGCGCCCACCACGGCTGCCTCGTCCTCACCGTACATGGCCTCCGCCCAGCTGCTCCCGGACACGGCACGGGACACCGGACGGTCCCCCCCCACGGGAGCCACTGGACATCACAGAACCCTGGGCACCACGAACTCCACCATCCGGAACGACGCACTTCACCGGGCCCCGCGCACAGGAGCACAGCCATGGACATCAGGGACCATGACGACACCCCTGCCTACTCCCTGAGGACCGCGTCCCGCCCGGCACCGGTCCTCGGACACGCCCTCGCCCTGGGGATCTGCCCCCGGCGCGTCTACCTCGTCAACAACCCCGTCTGCTCCACCGGATGCTCACCACCCGGTGGAGCGACTTCGCCGGCGGACTGCCAGCGCGAAGCGCCGTTCCCACCCGGTCACTCTGTGTCCGGAGCGGCGGAGCTGCCCGTGGAAGGAGCGGAGGGCCGTTCCCGGTGCCATGGGGTGATTCCGGTCCAGGCGCTCAGGTAATCACGGGCCACGAAGGCTGAGGGGACCAGGTCAGGGGTGATGCCGAAGGCTTCGGTCAGGACAGGGAGCAACCGCGCGAGGCCGTCGAGGAGACCATCCTCCGTCTGGGTCAGCCCCCGCGCGGTGGAGGCGTCAAGCAGATCGTGGGCGGTGTACCAGTCCGCGTGGGCCAGGACCTGGTCAATTCCGTACAGCTGAGCGAGGTCGCGCAGGATGAGGGCGGCCCGGCCCTGGCGTCGCCGTCCCTCCTCGGTGAGCGCGTGCGCGGCCCAAGCGGTGGCGGTGGCTTCAGCGAGGGCGACGGCCCGGGCGCCGGACCGGAGGGCATCGGTGTCCAGCAGGACGCGGGCACGGCGGTCGAGTAGCCGCAGCCAGACGGGGGCTTCACCCGGAGGCTGGGGAAGCGGGGAGGTACCCTCGCTTGCGAGGGCCCGGCCGTACGCGACGCGCAGCACTTGGTTGTCGCCTTCGGCGGTGATGACGCCTTGGGTGATGCCCAGATAGTCAGTGATCATGTTGGCCCGGAACATGCCCTGTGCTCCCAGGCGTTCCCGGCATTGCTGGAGGACGGACAGAGCGGTCTCCGACAGCAGAGGTTTGGCGAGCATGGCCAGAAGGGAGGAGTCCCGCGGGGGCACGGCGGGATCGGCCAGAGCAGCGCGGGCCCGGTTGCCCAGAGCGGTGACGGCGTAGAGGCGGGAGGCGGCGAGCGTCAACGGGATCCGGACGTTGTCCCGGTCGATCATGAGGACCCCACCGGCGGTGCGTCGTCGGTGCGCATAGGCCACGGTCAGCCACAGCCCCGCGCGGGCCGCGGCCACCGCTCCGCGGGCGAGCGCGACCCGGCCGGTCCGAAGCGGTTCGATCGTGTGGTGGTAACGGTCGCGCAGACTAGCGAGTGAGCTGTGAAAGCGGCCCTGTTCGTCGAAGTGCGCGATGCCCCCCGTGAGCAGGCCGTCCTCGGGGACGACGGCTCCGTCGAAATGGATCAGCGCGTGGTCCATGGGGCAGAACCCCGTATCCGGCATCCGGTGCACACGCATCCCCGTCGGTGGTCGCCCGCCCCGCTCCCACAGGGACGACAGGAAGAGGAAGACGCCCTCGTCCCGTCCGTCGGCCATGAGACGGGCCGCGACCAGGATGATCCTCGGCACCCGTTCGTCCCCGACGTTGGGCATGAACTTGACCGCTGCCGCCTTCGGCGTGTGAAGGGTGAAACGACGGCGTGCCGGATCCCATCGGGCCTCTGTCCGCAGTTCGCGCGTGTTGCTGCCGCCTCCGAGTTCCGTGAGGAGGAACACCCCGATGTGTCCGCCGTCGTCCAGCGCCGCCCGTGCGCGGTCCTGTTCGGGGCAGGGACGTCCCAGGCGCTCCAGCGCTCCGACCGTGAGGTTGAAGTGACCGCTCAGCAGGGGAAAGAGGTCGGGGACGGAGACGGCGGCCCAGTCGAAGAGGGAGAAGACCGTGTCCGGGTCCCTCGCGATCTCCCGTGAGGTCCCCAGTTCCGCGATGACCCCACGGAGTTGCTCGTACGCGATGTGCACGCGCTCCGTGTGCGTGGGGCCGGAGCCGTGGGGTACGAGGACTGCGGCGACCGCGCGGCGGGCCCCCTCGTTGGCTGTGTGCCGACCGTCGTGGACGAAGTCGGCCAGTGCCCGCCGGACCTGGTCACCGGACTCCTGAGCGTTACGCATCGAGGCTGCCTCCCGCGAAGCGATCGAGGCTGACCTGGGCGGGCGGCCGGGATCGCTGTTGTCCAGCACACGTCGGTGCCTCCTGTCCGGCACGTTACCCGACAGGACCGCCCGCCCCGGGTCTTCCGGCGGACCGGCCCTCAGGGTGGCTCGGTGTGTCCCCGGCACCTGAAGGAGGTTGCCCGTGACGGCCAGCGTCCCGGGCACGGACGATCGGCTGTCATGGCCCGTGACCCTCCCCCTCCTCGTGTTCCCCAGGTCGGTTCGCCCAGGGGAGTGAACACTGGTGCGCACGTGCTTCCGCGACCGGGCGGAACGAAAGAACGACACGGTGTCTGATGAATTCTCCCCTGGAAGCGGAAGCCACCGGATGCCGGCGCCACACCGTCAGGTCCGGGATGCCGCTCGCTGCCGTTGCCTCAATCCGATCTCGACCGCTGTTGGAGTTGCCGCAGGACATAGCGGACTTTGAGCAGGACCTGCTGTCCGAGTTTGTGCTAGCCCGGGCTGCGGCCGGGATCGCCGACGAGACGATCTCCGACGACGTGAAAGCGCTGATGCAACTGCGCGGCTGGTGCGGCCGCCCGCTCTGGGAGTTGGTCCCGACTGACCTCAACCGGTTCTTCGGCGAGGAGCAGCGACGGCTGGCCACGCTGATGAAGGTCCGTAAGGCGCAGACCCTCGCGACGTACTTCGAGTTCCTGGAGGTGCGGCATCAGGCGGATATCCACGCGGCGATTGGCGTGCTGGGTGCAGTGCCCGGTCGATGAGATCAACCGCCCACGCGGCAAGACCAACATGCGAATGCGAATCCGCCGCTGGCCGCAGACGTTGATCGGCTCTTCGCCGGATGGCGCGACGATCTACATTCGGTTCAGAACCGTCGGCGGATAGATCTTTCCGCTCAGTCCGTCGGTCGGCTCGTAGGTGGCGCGGACTCGGTCTGCACCGTCCTCCGATCGTGCGTCGGCTGCGGCGAGCAGCCTTTCGTAGAGGTCCACGATCATGATCAGCCTCCAAGATCCGCTGAGCGCAAGGGACGGGCACGCCGGCCAACAGTCGTGTGGAGCTGCAGACTTCGGCAGGGCGGGCTCATCGAAGCAAGTGAATGGTTGGCCAACAAGTTGGTTTAAGAACGTACTGACCTCCTTTGTCAGTGGCCGCCTATAAGAGGTCGTTTCCTCCCGTTCTTTCATCCTGTTATGCGAGCTTGATCCGGTGATGTCGGGTCGCGCCAGGAGATGGTGCTCTCGCTGGTCAGG